>CAYXVS010000020.1:15170-22779 GCA_964468735.1 uncultured Anaerolineales bacterium | reverse complement strand
GGTATAATGGATGTGATTTCACTTTGTGAAATCACATCTTGGCAGTTTTGGCCTGGGGTTGATGGGAAAAAAGACAGGAAGGAAGCGCCAAAACTGCATTTCCGAGGATGATCTAGCGTTTACGACAATGAATCTACCCTCATTCTGGAATGCACTGGGATGTGTTTCACTGTGTGAAACATCCCTTGGCAGTTTTGGCCTGAGGTTGATGGGAAAAAAGACAGGAATGAAGCGCCAAAACTGCATTTCCGAGGATGATCTAGCGTTTACGACAATGAATCTACCCTCATTCTGGAATGCACTGGGATGTGTTTCACTGTGTGAAACATCCCTTGGCAGTTTTGGCCTGGGGTTGATGGGAAAAAAGACAGGAAGGAAGCGCCAAAACTGCATTTTCAACGATCTAGAACTTACGACAATAAATCTACCCTAATTTTGGAACGCATTGGGGTGTGTTTCACTTTGTGAAATCACATCTTGGCAGTTTTGGCCTGGGGTTGATGGGGAAAAAGACAGGAAGGAAGCGCCAAAACTGCATTTCCGCGAGGATGCATTACTCGTCCAGACCTGACAGGTTTCCGAAAACCTGTCAGGTCTAAACCAAACTCTTATGGATTTAACGGCCTCATCCCATACGATCAGATAGAAGGAGATAGCGATGGATCTCAAGCTCAAGAATAACGTTGCTCTGGTGACCGCCTCCAGTCGGGGGTTGGGGTACGCGACGGCGCAAGCGCTGGCGCAGGAGGGCGCGAAGATCGTGCTCTGCGCGCGCAACGCCGATCCGCTCGATACAGCCGCCGCGACGTTGGCGGATGAGACGGGCGTGGAGGTGTTGCCCGTCGTCGCGGATGTCTCAGAGGCGAACGATGTCCATCACCTCGTCTCGCGGACGGTAGAGCAATTTGGGCGGATCGACGCGCTCTTCATCAACACAGGCGGGCCGATGCCGGGTCATTTCTTAGATCTGGAGCCGTGGATCTGGCAAGACACGATGCATCAGATCATCCAGAGTGCGGTGTATTTGACCTACGAGGTCGTGCCGGTGATGCGACAGCAGGGCGGCGGCAGCATCTTGGCCAACACCTCCGTGACCGTCCGCCATCCCCTGGACGGTCTGACGCTCTCCAACAGCCTGCGTCCCGCCGTGATTGGGATGGTCAAGAGCCTCTCGATCGAATTGGGGCCGGATAATATCCGCATCAACGCCATCGCGCCGGGCTGGACGCGCACCGAGCGCGTCGATGAGATTCTCCGCGCGCGCTCCGAGCAGAATGTAACGACGCCCGACGAGGAAGCGGCCAGCATCACCCAGGATGTGCCGCTGCGCCGGATGGCGAGCACGGAGGAGTTCGGGCGCACAGCGGCGTTCCTGCTCTCCCCGGCGGCCTCGTATATCCATGGCGTCACGCTCTTAGTCGATGGCGGGATGGCGCGCGCGGTGCTGTAAGGAGCGCTCATGGTTCTTCAGGAATTCGCCGGGTGGAATTATACTATCCCCACCCGCAACCCAGTAACGACGCGAAAAAGGTCTGTGATCCCCACAAACACGCGATTTCTGGCTATTTTTAGGGCTACTAAGGGGATTGCCCGGCAAAATCCGAAAGACCCGCGCTCATTCGCTTATCCGCTGACTCGCTGAATCACCCATTTTCCGAGGAGTTCCCCCTATGGCGCACCCCTGGCAATTGAAAATGGGCGCGCAGGCGCCCCATCGCAACCGCTATCTGTTCTCCGACCACTACCTGGAGAACATTCTGCCCCGCGATCCACGGTGGGGCGAAGCGTTAGCCGAGGCCGAGGCATTTTTGACGTGGCTGCAAGCGCACTACGCCGAGGAGCAAGAGCAGCTCACCGATTACAACGAGGATCAACTCCGGGATCACTGGTTCACTCCGATTTTTGCCCAGTTAGGCCATACCTTCGAGCGCGAGGCCGCGATCCCCGGCTTAGACGCCTACATCAAAAAGCCGGATTACATCTTCTTCCCCGATGAGCGCGCGCGCCAGAAGGCCGCGAGCGCCCAGGGCGCCCCGGCCTACACCGCCGAGGCGCTGGCCGTCGGCGAGGTCAAGCGTTGGGATACGCCGCTGGGCAAGAAGAAGCGCGGCGGCGGACCAAGCTTCGCGGATCAGAACCCCAGCTTCCAAATCGATACCTACATTCGCATCACGGCTGAGTCTTCAGATAGGCTGGATTGGGGCATCCTCACCAATGGCCGATTGTGGCGCATCGTGCACCGGGAGACCAGCCAGCGGCTCCAAATCTACTACGAAGTGGACCTGATCCATCTTCTGGAGGAGGGCGATCCGGGCCTGATGCGCTACTTCACGCGCTTCTTCGCTCAGACGGCCTTCCGGCCCGATGCGCAGGGGCGCGTCTTCTTGGATGACGTGCTGGCCGGCAGTCGCGCCTACGCCCTCGCGCTGGAGGAGGATCTGGAGGAGAACGCCTACGAGGCGCTCCACTGTCTGATGCAGGGCTTCTTAGATCTGGCGCCCAACGCGCTCGGCCCGGACCATCTGCAGGAGATTTACGATCAGAGCCTCTACCTGCTCTATCGCTTGCTCTTCATCCTCTACGGCGAGAGCCGGGGCCTGCTGCCGATGGACAACGAGCTATACCGCGAGTATTACAGCCTCTCGCGGATCACGCAAGATATCGCCGACGAGCGTATGGCGCGGGTCGCGCGCACCACGATGGTCTGGCGCCGATTGGAGACACTTTTTCGGATTATCGGCGGCGACGATGCCGAACTCAACCGCTCGCTGGACGTGCCCCGCTACGATGGCGGCCTCTTTGACCCGCAACAACACCCCTTCTTGGACGAGAAGGAAATCGACGACGCGGCGCTGATCCGGGCGTTAGATCTGGTGAGCCGTCGCGAGACCGAGACCGGGCGCGAGTTCGTCGATTATCGCACGCTGGGCGTCCGTCACTTAGGCTCGATCTACGAGGGGCTGTTGGAATATCAGCCGCGCTACGCTGCCGAGCCGATGGTCGCGATCCGCAATGGCAACGGCGAGCGCTGGGTCAAGGCCGCCGAGGCTCCCGCCGACGCGCACATCGTTGATCAGCGCGCGGCCGGCGAAATCTATCTGGCGACAGATCGCGGCGAACGGAAGGCCACCGGCTCCTACTACACGCCCCAGTACATCGTCGAATACATCGTGGCCCATACGATAGACCCGTTGGTCGCCCAATTACGCGAATCTGTTGGTGGTCAGGCGTTGGTGGATGCGATATTGAACCTCAAAATTCTAGATCCAGCGATGGGAAGCGGGCATTTTCTGGTGGAAGCGACCGAGCATCTGGCGATAGCGTTGGCCACCGATCCTTCTGTGACGACAGAGACGGCAGAGGCAACCTCCGAGGAGGATCTGACCTTCTGGAAGCGGCGCGTGGTCGAGCGCTGCATCTACGGCGTGGACAAGAACCCGCTGGCCGTCGAGTTGGCCAAGTTGAGCCTCTGGCTGGCGACCTTCGCCGCCGACAAGCCCTTAGGCTTCTTGGATCATCACCTCAAGTGCGGCGATTCGCTCATCGGCGCGCGGGTCGATGCCCTGGGCGAAGCGCCGCCCGTGATGCTCACCAAAAAGCAATTGCGAGAGCGCGCGGCGCGCTACGAGACGGGCGCGCGGCAGGCCAATCTCTTCGAGATGCGGCTGATCGAGAAGCTGCCCACGGTGATGGGCCGCATCTTGGAGATCACGGCGCAGGAGAGCGATTCCTACGACACGGTGCGGGCCAAGAACGCCGCCAATCAGGCGGTGCGCAAGCTAAAAGCCCCCTTCGAGGCGGTGGCCGATCTATGGACCAGCGCCTACTTCGGCAACGAGTTCACCACGGGCGCGTACGACGCCGCCCTGATGGCCATCGGGCAGCCGGAAGCGTTGATGGATCAGGAGGCCGTGCGGCGCGCGCAAGCCCTCGCGGCGGAGCAGCGCTTCTTCCACTGGGAACTGGCCTTCCCGGAGGTGTTTTACGATGAGCAAGGCCAACGTCACGGCGACGAGGCGGGGTTCGATGCGGTGATCAGCAATCCGCCGTATTTCCGCATCAGCAATCTCAGCAATAGTGAAAAATATTTCTTACAAAACCATTACAAAGAAATATACGATGGAGGAAGTGATATATTCTATTTCTTTATAGACCGAGGGATCAGTTTATTAAACACTGAGAAAAAGCTCGGCTTCATCGTTTCACGTTATTTCTTAGACTCAAAGTCAGCCGAACTTACTAGGAAGCGTGTTATGCAGTGCTGTCATATTGAACAAATTGTCGATTTCCAAGGACTGAGACCGTTTCCGTCAGTAAGTATCCAGGCAATTATTTTGGTAATCCAAGAAGGCCAAACCCCCTCCATCCCAACATCGATTGTCAAATTAACAGATGAAAACATAACCTACGAGCAAATTCAGAAAGCTCTATATGACATGAGTTCCTCAGTGTTTCATAGATACAAAAGTGAACTGGGCGCGGAGGGAAAATGGGAATTCCACAGGTTGCCTGTACAAAACCTACTGGAAAAGATACGCAGCAGTGCAGTTGAACTTCAGACCATCGGCGAAGTCGTTCAATCTATGCAAACCGGGCGCAACGATATTTTCGTCCTGACCAAAGAGCAAGCTCAAGAGCATCAGATTGAAGAGGAACTCCTAAGACCTCTCGTCAAATCTGGAGACGTCCGGCGATATTACTTGGAAACCAATACTCACCTGTTGCTATGGACTGAAGGCATAGAGCTATCCAACTATCCGGGCGCACAACACTACCTTGAACCATTTAGAGAGATTCTAGCTTCACGATACGATATCAAATCACGCAAAGTACCCTGGTGGTTCATCAGCAATCCTCGCAATGCGGATAAATTCGAAAACATTATCCCCAGAATTCTCACCCCCTATATGTCTCCTGAAAGTAGATTCTACTTAGACGAATTCGGCTATTTTAACGATGGGGGAGACTTGCGGGCTATTTTCCCTCTTAAAAACACTGTTTACGATTTATCCTACTTGATCAGTATACTGAATGCTTCATTGGGGGAATTTTATCATCAAAAAACAGCTAAACGCAAAGACGCTGGCAAATTTGAATACTTCGGAAATGTCTTAGAACAATTTCCCATCCGGCGCATCGATTTCACGACGCCGGCCGAGGAGCGCGCGGCATTGTTAGCGGAGGGCCAGGCCAAGGCCGATGCGGCGATCCAGGAGATGGCGACCTCGCGCGCCTTCGATGCCGATACGCCGATGGGACGGGCGATGTTAGCGCAGGCAAATGCGCCCGCCTTAGCCTTCGTCGCGGCGCGCTTGGAGCACGACCCCGAACAGGCCGATGTGATCCACGACCTGCTGGCCCAGCTTGCCAAGCGGATGATCGCGATGCACAAGGAGCGCCAGACGCGCATCGAGGACTTCTGGCTCGACCTGGAGGGCGTCACCGACGCCAACACCTTCGAGGCTCTGCGCGAGCACGGCAAGTGGGAGACGAGCCTCTGGAAGGCCAAGGCCTGCCGGCCCTTCGTGGACGCCGAAAGCCGCGCTACGCGCCACTTAGACGAGAGTCTATCCTGGGACGAGGCGGGCTTCAAGGCCTTCGTCAAGATGTTAGCGGGGCGCGTCCCCAACCTCAGCGACATCGTCCGCGTCTACCGCCGCCATCAGCCCGACGTGCACGCGCTCGTCCGGCGCATCGCCGCCGCCGATCACATCATCGATCAGATCGTCTATCGCCTCTACGGCCTGATGGAGGATGAAATCGCGGTGGTGGAGAGCTGAGACGCAACGCTGACAACGCCCCTCGAAACCGACGGCCTCAGTCCAGAAGCAACAAGGTCATCGGGGCGTCGTAGACGCGGAAGCTCTCGTCCAGCGCGGGGAGGCGCAGCGCGTAGGGCGTCCCACAGCGCTCGGCCAAGGAGATGGTCACGGGCAGGCCGCTATCGGCCAACGGATCGTCGCTCAGAGCTAACGGCCCCAGCCTCGGGCAGCGCCCGAACGCGATCACCTCGCGTGCCTGTAGCTGCGCCCGATACCACGCCAGCGTATTGAAATCATAGCGCGCGGGCTGCTTAGCCAGCGCGCCGTAGCCCCGCCGACTCGCCAAGATGATCACATCCGCGCGCGCGGACGCCTCGGCCAGTTGAGCCGCCTTCTCCGGCGAGGGCGCCGCGAAGACGGGCAGGGTTATCTGCTCGAATTGCCCCGGATCTCCCTCCGGCGCGGGCGCCGGCAGGGGGTGATCCCAGCGCTCCACTGCGATGGTCTCGATGGCGTCACTTCTAGCATAGAGCCATCGCGATGCGGCCATCCACGGATGCGGTTCCCCATAGAGTGACGCCTGCGCTATGCCTAACAGCGCGGTCGGCGCGAGCAGCAAACCCCACACGAGCCGCCGCCCCCATCTCTTGCTGATGTAACGT
The DNA here is from genome assembly GCA_964468735.1 of uncultured Anaerolineales bacterium. Classification (GTDB taxonomy): domain Bacteria; phylum Chloroflexota; class Anaerolineae; order B4-G1; family SLSP01; genus JAAAOZ01. The sequence continues at coordinate 16,355 of CAYXVS010000020.1, read as the reverse complement.
CCGGCCTCGACGGCCATCAGCGCCGCTAAGGCCGCCCACACGGGATAGATCGGCAGGAGATAGCGCGGGAATTTGACGTATAACCCCGCCGTGGCTAAAAAGTACCCGCCAGCCCACGTCACGGCCCAACGCCGGGCCGAGGTCGTTGTCCGCCAACGCGCCAGCCCGCCGCCCAAGCCTACTGCGCCGACCAGCGTCGCCGTTGGGCCGAGACCCCACAGCGCCATCTGCCACAGCGGATAGAGGAAGGGCAGCGTGCCGGCATACTGCTGGGTGTAAGGCACCTCGTAGCGCCCGGCGACTATCCCGGCCTGGATCAACGGCCCGCGCCAGCACGCGACGGGTCGCAATACAGCCCAAGGCGAGGTCAGCGCGAAGGCGAGCGCGGCGAAGAGCAGCACGCGGCGCGCGACCTTCACAAAAGCATCGCGCCGCGTGAGGACGATCCCCACGAGCAACACGACAATGCCCCACCCCAGCGAGGCCTTGCACGCGACGGCCAACCCGGCGAGCGCGCCCGCCACGCGCCAGCGACGCCGGGCCGCCGCCAACATCGCGCCGGAGATGAAGGCCGCGCCCAGCGGATCGACGGTGTAGAAGCGGGCTTGTTGCACGAGCAGCGGCGCGCCGACGAGCAACGCAGCGGTGAGCAGGCCGCCCCGCTCACCGGCTAAGGCGCGGCCCCAGGCGCCGCCCAGGGCAACGAACGTCACGCCGATGAGGCCGGAGAGCAGGCGCGCCGCGTAGAGCGGGTCGGCGTCGGGCGCGGCGAGGATGAGGAGGCGCGCGGCGTAGACGGGGAGGTGACCGTAGGGGAAATCGGCAGCGGCGGCGCAGGGATCGCCGCCCAGGGGCGTGCGGTGCGCAACGTCCAACAGGAAGCGCTCGTCGGGATGCGCCGCGATGCCCGCGTCCCAATCAGGGGCGGGGAATCGGAGCAGCGCGGCGACCAACAAGAGCACGATCCAGGTTGCACGTTGTCGCTTAGGATTACCCTTACTTTTACTTTGCATCTTGCCTCTAAATTTGGCTTGCATCAACGCCGCTCCGCTCACGCTCCGAGGCTGACTACGAACTAGCTGTGCCAGATGTTAGCCAACGTCCAAGCGTCTAAGGAGACGAGACGGGCGTCACCCTCGCGGGCGTAGACCGCGACGCCCTGGCTATCCGCGCGGGTGGGATAGA
>CAYXVS010000020.1:5873-15070 GCA_964468735.1 uncultured Anaerolineales bacterium | reverse complement strand
TCACCCTCGCGGGCGTAGACCGCGACGCCCTGGCTATCCGCGCGGGTGGGATAGATCCGGCCCGTGAGGCAGATGCGCTCGTTGACGAAGACCTCGACGATGGAGTGATCGATGAAGATGTGGAAGCGGATCGGCCCCTCATCCTCAGCTACCGGGACGAAAGGCGCGCGATAGACAGCCCGCTCCGGCTCTGGATCAGCGCTGGCCTGCGCCAGATCCAAGCGCACTTCCTCGCGGGCGCGGTCGTAGGTGATGCGCGTGCATTCCGCCTCGTCAGGCGAGCAGCGCACCTTGACGCCCACCTCCGTCGCCGATCCCAGCGATAGCTCGGCGATGATTTCCAAGCTATCACCCTGATAGCCGCTATCGCCACGATAGCCGCTGGCGCCACCCAGCGACTGGAAAGTCTCGCGGGGCGCGGGCAGATCTACATCCGCCAGATGCTGATGCGCCCGGCGGAGCGCCTGCAACTCCGGCGCGGGCCGCATCCGCAGCCAGCCCTCCGGCCCCGGCGAGACCACACGCGGCAGCGACATCACGCCGGACCAACCCGCCTCCAGTTGCGCCGCCGCGCTGCGCTCCTCGATAAGCCAGCCCCACATCAGCACGCGATCCTGCTCGTCGCGCAGCACTTGGGGCGCGTAGAAACAGCGGCCATAGTCCACAAGATGCTCCGAGGTCGGCGTGAACGTGAGATCCTCATCCTCGAAAACGCCAACATAATATACGACGTACAAAAGCTCCAAGGATGGCGTCTGCATCGAGACGAGCAGCGCCTGCTCCGCGCCAAAATCGAGCCAGCTCGGGCACTCCCACATCGTCCCCGTCCAGAACGGCTCGGTCCGCTGCGCATCGCCCGTCAGCAACGGATGGACGTAGCGCCAATGGAGCAGATCCTCCGATTGATAGAGCAAGACCATCCCGCCCTGATCCACGATCCGCGAGCCGATGATCATATACCACCGATCGTCGCCACGCCAGACGAAGGGATCGCGAAAATCCCCACCCGTGTGCGCACGGATCGAGGCTGGCGGCCCCTCGATGATGGGATTCAGCGGGTGCTTCTGCCACGTCAGCAGATCGTCATCGCTGGTCGCCAGGCAGACGACCTGGGGATTCACGCCGGTATAGATCAACGTGGGCGCGCCGTCGTGATCGACAGCACAGCCCGACCAGCAGCCCTCCGCATCCGGCCCGCCGGGCGTGGGCGCGAGCGCGATAGGCCAATCCCGCCAGTGGACCAAATCCTCGCTGACGGCGTGCCCCCAATGAATCGAGCCGTGAAATGCGCCGTGGGGATTGTATTGATAAAAGAGATGATAGCGTCCTTGCCATTGGATGAGGCCATTGGGATCGTTCATCCAATTGGCCGGCGGCAGAAAATGATAGCGCGGACGATGAGGATCTTGGTAACTGCATTCCGCATCACGGCGCGCTTCCCACAACGCTTCTAACGTAGTCATGCTTTCGTCTCCGTATATTCTTCATGTAACAAGTGGCAGCCCGTGATGGGCTGCCACTCGGTTTGTCATGCTGTTCTCATGCCGGCGGATGTAGCGAGATTACTCCCGGTTGCGGATCGCAGCGTGGGCGGCGGCCAAGCGGGCCACAGGCACGCGGTAGGGGGAGCAGCTCACGTAATCCAGGCCAACGCGATGGCAGAAGTCGATGGACTTCGGCTCGCCACCGTGCTCACCACAGATGCCGATTTCGAGATCGGGGTTGGCGGCTTTGCCTTCCTCGACGCATATCTTGACCAGGCGGCCAACGCCTTCCTGATCCAACACCTGGAAGGGGTTCTCGGGCAGGATGCCCTCATCGACGTACTTCATCAGGAACTTGCCCTCAGCGTCGTCGCGGCTGTAGCCGTAGGTCATCTGGGTCAGGTCGTTGGTGCCGAAGGAGAAGAACTCCGCTTCCTTGGCGATCTTGGCGGCGGTCAGGGCCGCGCGCGGGATCTCGATCATCGTGCCGAACATCAGGGGCACCTCAACGCCCTCTTCTTCCATCACCTCTGCGGCGACCTCTTCCAACTTCTTGCGCTCGATCTTCAACTCGTTGACGTGGCCCACTAAGGGGATCATGATCTCCGGGTGAACATCGACGCCGCGCTTCTTGCAGCGGCAGGCGGCCTGGACGTAGGCGCGGGTCTGCGTTTCCGTCAGCCCCTTGTACATAATGCCCGCCCGGCAACCACGCAACCCCATCATCGGGTTGACTTCCCACATCCCGTTGACGAGTTCTAACATCTTCTCTTTTTCGGCCAGTTCGTCCGATTTCGGCGCTTCGATGCGCAGGCGCGTGACCTCTTCGATCAATTCCTCGCGGGAGGGCAGGAATTCGTGCATCGGCGGGTCGATCAGGCGCATAATGACGGGCTTACCGTCCATCGCTTCGAAGAGTCCCTCGAAGTCCTTTTCCTGCAAGGGAAGAATATCGGTCAAGGCGGCCTCGCGCGCTTCGTCGGTCTTCGCGATGATCATATTCACGACGGCCTCGCGGGCAACTTCATCGAAGAACATGTGCTCGGTGCGGGCCAAGCCAATGCCCTCGGCGCCCATCATCACGGATTCGCTGGCGCCTTCGCCATCGTCGGCGTTGGCGCGCACGCCCAGCACGCGGACCTCATCGGCCCACTCCAGCAGCGTGATCAGTTCCTCTTGCTCCTCGTACTCCGCCTTGATCAGCGGCACTTTACCCACGTAAACCTCACCGTTGAAGCCATCGATGGAGATGACGTCGCCCTCTTTGACAACTTTGTCGCCAACGGTGAATTGGGCGCGGTTGACATCGACGGAAATCTGCTCACAGCCGACGACGGCGGGCAGGTTGCTGCCCCGCGCGACGACGGCGGCGTGCGAGGTCGCGCCACCCTTCTGGGTCAGCACGCCCTTGGAGGCCAACATACCAGGCACCTCATCGGGGACCGTCTCCGGGCGGACCAAAATCACATCTTTGCCCTCTTCGGCGGCCTCTTTGGCGCGATCCGCATCGAAGATGGCGATGCCGACCGCGGCGCCGGGCGAAGCGTTCAGGCCCTTGGCGATCAAGTCCTTCTCGGCCTTGGGATCGAAGCTGGGGCGCAGCAACAGTTCCACGTGCATCGGCTCGACGCGCTCTAGCGCGGTCTCTTTCTCAATCACGCCCTCTTGGCAAAGATCGACGGCGATCTTGACGTGCGCGGCGCCGGTGCGCTTGCCCGTGCGGGTCTGCAACATCCAGAGCTTGCCGCGCTCGATGGTGAACTCCATATCCTGCATGTCTTTGTAGTAATTCTCCAGCATGTCGACGATCTCCAAGAATTCCTTGTAGACCTCGGGCATCATCTCTTCCAAGCTGGGGAACTTGTTGGCGCGTTTTTCCTCGGAAATGCCCCGTTCCTTGGCCCATTCGCGGGAGCCTTGGAGGCTGATCCGGTGCGGGGTGCGGATACCAGCAACGACATCCTCGCCCTGCGCGTTGGGCAGGAACTCGCCGTAGAGATACTCGTGGGCGCCGGTGGCGGGGTCGCGGCTGAAGGCCACGCCGGTCGCGGAATCCTCGCCCATGTTACCGAAGACCATCGTCTGCACGTTGACGGCGGTGCCCCAATTGTGGGGGATGCCCTCGTGATCGCGATACTCAACCGCGCGCTCGCCATTCCAGGAATCAAAAACCGCCTTGATCGAGAGTTCCAACTGCTTGTAGGGATCGGTGGGGAACTCCTCGCCAAAGCGCGCTTGGTACATCTTCTTATATTCTTCCACCAGCTTCTTAAGACCTTCGAGGCTGACCTCAGTGTCCAGCTCGACGCCCTCTTCTTCCTTCAGTTCCTCTAACTTTTCCTCGAAGTGCAGGCGGCTGTAACCCATCACGATGTCGGAGAACATGCTGATGAAGCGGCGATGCGCATCGTAGGAGAACCACTCGTTGTCGGTCAGTTCGGCCAATGAGGCGCGGGTCTCATCGTTGAGGCCCAGGTTGAGGACGGTGTCCATCATACCGGGCATCGACACGCGCGCGCCGGAGCGCACGGAGACCAGCAGCGGATTCTCGCCCTCGCCGAAGGTCTTGCCGGTCTGCTCCTCGATATCCTTGAGAGCTTCCAGCGTCTGCTCCCACATCCCTGCGGAGAACTCGTTCGTTTCCATATACTCGATGCACGCTTCGGTGGTGATGGTAAAGGCCGGGGGCACAGGTGCGCCGGCCGCTGTCATCGCCATCAAACCGGCGCCCTTCCCTCCGAAGATTTCCTTCATCTCCAGAAGTTCTGGTTCGTGTCCCAATACCTTAGCGTATTCGGACTTGCCGTTCCGTGCAAGATAAACCCATTTCTTGGTCATACTACTCTTTCCTCCCTAGTTGTTAGTTAAACAGACATCTTTATAAGTATACAAGAAAGCTCGTTAGATACAAGAGGGCTTTGGCGTCGCTCGCCCCATCATTTTGCATCCAAACGATGCTTATAGCTGCAAAATCAAATAATCTATCATTGTTCATCCTGCTCACTCACAATGACGCGCCGCTGCAACACATACCAATCTTGGATGTTGTTGAAGCGATCCCCGGTTTTCATCAACGGGCCAAGTTGCACATCGTTGACGCGGAAATCCACCCCATAGGTGTAGATGGGCACGTAAAGGGGCAGCGCGGGCACGTGTTCCATAAAGATCTGCTGGAACTCGCGATAAAGCGTCATCCGCTCCTCTCGATTGACCGTGATGCGGGCCTGCTCGATCACCTCGCTGATGCGCCGATGCTGGAATCCGGCGTAGTTCTGCCCATCGGTGCGCTGGGTCTCGTGCCACAGGGGATAGGGGTCTGGGTCTCCGGGGAGGACCAGCCGCGCCAAGGCCGCCTGATAGCTGCGGGATTCCAACGCGCCGCTGAGCGCGAGCGGCGGGACTTGTTGCACCGTCACCGAGATGCCCAGCGAGGCCCACTGCTCTGCGACAAATTCCGCCACGGCGACATCGCGCTGATCATTCGCCGCCGTCAGTTGGAAGGCGAAGGGATCGCCCGCCGCATTGCGCAACGTCTCCGTCACCGTATCGCGGCGCCATCCGGCCTCGGTCAACAGCGCTTCGGCGCGCTCAAGATCGTGGGGATAGGAGGGCACCCCCTCGGTGGTGTAGGCCCACGACCCGGGCAGCAGCGGCGTCTCCGGGATGATGGCCTGTCCGCGCAACACCTCATCGATCAGCGCGCGACGATCTAAGCCGGAGAGCAGCGCCTGGCGCACCGGCGCCTCATCGAAGGGCAGCGTGTCCGTCATCAACTCGTTAAAGTAGAGCATTGACATCTCGGCCATTGGTGAGGAGTAAAGTTGTAAATCCTCCTCGGCGAAGGCCTGGGGCAACAAGCTGCTGGGAATTTGCGCGACGCCCTCCACCTGATCCTGCTGGTAGGCTTCCAAAGCCGCGCGCGGCGTGGGATAGAAGCGCAGGAGCACATTTTCCAGATAGGGGATCTCGCCGTAATAGCGCTGAAAGCGCTTGAGGTTCACGGCGGTGATCTGCCCATCCTCAGTTTCGACCTCGGTCAATCGAAAGGGGCCTGTCCCCGCAGGTTCGCGGTTGAAGTCCAGCGAAGGCAGATTGACGGCCTGTACGCCCTCCAGCTTGTGAGCCGGCAGCAGGCCAATGGTGGTGTAGTCCAGGAAGGGGGCGTAGGCTTCATCCAAGACGAAGCGGAGGGTGTAATCATTCACCTTTTGAGCCTCGACGGATCGCCACAACGCGCCGATATCCGGCGGCCCAGGATAGTCAGGATCTTGAAGCAGCGAGACGGTGAAGAGAACATCGTCGGCGGTGACGTAGGCGCCATCGTGCCAAAGGGCCTCGGTGTTCAGTCGAAAGGTGTAGGTGATGCCGGTGGGATCGATCTCCCAACCAAGCGCCAAATCGGGGAGGACCTCGCCGTGAGAACCTAAGCGTGTCAGCCCGCTGAAGGTCAACGATGTGACATCGCTATCCGCATCGTTGTAGAAACTGAGGAGCGGATTGAGCGTCTGAGGATAGCCGCCCACACTCTCCACATAGGTGCCGCCCGGCGCCGGCCGAAACTCCGTGGTATAGGTGGCCGCCATGTAGAATAGGAAAGCCACGGTGAGTAAAAAACCCACCCCGACCAACAACACTTGCCATCCAATTCGCCGGAACATCAGAAAATATGAGGGTTAAGAATAGATCTAGGCCCCTGCTGGCCGTCGGCTTCGATGGTTCGGAATCTCATGCGAGAGCGGCCGGCTGGCACCGGAGCCTCATCAAAAAGGGGAATTACCCAACCACCATCACGTTAATGATTGAGGTCAAGAAAAACAACACCGAGGTGCCTACGGTCAGACGGAAGAGCAACAGCTCCGCGCCTCGGCGCTTGCGAATCAAGCTCGTCTGGGAGCCACCGAAGACGCCGCCCATCCCACTGCTTTGCACCTCAAACAATACTAAGACGATGAGGGCAGCGCTCAGGATCACCTGCACAATGTTCAGATAAACTCGCATATATTTTTTCTCCTTCCTAAGATTATACCTAGATCATAGATGCGTTATCGAGCCTTACATAAACGGAGGGCCATGTCTAATCAACATGGCCCCGGTAGGCATGCTCGTTTGCCTCCAAAGCACATTTGATTATAACACGGCTCGATAAAATGACAATCAAAGTAAAACCTCGGCGGCGGGAGCACGTCCCACCGCCGAGGTATCCACCCTAATTCAAAAATCGTCTTAGGGCAGGAAAACCGTGCCCGTGTAGCCTTTCACAACCAACGGCAGATAGATCCGATAGGTTTTCACCGTCAACTCGACCGGAATATCGACCGGATCGGCTTCCGGCTGATCACTGGTCAGTTGCAATGTGGTCGTGTACGTCCCTTCCTCCAGGGACGTAGCATCAAACCCAACAAATACATCGATGCTGTCCGGCATCATAATGATCGTGTCCGTGATCTCCACCGGCTCTGGCACCAACGTACCGCTGATCTGTGAGAGGGTCAGCCAATCTTGTGCGAGAACGTCGGTCAGCCACCACGTCCGAGTGACCTCGCCCATATTGGAGATGGTCAAGGTGTCGGAGGTCATCGCGCCAGCCGCCAGTTCCTCGCTGAGCATTTGGGGCTCCACAATGATATCTCGCTTTGTGATCCGGTCCATCTCTATATCACTGGACTGAATAGGTGAAATGGCGCCAATATAATCACTGACACCCTGCTGCAAACTGTATCCCGTGTCATAGCGGTTTGTCCCCTCAGCGAAGGTAACCCAGCCATCCTGACCACCGGCCAAGAAATTATTGGTTACCACGCGATAGACCTTATCGGGATCTATCGGCTCCCCATTAACCTTGATGTTATAAGCACCCCAAGCTGTAGGATTAGGTTCCTCAGCGTTAGCGTCGTTGTTATACCAATCCCAAGTAACGCCTGAAGACTGTAGGATACCCTTATACAGCGAAGCGGCCTGATCCAGCAGCGTCTTAATCTGAGCGCCTGTCAAGTCCATCAAGAATAACGTGTTTCCAAAGGGCATAACCTCGAAAGTCTCGCCCCAGGTAATCGTGTAAGGAAGCGTGCCGGTTACCTCGATATTCGCTCGCAAACCGCCAGGGTTGGTAAATGCAATGTCTACCGAATCGTTGACTTCTCCATCATCGATCTGATCCGTATACCAAAGCATACCGTCGGTCACCAAATCACCCATGATCGACTCATCATTGTAATCGCGGGTCAGGCTGATGTAGGTACTCCCCACCGGCTTCTGGGTCTGGGTGACTATTTGCCCTGCCCAATAAGCTACGCGATCCGAGATCACCGCTGTGGGCGTGAAGGCTTCCGTGGTAATGGTGATCAAATCATAGTTACTGATTGAGAGACTCTTGGCATCGGTGTCAACAACTAGATCAGCTTGCCCCACCCAGTGACCATAATAACCGGCCTCAATAATGGGCGTGTCGCCGACCATAAGAGGCTCATACAGCGGCTCATGCTGATGACCACCAATCATCAAATCCACCGGCTTACCAGCATCGATTAACTCCTGTGCCACCGTCTTAAGGCCTTTGAACCGGCCACTGTCCTCGGTTCCCATGTGAGCCAAGACAATCACGACATCGGATTGGGCTTCGACCTCATCGTAGTAGTGAGATATAGCCTCAGTCAACCCCGTAAATTCCAGACCTTCGGTGCTGCCCTTAACCGTGATTTCTGGTGTCTCATCGGTGTCCACACCGATGATGCCTAGGGTCACAGCATTTGGCGAGCCAACAGTCATCGTCACGTAAGGCTTCACCCAGTCGGGATGCTCATAATCGGTTCCAGAGAATACGATATTTGCCCCAACCCACGGAAAATCTGACCACTGGGTCTGAGTAATGAGTGCCTCTTTACCGAGATCAAATTCGTGGTTACCAAAAGCAGCAACATCGTAGCCCAGCATATTGTAAATTTCGATGGCACTCTCACCAAGCACCAATTGCGAAATCGGTGGAGCGCCTAAAGAGATATCACCAGCATCCAAGAGAGCCACATTGTCTTCACCAAATTTATCGCGAACTTGGTTGATTGCCGTGGCAATATAAGCCGAGCCACCACGCCCCCTATAGTCAGGTTCTAAATGACCATGGAAATCGTTGGTGTGCAAAATGGTAATGGAGACCATTTCGCTCGGAGCTAGCACATCCCTAGGAGCTGCAGCCTCAATCGGTGCAACTTCAGCCGGTGCAGCCGTCCGCTGTGCAAAAACCGGCACGGCGAATAACAGCGTCAGCCCCAAAACTAGTAAAATCTTACCTAACTTCTTCATAATAGGTACGTCCTCCTTCTTAAAGCTGATTGGTTGTGGAATACTTATTGTGTAGTGTGAATAACCTTCGTTGTGACTCTCACATCCCTCCATCATCATCATACAATAGCTGGTTATGTTAGTGTTAGATGTAATGTGCCCCAGCACTCTTTTCCTATACTTCTCGTTTGCGGAATAGAGAACAGGGGCACGTATGAATTTACCTAACCAGACACGTCTATCATCCAGTATAGGTTAGAGAGTTGAATTTGTCAAATCCTCCAAAAGATATGCCGAATCAGGCCTAACCAGTCAAATTCGTAGCCAATGAACAAGAATTTGGTGGACAAGGAACCTTCTTGGTGATGGCTGATCCGCGTTAGGGCCTAACCAGTCAAATTCGTAGCCAATGAACAAGAATTTGGTGGACAAGGAACC
>CAYXVS010000020.1:0-5773 GCA_964468735.1 uncultured Anaerolineales bacterium | reverse complement strand
GGCCTAACCAGTCAAATTCGTAGCCAATGAACAAGAATTTGGTGGACAAGGAACCTTCTTGGTGATGGCTGATCCGCGTTAGGTTACCCGCTCATAGAAAAGAGGGAGGGGTTCCACCGGCTCATTCGAGAGGGAGATGGCGGCTCGCACGCGCTGCGCGGCAGTCTTATACTTCGCCTCGTCGTTCGCGTGGACGGTAAAGAGCGGTTCGCCAGCCGCGACGTGGTCGCCGACCTTGACGTGCATCGTCACGCCGACCGCGTGGTCAATCGGCTCGCCCTTCTTCTCACGCCCGCCGCCCAACGCGACGACGGCCAGGCCGATCTCGTTGGCCTGGGTGCCGGCCACATAGCCCGCGCGCTCCGCCGTGACCGGCTCGATGATCTCGGCGGTGGGCAGGCGCTCCGGCTCATCGATGTAGCGCAGATCGCCCCCCTGCGCTTCGATCAGGGCGCGGAATTTCTCCGCCGCCGCGCCGGAGGCCACGGTCTCTTTCGCCAGCGCCACGCCCTCCTCGACGCTTTCGACTTTGCCGCCCAGATAGAGCATCTCCGCCGCGATCATCCAGCAGTGCTCGCGGAAGTCCTCCGGCCCCTCGCCGTGGAGCGTGGCGATGGCCTCGCGCACCTCGATGCTGTTGCCGACGGCCCGGCCCAGCGGCTGATTCATGTCGGAGATGTGGGCCGTCACCTTGCGCCCCACCGCCTCGCCAATGTTCACCATGCCCTCGGCCAGGGCTTGGGCCTCGTCTAAGGTCTTCATAAAGGCGCCCGTCCCGACTTTCACATCTAAGACAATGGCATCCGCGCCGGCGGCGATCTTCTTGCTCATAATCGAGCCGATGATAAGCGGCAGGCTGGGCACCGTGCCGGTGACATCCCGCAATTCATAGAGTTTGCCATCCGCCGGGGCCAAGTTGGCGGATTGCCCCGTCAACACGATGCCGATCCGCTCCAACTGGGCCTTAAACTCCGCCACGCTCAGATCGGCGCGGTAGCCGGGGATCGATTCCAGTTTGTCCAGCGTCCCACCAGAGAAGCCCAATCCGCGCCCCGACATCTTGCCCACCGGCAAACCGCACGCCGCCACCGTCGGCGCGATCACCAAGCTCACTTTATCCCCCACACCGCCGGTCGAGTGTTTATCGACGACAAAATCGGCCACATCGCTCAGATCCAACATCACCCCGGAATGCGCCATCGCCAGGGTCATATCGCGCGCCTCGCGGTCGCTCATCCCCTGGAACAGGATAGCCATCAACAGCGCCGCCGCCTGATAATCCGGGATTTCACCTTCTGTATATCCACGGATAAAAAACTGTATCTCCTTCTCCGTCAGCGCCTTGCCATCCCGCTTTTTCTCAATCACATCTACCATTCGCATCGCCGTACCTCCCTAATTATTGTATAATTTTGCTGTCACGTAAAAGAATAGCCTTATTATACTAAATATTATAATCTTATGGTACAATACTCCTATGTGTGGACTCAATGGCGGCGCGTCGTCTTTTATAACGCCCAAGAGCCAACAGATAAACATCATCCTATAGCCAAGACTACAGGAGTTCAGTATGACAAAGATTCTCGTCGCAGACGATGACAAAGTAATGTTGGGGCTGATCACCACCTTGATGGAATTGGAAGGCAACGATGTTGTCACGGTCACCCGGCCAGAACAGATCGTGCCGACCGCCGAGCAGGAGAAACCAGAGCTGATTCTAATGGACTATCACCTTTCCGGCGGCACCTCGCTCGAAGCCTTGAAGGAACTGAAAAGCAGCCCTCAATTCGAAGATGTGCCGGTGGTCGTCACCTCTGGTATGGATCGCCAGACCGAGTGCCTGCACGCCGGCGCCACCGACTTCATCCTCAAGCCCTTCCGGCCCAAAGAATTACTGGACCGCCTCTCCAATATTCTTGATGCTTGATGCTTGAGAAAAAGAAAAGGACTTGTATCATGCCCATCCATATCGCTATTTTGACGATCAGTGATCGCGCTGCCGCCGGCACCTACGAGGATCGCAGCGGGCCGGCGCTCCAGGCGCTCGTCGAGCACGCCCTGGCGGCGACGGTCGTGGCGCGGGCCATCATCCCCGATGACCGCGCGCGCATCGCAGCACAACTGCGCGCTTGGGCGGATGAGGGCGATTCGATAACAGACATCATCCTCACGACGGGCGGCACCGGCTTCACGCCCCGCGATGTGACGCCGGAGGCGACTCACGATGTCATCGAGAAGGAAGCGCCCGGCCTGGCCGAAGCGATGCGCGCCGCCTCGTTGGCGATCACGCCGCACGCGATACTCTCGCGGGCCGTCGCCGGCATTCGCGGACAGACCTTGATCATCAATCTGCCTGGCAGCCCGAAAGGCGCCACGGAAAATCTGCGCACTGTGCTGCCCGCCCTCCCCCACGCGGTCGAGCTGCTGCGCAACGCGCCTTCTGGGGAAGCGGGTCACCTCCGCACCTCCCCCACCGTGTGACCGACCTCCAGAAGCCTCGCCTTTTTATCGCCGCCGCAACCGATCCGCACACTCCGGTTGAGCCGCCCCGTTATTTTCCCCGCAGATAGCACCCAAAGACGCACTAGATACGCAATTTTTTGGAGCTTTGCTCATAAGAGGGAGCTGTCTTATCTCTTTAACTTGCAACCTTTAACTTGTAACTTTTAAACTTATTTCAAGATAAGAAGTAGGAGTTGATGATGCGAATTTTATCCGTCTCGGAGATGCGAGCCTTGGAGTCCACCGCCGATATGGCGGGGCACACTTATGCTCAAATGATGGAATTGGCCGGGCAGGGCGTCGCCCGCGCGATTTTGGAGCGGACGCCGGTCAAGCATCGCCGCATCCTGGTCCTGGTTGGGCCGGGGAACAACGGCGGCGATGGCTTAGTCGCGGCGCGCTGCCTAAGCGATGCGGGCGCGAATGTCACCGCCTACCTCTCCCGCCCCCGCAATCCAGAGGAGGACGTGGTCTTTCGCAAGGCGCAGAACCACGGCGTCGCCATCCAAACCGTCAAAGCCGACGCTGAACACGAGGCGCTCCGCCAACTGGTCTACCAATCCCACATCCTGATCGATGCGCTGCTGGGCACCGGCGCCACGCCGCCGCTGCGAGGCGTCATCGCCAAAATGATCCAAGCCGTCCACGAGAGCCTGGCGCAGACGCGCAACGCGCCGCTGATCCCCGTCAACACCACCCTGCCGCCCAAAGCCCCGCGCCCCTTCATCGTCGCCGTGGACGGCCCCTCCGGCATGGATTTCGACACCGGCGAGCACGATCCCGCGACGCTGAGGGCGCATCTCACGGTGACCTTCGCGACGCCGAAGTGGGGCCACGTGCGCCTGCCCGGCGCCGCCGCCGTGGGCGATCTGATCGTCGCCGATATTGGCATCCCCCAAGGGATCGACATCCCCGGCGAAGGGCCGACCTTGCTCACGCCCAATCAGGTGCAACAATGGCTGCCGCCCCGCCCGCTGGATGCTCATAAAGGCACCTTCGGGAAATTGCTCATCGTCGCCGGATCGACCAACTACACGGGCGCGGCCGCCCTCTCTGCGATTTCGGCCATCCGCGCGGGCGCGGGCCTCGTCACCTTGGCGATCCCCAGCTCGCTGCACGCGGCCATCGCGCCGTTCGTGCCGGAGGCGACCTATCTCCTGCTCCCGCACACCTTAGGCGTCGTCAATATCAATGCAGCGCCGCTGATCCGCGAAAAGATGGACGGTCGCTCGGCGCTGTTGATCGGACCAGGACTGAATAACACGCCGGAGAGCAAAGCCTTCCTCAAGGCTTTCTTCCGACCGCCCAAAGAGAAGCGCGGCGCGGGCTTTTTAGTCAACCATAATCAATCCGCGCCCTCTAACGCCGAGCCGGTGGAAATGCCGCCCTTAGTCATTGACGCTGACGGGCTAAATCTATTGAGCGAGTTGCCCGACTGGCCGACGTTGTGTCCGCCGGACACGATCCTCACGCCGCATCCGGGCGAGATGGCGCGCCTGACCGATCTATCCACCAGTGAGATCCAGGCAGATCGCGTGAAGATCGCGCAGCAGTACGCCAGCGAATGGAAGCACGTCGTCGTGCTCAAGGGCGCCTTCACCGTCATCGCCGCGCCTAATGGTCGCGCTGCACTGCTGCCCTTCGCCAATCCGGCGCTCAGTTCGGCGGGGACGGGGGATGTGCTGGCGGGGGTCATCGCGGCCCTGCGCGCCCAGGGGCTGGACGCCTTCGAGGCCGCGGCGGCTGGCGCCTACCTCCACGGTCTGGCCGGGGAAATCGCACGCGAGCGCCACAGCATGGCCGGCGTCGCCGCCCGCGATGTCGCCGCCGCCCTCCCCCAGGCGTGGCGCAACATTACTCGATAAACCCAATCTTGACACGTCTCCCTTACTTTTTACAATAGGCTGGGGATGGGCAAAACGAAGCAGATTGAGCAGATAGAGGGCGAGCCTTTTCATCCGCTGTCATCTGCTTAATCCGCTGAGTATGTTTATGCTATTATGCTATTATCACACTTACAAATGGAGGATTTTTATGGATATTTTTCAAAAGTGCAATCAATTTACGAGGGCGGATGAAGCGCGGAAGGCGGGGCTTTATCCATATTTCATCCCGCTCTCCAACAACGAGGGGACGGAAGCCCTTATCGGCGATCATCGCCTGATTATGATCGGCTCCAACAACTACCTGGGACTGACGGTGCATCCCAAGGTTCGCCAGGCCGCCGAGGAGGCCATCGCCAAGTACGGCACCAGTTGCACCGGCTCGCGTTTCCTCAACGGCACCTTGGAGATGCATCTGGAATTGGAACGCAAGTTGGCAGATTGGGTCAGCAAGGAGGCGGCGGTCGTCTTCAGCACCGGCTATCAGGTCAACGTGGGCGCCATCTCGGCCCTGATCGGGCGCCACGATTTCGTCATCACCGACAAAGAGGATCACGCCAGCATCATCGACGGCTGCCAGATGTCCTTCGGGACGATGAAACGCTTCCCGCACAACGATGCCGAGGCGCTGGGGCGAGTGCTCGCCGCGCTGCCGGAGGACGCGGGCAAGTTGGTCGTCGTCGATGGCATCTTCAGCATGGGGGGCGATATCGCGCCGTTGAGGGAGATGATCCCCGTCTGCCAGACGTACGGGGCGCGCCTGATGGTGGACGACGCGCATTCTGTGGGCGTCTTGGGCGGGGGGCGCGGCACCGCCGCCGAGTTAGGCGTCACCGAGGGCGTCGATCTCATTATGGGCACATTCAGCAAGTCGTTCGCCTCGCTGGGCGGCTTCATCGCCGGGGATGCCGACATCATCGATTACATCCAACACCACGCGCGCTCGCTCATCTTCAGCGCGAGCATCCCGCCGGCCAATACCGCCGCCGCGATGGCCGCTTTGGAGGTGATGCAGGAGGAGCCGGAGCGCATCGCGCGCCTCAACGAGATCGGGGCCTTTATGCGCCGCCGCTACACAGAGTTGGGCTTCGACATCGGCCAATCGCAGACGCCCATCATCCCCATTATCATCAAGGACGATGAAAAGACGCTCAAGTTCTGGAAGGCGCTCTTCGATGCGGGCGTCTACACCAACGCCGTCGTGCCGCCGGCCGTCCCACCGAATATGTCGCTGCTCCGCACGAGCTACATCGCCTCGCACACCGACGAGCAACTGGAGAAGGTGCTCGCGACCTTCGAGCAGGTGGGCAAAGCGCTGGAGGTCATCTAGCAGCAGAAACTAACGCGAGCCATGAAAAACGCCACTCCGCTCAAGCCTAAAGGCTCCG
>CAYXVS010000019.1:0-23111 GCA_964468735.1 uncultured Anaerolineales bacterium | reverse complement strand
CCATCGTCCGCCCGCTGAATATGATGACCGACGGCAAACCCGGCAGCGTTGCGCAAGAATGGCTCGATTTCATTATGAGCGCAGAAGGACAAACCATCGTCGCCGATGAAGGCTACATCCCACTCTCTGATGAGGGCGGTGAAGAGAACGAAAGCGGCGAGAGCGGCGATGTATCCGGCGAGATCAGCGTGGCCGGCTCGACCACAGTGCAGCCGCTGGCCGAGTTGTTCGCGGAAGCGTTTATGGCCGATAACCCTGATGTCAGGATCGATGTGCAGGGCGGCGGCTCCAGCGTCGGCGTCAAATCCGCCGCGCAGGGCACCGTCGATGTGGGGATGGCCTCCCGCGAGGTGAAGGACTCCGAGTTGGAAGAGTACCCCAACCTTCAGCCTTTCGCCATCGCCTATGATGGCATCGCCATCGCCGTGCATCCCGATGTGCCGGTTGATGAGTTGACGATTGAGCAGGTGCAGGACATCTTCGCCGGCGAGATCACCAACTGGAGCGAGGTCGGCGGCCCCGATGAGTTGATGGTCGTCGTCTCCCGCGAGGAAGGCTCCGGCACCCGCGCCGCCTTCGAGGATATGGTGATGGATGAGGCGCTGATCGTCGATACGGCGATTCTCCAACCGTCGAACGGCTCGGTGCGCACCACCATCGCGAGCACCCCCTTCTCCATCGGCTACCTCTCCTTCGGCTACTTGGATGACACCACCAAGCCGGTAAAGATCAACGGCACAGCACCCACATCGGCCAACGCCGCCAACGGCAGCTATCCCATCGTCCGCCCGCTGAATATGATGACCGACGGCAAACCCGGCAGCGTTGCGCAGGCCTGGCTCGACTTCATCTTCAGCGCCGAAGGGCAGGCCATCGTCGCCGATGAGGGCTACATCCCAATTGAATAGTTAGCCAAATTCTGTACAATTAAGGCGGGACGGGCGGTTGCCACGTCCCGCCTTTTGGGAATTACATAGTGAAGTGCAGCAAATAGTGGTTAAGGATATGGTATGAAACTAACCTACCTAATGGATCGCTCGATTAAATACATTTTGCTTGTCTGCGCCTTACTCTCCGTCTTCATCCTCTTTCTCATCGCCGTTTTCACCCTGCGCGAGGGGTTAGAAGCCTTCCAAACCATCGGCTTGGGGGAAATGTTAGGCGGCGCCGTCTGGCGTCCGGGCCAAGAACAGTACGGCATCTTAGCGATGATCTTAGGCTCGGTGCTGGTGACGATTGGCGCGCTCGCCATCGGCGTGCCCTTCGCGCTGGGCTGCGCGATCTTCTTAGCAGAGGTGGCGCCGGATAACGTCCGCGCCATCGTGCGCCCGGCCATCGAGTTGCTGGCCGGCATCCCCTCGGTGGTCTATGGCCTGGTGGGGATGGTCGTCTTGGTTCCGATGGTGCGCCAAATCCCCGTGCCGGGCAACTCCGGCTACGGCCTGCTCTCGGCCTCGATTGTGTTGGCCGTGATGATTCTGCCGACCATCAC
The DNA here is from genome assembly GCA_964468735.1 of uncultured Anaerolineales bacterium. Classification (GTDB taxonomy): domain Bacteria; phylum Chloroflexota; class Anaerolineae; order B4-G1; family SLSP01; genus JAAAOZ01. Next base: position 21,619 of record CAYXVS010000019.1, on the reverse strand, counting down.
CAACATCGCCGAGGACGCCATCCGCGCGGTGCCGCAGTCCTACCGAGAGGGCGCTTTCGCGTTGGGCAGCACGCACTGGCAGACCATCACCAACGTGATCCTCCCCGCCGCCCGCTCCGGCATCATCGCGGGTATCATCTTGGGCATCGGACGCGCGCTGGGCGAGACGATGGCGATGATCATGGTCATCGGGAACTCGGTTATGCTCCCCAAGCCGCTCGACAATAATCCGCTGACCCTTTACCTGCGCCAGGCCCGCACGCTGACGGGCAACATCGCCGTGGAGATCGGCTACGCGACGGGCGTGCATGAAAGCGCCCTCTTCGCGACCGGCGTGGTCTTATTCGCCCTTATTATGCTGATCAACATCACCGCCCGCATCCTGATGAAGGAGCGGCACGGATGAACGAGAGCATGGGAGCTATGAATAACGCATCGCAAGAAACAGTTTGGCGCCCCACCCCCTCCGAGACCAAGGCGCATCTAACTAAACGCCGTTGGATTGAGAGGGTTGCGTTCGGCGTCCTATGGGGGCTGGCAGCTATCGTCGTCATTATTCTGATCGCCGTCGTCGGATACATCATTTTGGAAGGCGCGCAGGTCGTCAATTGGGAGTTCTTGACCACCCGCCCGAAGGGTGGGCTTTCCGGCGAGGGGGGGATGTCCACCACTATCGTGACCACCATCTATTTGGTGGGATTGACGATTCTCATTGCCGCGCCGCTGGGCGTCGGGGCCGGGATCTACTTGGTAGAATACGCCGGCGAGATGCAAGGGACCAGCGGCTGGCAAGCGCACCTCATCTCCGTGATTCGCTTCGGCGTGGAGACGCTGGCCGGCGTGCCTTCGATCATCTTCGGCCTCTTCGGATACGCCCTCTTCGTCACAACGCTGAACTTCGGCTTTTCGATGATCGCTGCCGCGCTTTCGGGCGCCTGTCTGGTGCTGCCGGTCATCATCCGCACGACCGAGGAGGCGCTGCTGACCGTCCCCCGCACCTATCGCGAGGGCAGCCTGGCGTTGGGGGCCACCCAATGGCAGACGAACTGGCGCGTGGTGCTGCCCGCCGCGCTGCCCGGCATCATCACCGGGGTTGTGTTGAGCGTCGGGCGCATCGTCAGCGAGACCGCCGTCTTCTACGTCACCCTGGGCGGCAGCTACTACATGCCCCCCTCGCCCATCCTACATCCCAGGGAGTTCTTGACCTCCGGCGGACGCACGATGGCGCTGCACCTTTATTATCTGGCCAACGACACGGCGGCCTTCGATAAAGCGATGGGCACCGGCGCCGTACTAGTCGTTTCTATTATATTAATTAATCTGGCCATCAACTATCTGTCCCATCGCCTGAACCAGAGTATGAGAGGTAACGCATGACAGCTTCTGAAGTAAAACTTGAGACGAAAGATTTTAGCCTGTATTACGGGAACTTTCAAGCGCTCGATACTATCTCCCTCCAAATTCCGGCCAACCAAATCACCGCCATCATCGGCCCGTCGGGATGCGGCAAAAGCACCTTCCTGCGCGCCTTCAATCGGATGAACGATCTGATCCCCGGCGTGCGCACGCAGGGGGAGATAGCGATGAACGGGGAGAATATCTCCAATATGGATGTCGTCTCGCTGCGACGCCGCGTGGGGATGGTCTTTCAGCGCCCCAACCCCTTCCCCAAATCGATCTACGATAACGTCACCTACGGGCCGCGCATCAACGGCCTGCGCGACCACGACCAGCTCAACGAAATCGCGGAACGGAGCTTGCGCGGGGCCGCGATCTGGGACGAGGTGAAGGACGATCTGGGCAAATCGGGGCTGGCGCTTTCTGGCGGGCAACAGCAACGACTCTGCATCGCGCGCGCGTTGGCCGTGGAGCCAGAGATTATCCTGATGGACGAACCGGCCTCGGCGTTAGATCCCATCGCCACCCTGCGCATCGAGGAGTTGATCCGCGAGTTGAAAGAGACCTACACCATCGTCATCGTGACGCACAATATGCAGCAGGCTGCGCGCGTCTCCGACCACACCGCCTTCTTCTACACCGATGAGAGCCGCACCGGCATCTTAGTCGAATTTGATAATACCAAAAAGATCTTCACTAATCCCGGCGACCAACGCACAGAGGATTACATCACAGGGAGGTTTGGATGAACCACACACCAGACGTTCAACACAAAGTACTTGTCCTATGCACTGGCAATTCGGCGCGCAGTCAGATGTCCGAGGGTCTGATCAACCATCTCTTGGGCGATCAATGGGCGGCCTACTCCGCCGGCACCCAGCCGTCGGGCTACGTCCACCCGCAGGCCATCGAGATCATGGAGGAACTGGACATTGATATTTCTGACCAGCGCTCCAAATCCGTTGCTGAATTTCGCAACGTCGACTTCGATTTGGTCATCACCGTCTGCGACCACGCGGCCCAGAATTGCCCCACCTGGTTGGGCGGCGGCGACGTCGTGCACATCGGATTCCCCGATCCGGCCGCTGTCGAAGGCGCCCCAGAGGAGAAGCGGGCGGCCTTTCGCGTCATTCGCGACGCCATCCGCAGGCGCGTCGTGACCTATGTGGAAAATTGGCAACCGGATGAAGAAGAGGCTGTCTCTGACCTTAAATTTAGCCTGAAGGGAGCAGAATAATGCAAGCCAAACCACGGGAGACATTGGATCGAGAACTGCAAAGCCTTAAAGATGAAGTCCTGAAGTTGGGCAGCATGGTCGAAGATGCGCTGATGACATCCGTCGAGCTTCTCAAACAGCGCGATTTGGAGGGATCACGGCAACTCATCAAGCGCGACAAGCGGATCAACGAACTGCGCTTCACCATCGAGGATCATACGATAGCGGTGATCGCCCTCCACCAGCCGATGGCGCGCGACGCGCGCATCTTAGGCGCGATGATGGAGATCAGCACCGAGTTGGAGCGCATCGGAGATTACGCCAAGGGCATCGCCAAGGTCAACATCCTCATCGGGGATCAACCTCTCCTGAAGCCGCTCATCGACGTCCCGCAGATGGCGGAGAAAGCCCGCTCGATGCTCCATCGCGCGTTAGACGCCTTCGTGCAGTTGGATACGGAGGCCGCCCACGAGATCCCCAAATCGGATGATGAGGTGGACGCCCTCTACAATCAGGTCTATCGCGAGTTGATGACCTACATCCTGGCCGATCCCAGTTGCCTGGAACAAGCCAACTACCTCCTCTGGGTCGCCCACAACCTGGAGCGCGCGGCGGATCGCGTCGCCAACGTCTGCGAGCGCATCATCTATACGGCCACGGGAGAGCTAACCGAACTCTCCTGATATGCGCCGCTAGAAGCTGAAGCTCCAAGCCTTCGTCCCGAGGGCGATTCGATCAGCAGACCAACCCCGCAAGGTTCTGATATGCCTTGCGGGGTTGCTTTTTATCGCATTTATGCGAGAATAAAAGGTATAATTATAGTTAGAGTACGTATCTGTTTGGTTCGATGAGCAGACCAAGGTGCAACGCACTTAAACCGCAGGAAAAGCAACGCCTCATGCAGTAATATCTGGTCATAAACCCAAAAGTGCGTTGCACCTCACAAGACTAAACGGTTACGATTGTACTTCATCAAGCCATCACAAGGAGCCTAGGAATGAAGATCAAGCGACCGACCGGCATCAGAGCGTTCACCATCGTCGTCATCGGACAGATCATCTCGTTATTGGGCAGCCAGATGACGACCTTTGCGGTCAGCCTGTGGGCGTGGGAGCAGACGGGGCAAGCGACCGCGCTCTCGCTGACGACGCTCTTTGGATTCGCGCCGACGATTTTTCTATCTCCCATCGCCGGCGTTTTAGTCGACCGCTGGAATCGCAAGCTGGTGATGATGCTCAGCGATATCGCGGCCGCGCTCTCCACGCTGGCCCTGCTGTTGCTCTTCTGGAGCGGCAACCTCGCCATCTGGCACCTCTACGTCGCCAACGCCTTCAACGGGATGTTCGCCGCCTTCCAGTTCCCCGCCTACTCCGCCGCGATCACAACGATGGTTTCCAAGCGCCACTACGCGCGCGCCAACGGCATGATGTGGCTGACCGGCCCGGCGTCGAACATCTTCGGGCCGATTTTAGCCGCCGCCCTCTTCCACGTCATCGGCATCGACGGCGTGATGCTCATCGATATCGCCACATGCCTGGCCGCCGTCGGCTCCCTGCTCTTCATCCTGATCCCCCAACCCAAGGTTTCCGCCGCCGGACGCGATGGGCAGGGGAACCTCTGGCAGGAGATCCGCTACGGCTTCCAGTACATCTTCGAACGGCCCAGCCTGCTGGGGATTCAGTTGGTCTTCTTCTCCAAGAACCTCTTCAGCTACCCGGTCTTGGTCGTCCTGCTCTCACCGATGATCTTGGCGCGCACGGGCAACAACGAACTGCTGTTAGGCTCCGTGATGTCCATCGGCGCCGTCGGCGGGCTGGTGGGCGGATTGGTGCTCAGCGTGTGGGGCGGGCCTCGGCGGCGCATCCACGGCGTGCTGCTGGGCCTGGCGATCCTGCGCATCTTCGGGCAAAGCGTGCTGGGGATCGGGCGCGCGCTGCCCCTCTGGGCCATCGCCTATTTCATCGTCTCCTTCTTCCTGCCCATCGTCAACGGCGCCAACCAGGCCATCTGGCAGGCCAAAGTCCCGCCCGACGTGCAGGGGCGCGTCTTCTCCACGCGGCGCTTGATCGCCCAATTCCCCACCTCCTTCGCGATGATCTGGATCGGGCCGGTGGCCGACGCCTACTTCGAGCCGGCGATGATGCCTGACGGCGCCCTGGCGCCCATCTTCGGCGGCCTCATCGGCGCCGGACCAGGCGCGGGCATGGCCCTGATGATGTTCTTGGGCGGGATCATCGGCGCGCTGCTGGCGCTGGCCGGCTACCTCAACCCGGCGGTGCGCAACGCTGAGGACATCCTCCCCGATCACGACTTCGCCTCTGGCCGGGCCTCATCATCATCTGCCGAGTCGCCCGCCGGCCAGATGAAACAGTCGGCGCCGGCATAGAGGTCTGCAAGACAGCCCTGGGCAGTTTTGGCCCTTCGATACCTCTACGCCCAAACTGCATCTTCGGGATAAATTCGCCTCCCGAACTCTAACTTGCCAATCCAGCAAAGTACGGTATAATGCGAAGCGTTCGGGGCGTAGCGCAGCTTGGTTTAGCGCGCACGGTTCGGGTCCGTGAGGTCCGCGGTTCAAATCCGCGCGCCCCGACCTTCTTTTGAGCGCATGGAGGATTTCCCTTCCATGCGCTCATTGCTTTTATAGGATTGCAAAGTCAATGCGGTCAGTTTATGGAGCCGAAATCATCTTGATAGGATAATGGGCAAACGAAGCAGTTCCGATGTATCCCAGAGGCACAACGTGTAATCTCCACCAAGCTCCGTCAAGCTTCATCTAACGGACTGCATAACCGATGCCCCGCACCGTCTTGATGATGTTCTCCTGGCCCGTTGCCTCACGGATCTTCTTGCGGATGCGGTAGATGTGATAGCGAATTGTATCATTGGCTTCCCACGGCTCACTTTCGTAGCCTTGAACCTCGCGTACCAGCTCCTCCGGGGAGACGACGCGCGGCGACTCGCTGATGAGATACGCTAACACATCGAACTCGGTGGGGCTGAGGTGCAGCCGCTCTCCATCTAAGGTGATGAGATGTTGCTCCAAATCGATGCGCAGGCCATTTTTCTCCAGGATAGTGTCTGGCTGTTTCGGTGTTGGCGCCGGCGGCTTCGATGCGGGCGCGGGGGAGCGTGTAGGGGGCGGCGGCGTCTCGTCGATGGTGGCGCGCGTGACTTGAATATCGCGCAAAGTATTGCTGAGATTCTGTTCCAATTGGAAGAGTAATTGCCGTTGGCGGATGCGTTGCTGGCGATTTTGTAGGCCAGCTTGGATGCTCTCGCGGATCTCATCGGCCTTGCACGGCTTGAAGAGATAATCGTGCGCACCCTGTCGCAATGCCTCCACCGCCGACTCCAACGACCCTTGGCCAGTGAGCATAATCACGACCGTATCCGGTGCCTCTTGGCTCAACTCGCGGAGCACCTCGGTCCCACTAATACCCTTCAACTTCAAATCGACAAGCGCCAGATCAAACTTCTTCTCGGCAATTTGTTCCAGGGCCTCCTCACCGCTGGCGACGGCGGACACGCAATGGCCGTCCTTCTCCAGCAGCTCTTGCAAGAAGAACCGTATGCTATTCTCATCATCTATAATTAGGATCTTACCACTAAGCACAGGAATCTAAAACCTCGTTACAATAGGGCAAACAAAGCAATTCCAAGGAGTCTGAGATACACGATGTTGGGCACTAAACGATTTGTCTTACACATCAACCCCAGCTTCGTTTGCCTTGAACTCGATTAAGCACACCCTGGGATAACGAGAGCAATTTTCCCAGCTGATCTGCTTCGAATTCCCCCAATAACTCGCCGCTATACCTTGCCCTTTAGGCCCTATACCCGTAAGCTCTATTATAAGGGTGTGCCAAAAACTTTTTGTTACAACTATGTGACGTCACCGCACGCTCCTGATCAAAATAGATACAGATAGGGATGTCGAGCACTTCTACTTCAATCCACCTCAATCGGCAGAAGCAAACTGAAGGTCGATCCTTTTCCCACCTCACTTCTAACCAAAATCTGTCCATCGTGTGCTTCAATTATACCATAGCTGATAGATAGCCCCAATCCGGAGCCGTGCGGCTTGGTCGTGAAGAACGGCTCGAATAGACGGTCTTGCGTCTTCTCCGACATTCCGACCCCCGTATCGGTGAACTCGATGCGCACCATCTCATCCTCTCGAGCGGTGCGCAAACTGAGCGTCCCCCCGCTGGGCATCGCATCGATGGCGTTGAGTACCAGGTTCAGGAAGACTTGTTTAAGATGCGCGGCATTGGCCGGAATGGGGGGCAGATCTTCGGCCCAATGCTTATCAATGACCACATCGCTGTGTTGGAGTTGCTTGCCGGAAAGCTCCAGTACACTTTCCAGGGTCGTATGCACATCAACCTCATCCTGATCCTCCCGCGCCGGACGGTAGAAGTCGCGGACGCGCCGCACAATGACCGCGATGCGCTCGATCTCGTCCTCGGCGACGCCCAAGTAACGGCGCAATTTCTCCGGTCGCTGGTCGCTATCAATCTCCTCATCCGCCAGCGTGAGACAGCCCTGAATCGACTGGAGTGGGTTGTTGATCTCATGAGAGACTGAAGCGATCAGTCGCCCCAGCGCGCTCATCTTCTCACTCTGGACAAGCTTGGCCTGCGTGGCGCGCAGTTCTTCGATCTGCTCCTGCTGCTTCTGATAAAGCCGCGCGTTCTCCAAGGAGATCGCCGCCGAGCTGCTGAAGGCCCTGAGAAGCTCTAAATCGTGCGCGTTGAACGTCCCGTGGATTTTGTTGATCACCTCGATGACGCCGATGCCCCGCCCTTTGACCGTCAATGGGACCGCGATCAGGGAACGGGTGGTTAGCCCTGTCACCTCGTCGATGCGCTTGTAAAAGCTATGATGGTCCTGAGCATCGGCGATCAGGATCGGCTCCAGACATTGCATTACTTGCCCCGCGATACCCTCCGTGGCTGATAGACGATGCCCGATCAACATTTGGCAATCGGGATTCGCCAGCGCCGAGAAGACCAGCTCGTCCGTTTCGGGATTGTAGAGCATGACCGAAGCATCCTCCGTTTCCAGCAGGACGTTGACCTCTTGGATCACCTGCTTGAGCACGATGTCCAAATCCAAATTGGAGGCCATCGCGTGGGTGGCAGTGTTGAGCGCGGCCAACTCGCGCGCGTTGCGCTGGGTTTTGGCGTAGAGTCGTGCGTTTTCCATCACGACAGCCGTCTGATCGGCCAACGTTTGGAGCAATTGTTGATCAGCGGGCGAGAAATGATCACGCGCTTCGTGCTCCGCGTTGATGACGCCCAGCACCCGATCCTCGAACTTGATCGGGACGCATAGCTCGGAGAGATACTGGGGTTCCTCGTCAAGCGGGGCTACATAGCGCGAATCTTGGGAGGTGTTCGGGATATTGACTGTGCGGCCCTGGCTGACGGCCGCTGCGCAGATGCTGGCTTCGTCATTAATGGGGATGCGCTGTGTGGGGCTGATGGTGAACTCCCCACCGACGATGTGGAAGCGCTTAATCAACTCCTGTCGCTGCTCATCGACAACGCCGAACCCCGTCAGCGTAGAATTGATCACCTGCGCAGCGGTCTGCAAGGTGCGCTTGACCAACGCCTGCTCATCCCGCAGCAGGGTCATCTCCTGGCCCAATTGGTGGATGGCACCCAGACGCTCGGTCAGGCGCTTGCGCTCGGTGATGTCAATCATCACGCCGCGCAACTTCACCGGCTTGCCGTCCTCCACAATCACGCTTGCGATGTCGCGCAACCAGACGATGTTGCCCTCCGCGTCGATCATCCGGTATTCGAACTCGTGATCCTGCAATTGCCGGATCGCCGCTGCGCAGAATTCGACGCTCTCCTCGCGATCTTCCTCGTGAATATGCGACGGCCAGAAATCCGGCTCCTCCGTCCAGCGCTCGACCGGATACCCCAACATCTCTTCGGCCTGCGGGCTGACGAAGGTGAATTGTTGCGTGGCCGCGTCCGCCTCCCACACGATGCCGTCGATGGTGTTGACGAGGCCGGCGTACTGTTGCTGGGATTTGCGCAGCGCCTCTTCCGCGCGCTTGCGCTCGATGATGCTGGCCAGCGTGTGCGCCGCCGAGTTCACAAACGCGATCTCGTGATCCTCGCGTTTATGACCGGGGTTGAGATAGAGCGTCAGGACGCCCAGCGGCGTCGCGCCGGAGAGGATGGGGACGCAATAATGGCCGTGCGGCGTCAGCATCATATCTGGGCCGGGGAGCTTGTGGCGCTCGTCTAGGTTGCCGCTGAAGATCATGCGCTTCTCGGCAACGGCCTGCCCGCACAGACACTCGCCGATAGCAAGATTCTGACAGCCCATCCGCATCTCCACTTCGAAGCCGCGCGATGCTTCTAACGTGAGATTCTCCCCGCGCCCATTCTTATCTGTGAGGAAGATGGCGCCTTTGGACAGGATGGGCAGCCACGAGATGCTCAGGATGTGTTCCAACGCCTGCTTGAGTTGCTCGTCGAGCGTAGCTTCCGGCGTATTCACTGAAATGCGCAGCAGGGCGTTGAGCGCGCTCTGGTGATTGTGGCTGATTTGCAATTCGCGCTCGGCTTGGACGCGCTCCGTGACGTTTCGCACCAAGGCGATGAAGTGCTGATCTGGCGTGGCGACATCCTTGTGCTCGCCTTTAGCCGCGATAGACAGCTCGAACCAGCCCTGCCCCCTGGGCGTCTCCAGCGCGTAGGTGGCGCCGGCGTGATGGCCGGTCTGCGCGGCCTCGTCTAACGCGGCGCGGATCGTCTCTGTAGCGTTGGCCGGCAGCAGATCGGCGACGTTCTGACCGCGAATTTTGTCCGGCGGAACGGCCAACAGCTCTGGATTGGGCGTGCGGAACTCGTAAATTTCCCCCTCAGCGTTGACCTCGAAGAGGATATCGGGCAGGGCGTTCATCGTGGCCGTGAGCCGCTCGTGCGCTTCGCGGACCGCCCGCTCGGCACGCTTCCGCTCGACGATCTGCGCTTCAAGTTGTTGATTGGCCTCCGATAGCTCCGCCGTGCGCTGCTGGACGCGCACTTCCAACTCATCATGCGCGCGACGCAGGGCCGCCTGGGCCGCACGCAGCTCGCGCTTGAGACGCAGGCGCTCCTTGGCGTGGCGCAGCGCCGCGTTGAGCGTCGCTTGCTCCACTGGCTTGGGGATAAAATCGGAGGCGCCTTCGCGCAGCGCCGCGATGGCCATCTCCATATCGCCGTGGCCGGTGACCAAGATCACCTCCGCCTCCGGGTCGCGCTCGCGAATGGCGCGCAGCACCTCGAAGCCGTCCATGTAAGGCATCCGCACATCAACCAACGTGATGTCCGGATGCGCCTCACGGTAGGTCTCCAACGCGGCTTGCCCGTTTGAGGCGGTGATGACAGGATAGCCCGCCAAGTTCAAATTTCTAGAAAATGTGTCCAAAACCCGCGCGTCGTCATCGACGACTAGGATTTGTGTCTGTTCTTGATATGGTGCCATGATCGTTCTCCCACGTTAATAACTTAGGCCACGATACAATTTTTCCGGTCGATGCACTTCGCCAAGGATGCTAACCTAAAAATCCCCCTCAAATTTAGGTAACAGTTTAGTCTTATGAGCAACGCTCCAAGCCCTCGTCCCCAAGGTCGTCTGAGCAGATCAAAGATACTTTGTAAACGTCCCCGAGACGGGGACCGAGAGCTTTTTTAAAATTCTGTGAGCAGCCACTCACGGAACTAAACGGATACAAATTTAGTATACACCTATCAAAACGACGTCGCAACACCCCAATGAGATGTGGGGCAAACGAAGCAGTTCTGAGGAGTCCAAAATACACGAGATTGCACGCTAAGCGATTTATCGCGCCCATCAACCCCAACTTTGTTTGCCTTGAACTTGGCTAACGACGCTCTGAAGCACCGAGGGAGATTTTCCCGGTCGATTTGCCCTGGCAAGCATTCCCACAAAACTGCCACATTGTCACTACACATTCCTAACGGCATAGGGGTTAACTTTATCTTAAAATCTAGCTATCCGACACTTCTTGGTCAGCGGTATTGAGTGACATCAAAAGATGAGTTGGCTACTGGACTTTGGTCTAGGATTGTTAATTTGAGTCACTTTACGGGGACTAAAGGACCCTGGAGAGGCCTCCGACCCACCGTCTGCCTTTGCAGACGGCCTGTTGCATCCTCGAAGAAGGAGGCTTGGCGCTATAGCGCCTCTCGAAGGGACTTCGCCGCTAAGCTACTTCAGTCGCTGATTTTGGAAAAAGTGTCAGGTGGCTAGTCTTAAAATAAGGGTGTTACTTCTGGATCGCGAGAATCTATGTCGGGCTGATGTACCGACGGACGTCAAAAAAACCGATAATCGGGAGGAGAGAGGAGATAAATTTATGAACAAGAAGACATCTCAGCAAATTGAAGCCCCACAATCAAAGCCGGTTGACTTGAATGATATGAAGGCGCTTCAGGATATTTTCATCCAAACAGTATCCCACGAGTTGCGAACGCCGCTCACGGTCCTCAAAGGCTATGCCGATCTGCTGAGGGAGGGAGAGTTGGGCGATTTGGCCCCAGAGCAAAAAGAAGCGATGTTCATCATCGCGAACCGCGCTCAGGAGTTGAACACCATCGTCTCGCGCATCGGCGCCCTACTCTCGGTCGAGTCTGGCGCGGTGGCCCGCCATCCCATCTCGCTCTCCGCCCTCATCGCCCAGATGGTGGAGGACCAGCGCGCCACGGCCGAAGTAAATGGCATCGAATTTGAGGCGAAGTTGCCGTCCAATTTGCCCTATGTCTCTGGGGATCGCCAACAGCTTCAGGAAGCGGTCGAATGCCTGATCGAGAACGCCTTTAAATTCACGCCCAACGGCGGCCACGTGACGCTCGAGCTGAAAGCGCAGGATAACGAGGTGCACCTGTCGGTGGCCGATACGGGCATCGGCATCGAAGAGAGCGAGCTTACGGATCTTTTCCTGCCCTTCCATCAATTGGATGACTCCTCGACGCGCCGCTATGGCGGCCTGGGCTTGGGGTTGACCGTGGTCCATAAAGTCATCGCGGCGCATAATGGAGAGCTGGAAGTTGAAAGTGAGTTAGGTGAAGGCAGCACCTTCACCATCAAGTTGCCCGCGCTCAAACCCGCCAGCGTCCAAGATCAAGACACGGCGACCGCCCCTGCGCCTGATGTCCGCACGCATCGCATCCTCATCGTCGATGATGAGGAGTTCGTCGCGTTCACGCTGCAAGAGGGCCTCGAGAAATTGCCCAACTGCGAGGTGAGGATCACGGATAACGGCAAAGAGGCATTGCGCCTCTTCGAAAAAGAACCGTTCGATCTGCTGATCACCGACTACAAGATGCCGGAGATGACCGGCGTCGCGCTGGCGACCCAAATCCGCCAGAAGTATCCGGGGACCGGCGTGGTCATGGTCACCGGGTACAGCAACGATCTATTGCGTGATCCCTCGGCGGCGGCGGCCATTCAGCGCGTGCTGGATAAGCCGGTCAAGCTCTCCGAGATTCGCAACGTGGCACAAGAGACGCTGGATGAGATTCTTAAGTCACAGTCGGCAGAATCAGCAGATGGAGCAAAATGAAGCAAATGCAGACAAAACGAGTTTTGATTGTCGATGATGAGCCGACCGTCACGATGACGCTGGCGGCGGGGTTAGAGAAGCTGGGCAACGCCTACGAGATCGAGACCGCCCAAGATGGCGAGGCGGCGCTGGAGAAAGTCCGGACGAAGCCCTACGCGCTGCTCATCACCGACTACAAGATGCCGGGGATGAGTGGACTGGACTTAGCGCAAACTGTGCATCAGATCTCCCCTACGACCCAAATCGTCCTGATGACCGCCTACGGCTCATCGGAACTGCAAGAGGAAATGGAGAATCTGGGCCTGAACGGCTATTTGGACAAGCCCTTCACCGTGGATCAGATGCGCTCCCTGGTAGAGAGCGCGGTCGGCAAGACCGACGATGTCCGCCAAATTCTCATTTTGGAGGATGACGACCATCTGCGCCGCATCTTCTCACGCACGCTGCGCAAGGGCGATTACGACGTCTACACCGCCGCGACCTTGGAGCAAGCACAGGAACTGCTCGAATCCACGCGCTTCGATGTCTTCCTGTGCGATGTACATATCGGCAAAGGTCGCGGCACCGATCTGCTCCGCGAAAAGTCGGCGGCCCTTCAGGAGCAGGGGACACAGACCGTGATGATCTCTGCCGACGCGCGATACCGCTCGCTCACCGAGGAGTTGGGCGTGGAATTCTACTTGGAAAAACCAATCGATCTTCATCCTTTGGTGATATTGATTGATCGATTGACACAAGTGAAGTCGTGAAAGCTAGACTTTTGACTTGTAACTCTCAACTTGTAACTATTTTATACAAGGAGGTTGGATAATGTCTAATCATAGGTCATCTACCAAATCAGGCGGCATCCTCAACTGGTTGCGCACGTCGATTCGAGCGCAACTAGGGGCGAGCTTTGCCGCCTTGACGGTGGTTTCGATTCTCGTCGTCGCGGTGGTGTTGACGATCTTCAGCGTCAACCAGGTTCGCGAGGCGCTGACGGATCGCGTCTTCGACGAGTTGGAAGCGGTTCGGACCCTCAAGGCCATTGAGTTGCGCCGCTGGATTGAGGAACGCAAAAGCGACATTCGCTTTATTCGAGATTTGGAATCGGTGCAGGGCAACTTAGAAGGGGACAAGGGCCTTAGCGTCTTGGCTGAATATAAGGACACCCCCTCAGACGCTGCCTACCGCCAAGCATTCCAGAGCGCCGAGCGCGAACTGCGCGCGTTTGTCGCCCAGCACGGGCAAGACGTGTACAACGATGTGCAGTTGGTCGATACCAACGGCGAGATTGTCTTCGCCCTCAACCAGGAGTTGCGAGAAATCAACGACGCCGAGCAAGAGATATTCCAAAATGCGCTTAACTCGGTCTACTTTGGCGATCTCTTCTACAATCCCACAGACGAGGCGCTCGACTTACGCATTGGCGCGCCGGTCAAGGATCTCCAAGGGGTGACGGTCGGCGTCATCATCTTGGAGCTTAACCCGCAGCAACTCGACGAACTGATGATCGAGCGCACGGGCTTGGGCGAGACGGGCGAGACCTATTTGATCGGGCAGGATTATCTATTCCGCAACGACTCTCGCTTCTTGGAGGCCTTGAACGTCGAGACCACCATTCTCAATGAGGATGTCGTGGTGGACACGGTCGCCGTTCTCACCGCCTTTGACGGCCAATCTCGCACCGCCCGCATCGAGGATTATCGAGGGCAAACAGTGCTGAGTTCCTGGACGCCCATCATCGTCCAGCCCGCTACCCCGACCGATCCCGATGGCGTCCAGTGGGCCTTGGTCGCGGAGATCGACGATGCCGAGGCGTTGGCCAGCGTCAATGCGCTGACCCGTTTCATCGCCGGTTTGAGCGCGGTGCTCATTGTGTTAGCCAGCGCCGTCGCCATCGGTTCGGGCGTCGTGTTGGCCAATCGCCTGATCAATCCCATCGTCAGCTTGACCGAGAGCGCCACCCAAATCGCCGCCGGGGATCTGGAGACCAAAGTGCCGACAGTGGATCGCGATGATGAGGTAGGGTTGCTGGCCCGGGCCTTCGGTCAAATGACGGACAATCTCCAGAATTCGATCCGCACGCTGCGCCAACGTGGTAAGGAGCTTGAATCGCGCGATCAAGAGCTGCGCGCGCGCACCGAGCAATTGGAGGCGAACCAGCGCGCCGTCCGCGTCGTCTTCGCCGCCAGTGAGCAATCCGATCCCGGAGAGTTGTTGCGCTTGACGGTGAACCTGATCCGTGATCGCTTTGATATGTATCACGTGCAGGTCTATATCGTCGAAGAGGAAAAGAACGCGGCGGTGTTGCGCGAAAGCACCGGCTACGCAGGTTTACAACTTCTCCAGAAGGAACACCAAATCCCGCTGGATCAATCCTCCCTCGTGACGCAGGCCATCCACGGGAGCGAGCCGGTCGTGGTGAACGACGTGAACCAAAACCCAGACTTCTTAGCCAACCCTCTCTTGCCCGATACGCAATCGGAGATGGTCGTCCCGCTGAAAGTCGAAGAGCGCATCATCGGCGCGGTGGACATTCAAAGCCGCGATACTAACACCTTCACCTCCGATGTTGTCGGGCTGTTTGAAACAATGACCAATCAGATCGCCCTCCTCTTCCAGAACAGCGAACTCTACGCCCGCACGATGGAGCAGACCGAGGAACTGACCAATTTCACCACCCAGCTCCGAACGGCTGCGACGGTTTCCGAGCGCTTGAGCACGATCCTCGATCCCGACGAACTCCTGAACGAGGTCGTCGAGCTTCTGCAGAGCCGCTTCGGCTTCTATCACGCCCACATCTATATGTTGGACGAGAAAAATGAGCGGCTTGTTGTCCGCGCCGGCTCCGGCGAGGTGGGCGAAGTCCTGCGCCAACGGGAGCACAGCATCCCCACGGATAGCCCGCAGAGCCTGGTCGCCCGCGCCGCACGCGAGCGTCAGGTCGTTGTGGTCAACGACACAACGTTGGAATCGGGCTTCCTCCCCAACCCTCTGCTTCCCCAGACTCGCGCCGAGGTCGCCGTGCCACTGATCACCGGCGGCAACCTATTAGGCGTGTTGGATGTCCAAGATGATCAGCCCGAACGCTTTGCCGAATCCGACCTGGCGACCTTCAACACCTTGGCCGGGCAGATCGCCACGGCGCTGGACAACGCCCGGCTCTTCGAAGAGCAGCGCCGCTTGACCGCCATCCTCCGCAACTCCCGCGACCTGGTGGCCCTGACCAATCTCCAAGGCGAGATTACCTACATGAACGAGGCCGGCGCCGAACTGGCCGGCTATGACAGCCCCGAAGAGACCTTGGGCAAGGTGATCGCCGACTTCCACACGCCGGAGGATTTCGCGCTTGTCAACGACCAGGCGATCCCCCAGGTGTTCAAGACAGGCGTGTGGCAGGGCGAGAATCGCATCCGCCGCCCGGATGGCGCCCTTATCCCCATAGCACAGACCATTTTCGTCATCCAAGATGACCAAGGCCAACCGCAGAGCTTAGCGACGATCATCACCGATATCACAGACCGGAAGCAGGCTGAACAGCAGTTGATCCAACGCGCGGCCGAGCTGCAGACCGTGGCCGAGGTGGGAACCGCCGCCGCCACGGTGCTTGATCCCGACGAACTGCTGCAAGACGTGGTCGATCTCACCAAGGAGAACTTCAGCCTCTACCACGCTCACATCTACTTGATCGACAACGCGGGCGAGACACTGGAGTTGGCCGCCGGAGCCGGCGAGGCCGGTCACGAGATGGTGGCCGAAGGCTGGAGCATCCCCGCCAACAGCGAGACCTCGCTCGTGGCCCGCGCCTTCCGATCTGGCCAAGGCGTCATCGAGAACGACGTGCAGGCCGCGTCCGACTTTCTCCCCAACCTGTTGCTCCCGGAGACCGCCTCGGAGTTGGCCGTGCCGCTCATCGCCGGTGATAAGGTGCTCGGCGTCCTGGACGTCCAATCCGAACAAGTGGAACACTTCACTCCGCAGGATGTCAACATCCAAACCACGTTGGCCGGGCAGGTCGCGACCGCGTTGGACAACGCCCGCCTCTTTGAGGAGCAACGACAAGCGGAGCAAAACATCAGAAATCTGGCCCAACAGAACGAGCTGATCTTGAACTCCACCGCCGAGGGCATCTACGGTGTGGATAGCGAAGGTGTCACCACCTTCGTCAACGCGGCCGCAGCGGAGATGTTGGGTTGGTCGCCGGACGATCTGATCGGCGAGCGCCACCACCACCTCATCCATCACACCAAACCCGATGGCTCGCATTACCCGGTCGAAGAATGTAAAGTCTACGCCGCCTATCGCGATGGTCAAATTCACGAGGGCGAAGACGAGATCTACTGGCGCAAGGATGGCACCAGCTTCCCCGTCTCCTACACCAGCACGCCCATCAAAGACGACGATGGCACGATCCTCGGCGCGGTGGTCACATTCCGTGACATCACCGAGGAACTGGCCGCCCGTGAGGCGACCGAGAAGCGCGCCCGCGAGCTACAAACCGTGGCCGAGGTGGGAACCGCCGCCGCGACCGAGCTTGATCCCGATGAACTGCTGCAAGACGTGGTCAATCTCACCAAGGAGAATTTCGACCTCTACCACGCTCACATCTACCTCATCGACGACGAGGGCGAGACGCTGGAGTTGGCCGCCGGGGCCGGCGAGGCCGGTCACGAGATGGTGGCCCAGGGCTGGAGCATCCCCGCCAACAGCGAGACCTCGCTCGTGGCCCGCGCCTTCCGATCTGGCCAAGGCGTCATCGAGAACGACGTGCAGGCCGCGTCCGACTTTCTCCCCAACCTGTTGCTCCCGGAGACCGCCTCGGAGTTGGCCGTGCCGCTCATCGCCGGTGATAAGGTGCTCGGCGTCCTGGACGTCCAATCCGAACAAGTGGAACACTTCACTCCGCAGGATGTCAACATCCAAACCACGTTGGCCGGGCAGATCGCCACGGCGCTGGATAACGCCCGTCTCTTTGAGGAACAGCGCCGTCTGACTGCTCTCCTCAATAACTCCGACGACTACATCGCCATCGCCAATCCCCAAGGCGAAATCATCTACGTCAATCCCGGCGGCGCCGAGATGACCGGCTACGACGATCCCAGTGAATTAATCGGGATGCGCATCGCCGATTCGCACACGCCGGAGGATACCGCCCGCGTCTTAGAGGAAGGCGTCCCGGTTGCAATGGAGGAAGGCACGTGGCGCGGGGATAATCGTCTCAAACACCGCGATGGCCATCTGATCCCGGTGGATCAGACGCTCTTCATCATCCGCGACGAGGATGACGAGGTAGAATCCTTAGCCACAATTATGATCGACATCACCGACCGCCTGGAGGCCGAGCGCCGTATCCGGGAAGTCAACGAGCGCTTCACCTTAGCGAAGGAGTCCATCAACCTGGGTGTCTGGGACTGGGATGTGCAGAACGACAACCTGGTCTGGGATGATACGATGTACAAGCTCTACGGCATCAACAAGGAAGATTTCAGCGGCGCTTACGAAGCGTGGACGAGCGGTCTGCATCCCGATGACGCGGAAGCCTCGGCAGCGGCGCTCCAAGCGGCGTTGGAAGGGAAAGGTGAATTCGATATTGAGTTCCGCGTCGTGCATTCGAGCGGCAAAATCCGCCACATCAAGGGTGACGCGGTCATCATCCGTGATGACGACGGCGCCCCACTCCGAGCGGTCGGTATGAACTACGACATCACCGACCAGAAGAGAGCCGAGCAGGAGTTGATCCAGCGCGCGGCCGAGCTACAAACCGTGGCCGAGGTCAGCACCTCCGCCGCCACGGTGCTTGATCCCGACGAACTGCTCCAAGACGTAGTCGATCTCACCAAGGAGAACTTCAGCCTCTACCACGCTCACATCTACCTCATCGACGACGCGGGCGAGACATTGGAGTTGGCCGCCGGGGCCGGCGAGGCCGGTCGCCAGATGGTGGCCGAAGGTTGGAGCATCCCCGCCGATAGCGAGACCTCGCTCGTGGCCCGCGCCTTCCGCAGCCGCGAGGGCGTTATCGTCAACGACGTGCGCGAGGCCCCCGACTTCCTCCCCAACCCCTATCTCCCCGACACCCGCGCCGAGATGGCCGTGCCGATGCTCGTCGGTGAGCGCGTGGTGGGCGTCCTCGACGTCCAATCCGAGCAGGTCGGGCGCTTCACTCAGGAAGACGTCAACATCAAGACCACGCTGGCTGAGCAGGTTGCGACGGCGTTAGATAATGCCCGGCTCTTTGCAGAACAGCGCCGCCTGACCGCCATCCTCAACAACTCCGAGGACTTCATCGCGCTGACCAATCTCCAGGGCGGGATCACCTACATCAATCCCGGTGGTATGGATATGCTTGGCTACGAGAATTTAGAAGAAATAATGACTAAGGCCATCCCCGACTTCCACACGCCAGAGGACACCGCCCGCGTCTTAGAAGAGGGCATCCCGGTCGCGATGGAGAAAGGCATCTGGCGCGGAGAGAACCGCCTCAAGCACCGTGAGGGATACTTGATCCCGGTTGACCAGACCGTCTTCGTCATCCGCAATGATGAGGGCGAGGTGCAGAACCTGGCAACGATTATGATCGATGTCACCGAGCAGAAAGAGGCGGAGCGGCAGTTGCGCCAGCGCGCAGCCGAGCTACAGACCGTGGCCGAGGTGAGCACCTCCGCTGCGACCGTGCTGGAACCCGAAGAATTGCTTCAGAAGGTCGTCGATCTCACCAAGGAGGACTTCGATCTCTACCACGCCCATATCTACCTCATCGACGACGAGGGCAAGGCGCTCAAGTTGGCCGCCGGGGCCGGCGAGGCCGGGCAGCAGATGGTGGCCGAAGGCTGGAGCATCCCCGCCAACAGCGAGACCTCGCTCGTAGCCCGCGCCTATCGCAGCCGCGAGGGCGTCATCGTCAACGACGTGCGCGAGGCCCCCGACTTCCTCCCCAACCCCCATCTCTCCGACACCCGCGCCGAGATGGCCGTGCCGATGATCGTCAGCGACCGCGTGTTGGGCGTCTTAGATGTCCAATCCGACAAAGTCGGTCGCTTCACGCAACAGGACGTCAACATCCAGACCACGTTAGCCGGCCAGGTCGCCACGGCGTTGGATAACGCGCGTCTCTTCCAGGAAGCGCAACAAGTCGCCGACCGGTTGCGCGAGGTTGACCGGATGAAGAGTGAGTTCCTGGCCAATATGAGCCACGAATTGCGCACGCCCCTCAACTCCATCTTGGGCTACACCCAACTTCTCCTCCTGGACTTGGAAGATACCCTCCCCCAGGAAAGCATGGAGGATATGCAATCGATTCACCTCAACGGCCAACACCTCCTCAGCATGATCAACGACATCCTGGATCTGGCCAAGATCGAGGCCGGGCGCTTAAATCTGAACTTCGAAGCGCTAGAAATCGGCACGCTCTTGGAAAGCGTCCAGGCCAGCAACTCCGGCCTCTTCTTGGATAAGCCCATCGAGATGGTGATCGATATGGAAGAGGATGTCCCCGCCGTCTGGGCAGACAGCGTGCGAATGACGCAGGTGCTCAATAACTTAGTCGCCAACGCGGTCAAATTCACCGACGAGGGTAAGATTACCATTCGAGCCTATCAAGTGGACGACGGCGTCAACATCGAGGTTGAGGACGAGGGTATCGGCATCAATGAGGAGGATATGGACAAGCTCTTCGAGCGCTTCCGGCAGATCGATGGCTCCTACACCCGCCGGGCCGAGGGCACCGGCCTGGGCCTGCCCATCACGCGCCACCTGGTCGAAATGCACGGCGGCGTCATCACCGTGGAGAGCGAAGTCGGCGTCGGCAGCACCTTCACCATCCACCTCCCCAACATCGAAGCGGCGAAAGCCTACATCGCAGAACACGTCGATCAGTTTATCGAAGAAGTGTAACATACTGTCGCGAACCTGGGACGTGAAGAACCCCGCGTGCTGAACAGCGGGGTTCTTCAGATGTCAAACCCCTAATCAAAATTGTCCCTATGATGTTGGTTCGTAGTGAGGCATCCCGCTGCGCGATGAATGCTGATGAGATGAATGGAGTCTCGTTGTGCAGCCCTGAAAACCGCCACGCCGCTCAAGCCCACAGGCTCCGCGCCGAGGCTTACTACGGGAACTCGAAGCAAATCGACCGGAAAAATCGCTTCGGGCGCCTGAGAGCGTCCTTAACCAAGTTCGAGGCAAACGAAGCTGGTGTTGATGTACGTGTCAAATGGCTTACCACACAACCTCGTACATCTCAGACGCCTTAGAACTGCTTCGTTTGCCCTACTACGAACCCAAATTGATGCTTTGTGCGATTGCGCTATAATAGACAAGCACTCGGATTCACAGATTCAAAACTAAACAAACGTAGGATTATGATGCAGAATTATGGTAGAGAAGAGAGACCAACCCCTCATCTTAGTCGCTGACGATAATCGACACAACGTCCGCATGCTGGAATCGATCCTCAAGCCGGAGGGGTACGATATCGTCGTGGCAAACGACGGCGTGGAGGCGCTGCGGCTCGTCGAGGAGGCATCCCCGGACTTGATCTTGTTGGATGTCGTCATGCCCAAGATGGATGGACTGACAGCCCTGAAAAAGCTGCGCGAGAACAGCGCAAATGAGGGCCTCCCGGTTTTGATGGTCACCTCCCTCGACGATCTCAAGATCAAGATTAAAGGGCTAAAGGCCGGCGCCGATGACTTCTTGAGCAAGCCCTTCATCTCCGTCGAACTGTTGGCCCGCGTGCGCTCGCTGCTCCGCATCAAGCACCTCAACGATGAATTGCAGATGAAGAACATCCTGCTGGAGCGCGTGCTCACCCGCTACATCCCGGAAGATGTCGCCTCCGAGATTATGCGCAATCCAGAGCAAAACCTGCGCTTGGGCGGCGTGACCAGCGAGGTGAGCGTGCTGTTCGCCGATATTCGCGGCTTCACCAACTTCTCGGAGCAGCACAGCGCCTCCCAGGTCACCGACATGCTCAACCAAATCTTCGACAGCCTCACCGAGCCAGTCTTTGAATTCGATGGCACGTTGGATAAGTATCTGGGCGATGCCATCATGGCCTTTTACGGCGCGCCGCTGCCCTCTGAGGATTATGCGGAGCGCGCGCTGCACACCGCACGGGCGATGCAGGAGCGCTTCACCGCGCTGATGGACGTCATCCCCGATATTGAGGAGTTGGGCTTGGGCGTTGGCATCTGCACCGGCGAGGTGATCGTGGGCAACATCGGATCCCATCGCCTGATGGATTACACCGTCATCGGCCAGACCGCGAACATGGCCAAGCGCTTGCAGGAACACGCGCGCCCCGGCCAGATCCTGATCGAAGATCAGACCTATCACCAAGCCGGGGATCAAATCGAGGCCCGCCCGGTCGAGTTGCCGGAGCTTCAGCATTACCGACAACTCAAGCAGATCTATGAGGTGACGTTTGT
>CAYXVS010000018.1:19996-23350 GCA_964468735.1 uncultured Anaerolineales bacterium | reverse complement strand
TGTAACCTGTAACCTGTAACTTTTCAACCTACGGAGGTATCACCTATGCCAAAAAACAATCTAGAACAACGATCTGTCAACGCCTTACGAGTCTTAGCAATGGACGGCCCGCAAAAAGCCAACTCCGGCCATCCAGGGATGCCGATGGGCATGGCCGACGCGGCCTACGTGCTCTGGACGCGCCATCTGCGCCACAATCCCAACAATCCGCAATGGCCCAACCGCGACCGCTTCGTGCTCTCCGCCGGCCACGGCTCGATCTTGCTCTACAGCCTCCTGCACCTGACCGGCTATCCCATCACCATGGAGGATCTCAAACAGTTCCGGCGATGGGACAGCAAGACGCCCGGCCACCCCGAATACGAAATCGACCTAGGCGTCGAGACGACGACCGGCCCGCTGGGCCAAGGTTTCGCCAACGGAATCGGCATGGCCATCGCACAACAGCACCTGGCCGGCCTCTTCAACCGCCCCGATTATCCCATCGTCGATCACTGGATCTATGCCATC
This sequence comes from uncultured Anaerolineales bacterium, assembly GCA_964468735.1. Lineage (GTDB taxonomy): Bacteria > Chloroflexota > Anaerolineae > B4-G1 > SLSP01 > JAAAOZ01. Next base: position 22,840 of record CAYXVS010000018.1, on the reverse strand, counting down.
GTCTCGGACGGTGACCTGATGGAAGGCATCTCCCAAGAGGCGGCCTCGCTCGCCGGGCGCCTGGGGCTGGATCGCGTGATCTATCTCTACGATGACAACGACATCTCAATTGAAGGCAGCACCGACCTGACCTTCACCGAGGATGTGCCGGCCCGCTTCCGCGCCTATGGATGGCACGTGCAGGAGATCGACGGCCACGACCGCGCCGCCATCGACGCGGCCATCAAAGCGGCCAAGACGGTCGAGGGGCAACCACATATCATCATCTGCCACACGCATATCGCCTACGGCAGCCCGCACATGCAGGATAGCGCCAAGGCGCACGGTTCCCCCTTGGGCGAAGAAGAGATCCGTCTGGCCAAGGAAGAGATGGACTGGCCCAGCCAGGAGCCGTTCTTCGTGCCCAAAGACGTCGTCGCGCACTATCGCCTCGCCGGGCCGCAGGGCGAGCGCGCCGAGGCGCAGTGGCGCGAATTGTTGACGCGCTACACGGACAAGTACCCCGATCAGGCCGCTGAGTTCAATCGCCGCATCGCGGGCCGCCTCCCCGATCAATGGGAGGATACCGTGCCCTACTTCCGGCCCGACGGCGATCCCATCGCCACGCGCGTAGCCTCCGGCGAGACGCTCCGCGCATTGGCCGCGCAGATCCCAGAGCTGATGGGCGGCTCGGCGGATTTGGCGCCATCGAACAAGACCCACCTGCCCGACGAGGGGGTTTTCCAAAAAGAGACCCCCACAGGGCGCAACCTCCACTTCGGCGTGCGGGAGCACGCGATGGGCGGCATCCTCAACGGGATGGCGCTCTACGGCGGCGTCCGGCCCTACGGCGGCACCTTCTTAGTCTTCTCGGACTATATGCGGCCCGCCGTCCGCCTGGCCGCGCTGATGGGCTTGCCCGTCGTCTACGTGTGGACGCACGACTCGATCTTCATCGGTGAGGATGGCCCCACCCATCAGCCGGTGGAGCACGTGATGTCCTTCCGGGCGATGCCCAACGTGACCGTGATCCGCCCGGCGGATGCCAACGAGACCGCCGCCGCGTGGGAGGTCGCGCTGAAGCACAAAAGCGGCCCGGTGGCCCTCTCCCTCACCCGCCAGAAGCTCCCCATCCTGCCGGAGGCCGCCGACAAAGCGCGGGAAGGCGTCGCGCGCGGCGCATACATCCTCAGCGACTCTCCCTTAGATCGGGTCGATCTCATCCTCATCGCCACCGGCTCCGAGGTGCACGTCGCGTTAGCAGCGCAGAAGAAGCTAAAGGAGCAGCGCATCGGCGCGCGGGTGGTCAGTATGCCGAGCTGGGAGATCTTCGAGCAGCAGCCGACCTTTTACCAACTCAACGTCCTGCCAGAGACCGTCATCAAGCGGCTGGCCATCGAGGCCGGATCGCCGCTCGGCTGGTGGAAGTACGTCGGCACGCACGGCGCCGTGATGGGCCTGGAGCGCTTCGGCGCCTCCGCGCCCTATCGCACCCTCCAGAAGGAGCTGGGCTTCACCCCCGATGACATCGTCGAGCGGGCGATGAAGCTGATGGCGGAGTAAGCAAGTTGCGGCGGAGTAGTCTTTTGCATCAGCGACTCAAAAACACCCTGCGCGTAGGTCGGAATAATATCAATATCCCGACCTACGTTCTGGGGCTGATCTGCTTCCTCTTCTACGCCGCCACGACCGCGCGCGACGTGTTGCCCGCCGATAGCGGCGAATTCCAGTTGGTTGCCGCCGGTTGGGGCATCGCCCATCCGCCGGGCTACCCGCTCTACACGATGGTCGGCGCGCTCTGGAGCCGCGTGCTGCCGTGGGGCGCGTTCTTCTTCCGCATCAACCTGTTAAGCGCGCTCTTAGCCGCCATCACGCTCGGCCTCACCGCCGAGGCCGTCGCGCAGTGGGCCGCCGCCTGGGGCGTTCATCGCCGCGCCGCCCGCCTCGGCGGGTTAGCCGCCGCGTTGGCCCTGGGCAGCGCCGCCACCGTCTGGGCGCAGGCGACCATCGCCAACATCCGCATGCCCACGCTGCTCTTCACCGCCTGGGGCTTCTTGGCCCTGGCCCGATTTCGCGCGGCAACGTCCCTCATCCAGAAGCATCGCGCCTTGAACAGCTTGGCCTTAGCGTTGGGCTTAGGCGTCGGGCATCACCCCTCGCTGATCTTCGTCGCCGTCGGATGGCTGGCCTACCTGCTGGCGGTGGATGCTCGCTGGCTCCTCCAACCCCGCCACTGGCCGCGACCGGCCCTGATCGCGTTCGGGGCGTGGGCGCTGCCCCAGCTCTACCTCCCCCTGCGCGGCGCGATGGCGGACGTGCCCCTGGCCCCCAACAACCTGGCGACGTGGCGCGGCTTCTGGCATCACGTCCTGGCGCGCGGCTTCGGCGGCGATATGTTCGCCTACGCCGCCGCCCCCGATTTAGCCCAGCGGCTGCCCCTGCTCCCCTCGCTCTTCCGGCTGCAATTTCCGCCTTTTTGGCTGATCGCGATAGGCTTGGGCTGGCTGTGGCTCCTCTGGCGACAGCACGCGTCGGCCGCAGCCCTGGGCCTTTCGTGGGCGACGCACACCCTGGTCACCATCACCTACCGCGCGCCGCAGACGGTGGAATATCTGATGCCCGCCTACATCCCGATGGCGCTGACGTTGGGTCTGAGCTTGGCGACCTCATTAGATGAAGCGACAACCTGGCAACGGCGACCGCGCCGCGCGCTGCGCGGGGCCGCCGCGCTGGCGCTGCTCCTGTTGGGGATACGATGGCCCCTGCACGTGCGCGACTTCGCGCCCCGCGATGTCGCGGCCTTGGCCGCCGACACATCCATCCGCGCGCGGGTGCTGCCCCTGCTGGAGGCCGCGTCCACCAATG
>CAYXVS010000018.1:7452-19896 GCA_964468735.1 uncultured Anaerolineales bacterium | reverse complement strand
TGCTGGAGGCCGCGTCCACCAATGGAAATGAAGATGAAGATGAAGATGAAGATGAGGCCGCGCTCATCTTGGCGGATTGGCGCTGGGCCACGCCCTTGTGGGCGCTCCAGGCCGTCGAGGGCCGCCGCCCCGACGTCGAGGTGCGATACGTCGCGCCGGAGAACGAGAGCGCGGATTATGAAGAGACCTGGCGCCGGCTCGCAACCGAGGCCGGCGACCGCCCGCTGCTCACCACGCACGCCTACGCCTGGCCCGAATGGACCTTTGCCCCCGTCGGCGGCGGATTCCGGCTCTATCGCCGCCCGCGGACGACGCTCCCGGCGGAGTTGGGATTTGAACCACTGGCGGCGGATTTCGGCGCGCTGCGCCTGCTCGGCTACCGTCTGATGGGCGAGATGCGACCAGGACGCCGCGTGGAGATGCATCTGGCGTGGCAAACGACGGGGAAACAGAGCACGCCGCCCTCATTGCCCTCGTTCACGGGCCGGCTCTGGACGCCGGAGGGCGCCCTGTTAGCGCAGGCGGATCGCTTCCTGGACAATTTTGGCGATCTCGCACCCGGCGAGGTGCGGTTCACGCGCCTGGTCTTGCAGCTCCCCATCGACCGCTGCGCCGCCACAATCCAGCCGACCATCGGCGCCTACACCGTGATCGACGGCGCCTTTGAAGACCTGGGCGCCGCCTCGCTGCCCGCCCAAGCGGCCACGTGTCGCTTCCCCACGCTGCCGACGGAGCACGTCCGGCCCGGCATCGCGGGCGTGCGCGGGCCACTTTTGCGCGGCGTGGATTATGACGTGCGCGGCGACCAGGCGACCACCTACCTCCATTGGTGCGGCCCCGGCCCGGCGCTCCACATCCAGGCCGGCGAGACGAGCGCCCAGGTCGCGCCGCTGGGCTGGGGCGAATGCCAGACCGTCCACCTGCCCACCGCGCCGGATCGCGCGGGGTTTGACTTCACACGGGCGGATGGCGCACCAACCCGGCTAGTCGGCCTCCCGTGGCCCGCGCCGACGTCCGACGACCGCTATCAGCCCTTCGGCGACGAGATGGTTTTAGTCGGCAGCGACACGACGACGCGCGGCGGCCTCCTCACCGTCGATCTGACCTGGCGTCCGGCGCGGCCCCTCGTCGACGACTACGCCGTCAGCGTGCGGTTACTCGACGCCGACGGCGAATGGGTGGGCGCCCACGACGTCCAGCCCGGCCTGAGCGCGCTCCCCACCCTCAAGTGGGTGGTGGGCGGGCCGAAACTGTTAGATCCTCATCCATTCGATTCGCCCGGCCAACCGCCGGAGCAGATCGCCATCGCGGTCTACGAGCGCTTCCGTCTCACGCCGCTGGCCTCCCCGCAAGGCGGCGTGACCATCTATCCGCTGCCTTAGACCGCCTGTAGCAGGCACGATCACCCAAAAAGTGAAACACGCCCGTAACACTACGTAAGTTGCATCCATCCCTCACTATGCTACAATATGGCTAGGGCTGTTGGGGCTTTTGGATTTCGCCGGATAACTCCCTATATAACCCTAAAAGTAGCGAAGATTTACGTATTTGTGGGGTTGCAGACCTTTTTCATGTCGTTACTGGGTTGAGGATGGGAGGCGCAATAGCGCTTGGCAGATTGCACCCGGCGAATTCCTGTAGAGCCAGGCTGTTCTAAGAAGATAAACTTTCCAAGTGCAAGCGATTTTCCACCGGCGGCCCTCCTGTTTTGGGAATTCCCCAATCATTCAGGACACGACTGAAAAACTCGCTATATCGTTGGAGCACACTCTATGAGCACACAGTTCTCAACATCAATATGGGACGCCATCCAGGCCCAAACGAAAACCGAACGCCGCAAATGGAGCCACATCGTCATCGCGGCGATCGCCTTGGGCGTCTTTCTCCTGCTGACCCTCTTGATTTTTCTGTTTGAAGGTCAACTTTCTGGCAACAGATTCCTCCTCATCGGCCTCGCTACGCTGCTGATCAGCGGGTTGAGCGCCGGCGGCTTATGGTTGGTCTTGCGGCGCCAAGAAGCCCTCATAAAAACACATCCCCTGATCCAGAAGACGGCCTCGGCGGTGAGTCATATTGAGCGGATCACCGCCATCAGCCCCACGCGCCAAGAGATCTTAGATGCATTCCACATAGAAGTGCAGAATCTCATCCACCCCGACTATATGGAAATGGCCTTGTACGATGACAAAACCAACGCCTACGCCATTCCCCAAGCTGACCTCACCCTTCCCGCGCGTCGGGCGATGGTCAAGTGGCTCCAAAATCAGCCGGAGCGCGAGCCGATCCTCCTGCCAGTGGCTGAATTGCCCCCGGACGCCCTCAAGACACAGGATGAGATGATCACCCGTGGCGTCCACGCGATTATCCCCTTGGGCAAACAGGGCTGGATCGGCATCGGCCCACCTGAGGGCGCGGAGACGCTATCGCCGCTTCAGGAGGTCACGCTCCACCGCCTGGCCGGGCCGCTACCGGCGGGATTAGAGCGGACCACGGTTGTCGAGAGCCAGCAGAAGCGCGCCAAAGAGTTAGACGCCCTGTATTGGATCGCGCAGGCGGTCAACTTCAGTATGCCCTCGGATGACATCATGGAGCTGATCTACACGCAGCTCAGTCGCGTGATGCCGCTGCCGAACTTCTATGTCGCTCTCATGCAGCCGGAGAAAGAGATGCTCACGTTCACCTTCTATGTGGAAGGTGACGAACGCCTCAACCCAGCGCATGAATGGTCGCTCGACGAGGGACTGACTGGGCTGATCATCCGCAACGGGATGACAATTCGGACCGACGACTATTTGGCGGAGTGTCAAAAGCGCGACATCAAGCCCTTCGGGCCGCGACCGGGCCGCGCGTGGATGGGCGCGCCGCTCACCGCCGGCGACAAGAATGTCGGCGTGATGGTGACGTCCTCCTATGACATCGATGTGACCTTCTCGGCGGAGGACGAAAATTTCTTCATGACCGTCGCCGCCTACACCGCATCGATCATCGAGCGCCGCAACCTGTACGAGCGATTGGAATCACGGGCGCGACAGCTCAGCATGCTGAACGAGATCGGCAATCTGCTGGCCTCCAGCCTGGATTTGAACGAGGTGTTGGATCTTGTCGTGCGCAACGCGGCCGCGCTGTTGGATTCGGAGGCCGGATCGCTGCTGCTGTTGGACGAGGACAGCGGCGATCTGATCTTCCGCATCTCCAGCGGGCCGGCGGGCGATGAGTTGGTGGGATTGAAGATCCCTTCCGGCAAGGGCATCGCCGGGGCGACCTTCGCCAACAACGAGCCAATCATCGTCAACGACACGCGGAAGGATCAACGCTGGTACGGCAACTTCGACGACAGCTCGGAGTTCGTCACGCGCTCCATCATCGCGGCGCCGCTCAACGCGCGCGGGCGGACCATCGGCGTGCTGGAGGTCATCAATCACCAGGATGATGCGCCGTATGACAAAGAGGACGAGGAGCTACTGCTCGCGTTCGGCGCTCAGGCCGCGATCGCGATTGAGAACGCCAATCTCTTCACGATGACGGATCAGGCCTTGCAAAAGCGCATCGAGGAGTTGACGATGTTGCAGCTCATCGACCGTCAACTCAACGCCACCTTGGATTACCACGAGGTGATGCAACAGACGCTGGAATGGGGCTTGCGCATCACCGAGGCGGCCACGGGCCTAATCGCGGCGCTGCAAGAGGAAGAGGATGGCACGCGCGGCCTGCGCTTCCTCGCCCACAAGGGATTCCCGGAGGAGCTGTTCCGACGCCATGCTGAAGAAGAACTGTGGCCCCTCAGCCAAGGCTTCATCGGCCAGACGATGCGCAACGGCGAAACTCAAATCATTAACGATGTGACCCAAGCATCAGACATCACGCCAATCCTGCCGGATGTGCGCTCCCTGATGACCTTTCCCATCAAGCGCGAAAATCGCGTCACCGGCCTGATCGCGCTGGCCAGCCCGGAGACCGAAAGCTTCACGCCGGAGCACGTGGAATCCGTCGGGCGTTTGGTGGATCACGCGGCCATCGCCATCGAGAACGCGCGGCTCTTCCAACAAGTGCAACTGGCCAATCAGGCCAAGACCGAGTTCGTCTCATTTGTATCGCACGAGTTGAAACAGCCGATGACCTCGATGAAGGGCTATGTTGATCTGATGTTCAAGGGCATCGGGGGCGAGGTCAACGAACAGCAGAAGCAATTCTTAGAGGTGATTCGGTCCAACGTCGAGCGGATGGGCCGCATCGTGCGCGATCTGCTGGACGTCTCGCGCATCGAATCGGGGCGGCTCAAGCTGGAGATGGGGCAAGTCGTGCCGGAGGAGATCGTGATCGAGGCGGTGCGCGCCTTTGAGAAGGAGATCGAGGCCAAAAACCAGGAGCTCAACGTAGATATGGAGCCAGATCTGGGTGTGGTGTGGGGCGATAAGGGCCGGCTCATCCAAGTGTTGACCAATCTGGTGAGCAATGCCAACAAATATACCCCCGAAGGCGGAGAGATCACCCTTCGCGTGGGGCGCTGGTCTGATAATGGTAAGGACTACATCCGCTGGAGTGTTGTAGACACAGGCATTGGGATGACCCAAGAAGAACAAGATCGCCTCTTTACCAAGTACTTCCGCTCAGACAATCCGCTGGTGCGCAACGTTAAAGGCACAGGCTTGGGCCTGGTCATCACGCGGAGTATCGTGGAAATGCACGATGGCGAATTGTGGGTCGAGAGCGAGCATGGAGAAGGCAGCACCTTCAGCTTCACCATTCCGATAGCGGAACCGTAGAAATACTGTAATCAAGAGGAATCATTTATGGCAGAGAAATGGCTACTTAGTGGACATAATACCCAGGAATCAAGTGGGATTGCGCGTCCGGTCACCGTCTCGATGACGGAAAATGGATTAAATCACCAGATCCAGTGGTTTTTAAAAGAGTTGGGAGGTGATATCTCGGATTTTGACCCTGAGTTGCGTCCTACGGAGGTCGTGGAAGGATACCTCTATCTCAACATCAATTATTATGCTCGCAATATGGGATCGGTGATGCCGTTTGATCCAGAGTCGGTAGGCGCACCCCGTGGATTAGTGGAAGAGGAGGGGAAAGTCCCCCTCTCTCGTCTGATCAAGTTACCGTGGAATTACCGCCGCGTCTACCTGTGGACTAAAGATTATTATCAAAACGAATTGCCGCTTTTAGACGCGAAAATGCGCGAAACGTATTGGCAACTACAAGAAAGCACTGAACCGCCTTTGCAACTCATCTGGTCAATTTTCGAGCCGAGATTTTATCAAGAATGCCGCCAAACTGACCGGGCGCACATCGTCGCCGCGCTCACGATCACGGCGCTAGATGGTATCGTCCGTCAACGTGCACCGGATTTGCTGGGATTATTCGTAGGAGAGGCAACCGCAACGTCACGCTTGGGACAGCGCATTTGGGAATTGAGAGAGATAGCCGAGCGTTGCGGCCCCCAGGTGCGTCAACGGCTGATGGACAGCGTCACGGATTTGCAGGTGTATGAGGCTATGCCGGACGCTGCCCCGCTGGTCGAAGGGGTTCAAGCGTTCCTTCAAGAATACGGCCATCGAGGCTTCCGGTACGAGGCAGATTTTGAAACCGAACGTCTGGCAGACCATCCAGAACACATCCTCATCGCGATTGCAGGGCAATTAAAGCAAGAAGCGTCGCCATCCCAACGAGCTGAGGAGGCGAGATCTGCTGGCCAAGAAGTGCTTCAGAAGAAAAACCCCCTATCACGCTATATCTGGCGACGAGTGTTAGACTGGGGACGCACCCTTATCTCGTGGCGAGAGCAATCGAAAAGTAACATCGCGCTGCGCCAGGCAATCTACGGCCTAAGCGCACGTCACCTGGCCCACTACTTTTATCCTCAAGAGCCTGATGATATTCTGATGTTCTACAGATTGAATGAATTTCTGAACTTCACTCGCTCACGAGGACGAGAGAGAGTGCCCCATGAGCGACTGGAACAGAGACGGGCGGAGTTCGAGTTATATCAAAAGCGCCCTGCCCCACCGGAACTAATTTGGTACACGCCCGAAACACGCCATTGGGAATCCGCGCTCGAAGACAAAAATGGGAGTCAAACAACGCAAGAAAAGATTAACCATAAATTCCACGGGATTGCCGCGAGCGCCGGGAGTGGTCCGGTGGAGGGGATCGCCATCATTACGAACGATCCGGTTGAGGCCGGTTATCAAATGCTTGCATTGGAAGATTCTATCATCCTAGTGACGCGATTGACTGATCCCGCCTGGTCGAGTCTATTTGGAGGGTTGACCGCTGTTGTGACAGAATTGGGCGGCGTCATCTCTCATGCGGCCATTGTGGCCCGTGAAAATGGCTTGCCGGCAGTGGTTGGCGTGCCCAACATCACCCGACATATCCGCACAGGCCAACGTGTCCGCGTTGACGGGTACGAGGGCACGGTAGAAATCCTATCGACATAGACAAATAGGGGAAAATTATGCAGCAACTGCTTTATCCACCACTAACCACAGAACACACGGAAGAACACATCCCTCATGTCTCCCGCATCGGCGGTAAAGCCTTAGGGCTTTATTGGCTGGCCATCCATGGATTTCCAGTTCCGCCTACCTGGACGTTGGACACCTCGCTCTTCAACGTCGCCATCCAAAAAAGCGGGGAAAGCCAGAGTCTCGTCAAAATCCGGGATATGATAAAAGAATTAGAAGGTGACTGGAAGATTATCCATCAACGCTTGCAAGAGATCGAATCTGATCTCACCAACATACGGACCGCCTTACAAAAAACATCCCAATTCAACATGGTGGCGGAAGCCCTTTCCAAGCTTCCCACAGCCCAACATCACCATTGGGCCGTGCGATCCTCAGCCACTGTAGAAGATAATCCAAACTACAGCTTCGCCGGTCAATTCTACACCAGAATCTCCGTGCTGCGCTATGCCATTTGGAGCGCTATACGAGATGTCTGGGCCTCCGTCTTTACCAAAGAGGTTCTCAACTACTGCATCCAGTACAAGACCCCCATACCCAGAATGGGCGTGGTGCTCCAACCGATGTCCCCGGTCAAAGCGGAAGATCGCGCCGGCGTGACGTTCAGTCATTCCCCCATTCCTACAATGGAGGGAATTATCATCCAAGCAACATTCGGTACGGGGGAAACGGTTGTCACAGGGCACGGCGGTGATATTTATAGCGTGCATGATGGCAAGGTCGCCGTCCAGGCTATGCCTCCAGATCGCATCGAAGTCAGCGGCCCGGAGGGCAAAATGCTCCCCATGGCGCCGCCAGATCACCTGGCCCTCACAAAGGAGGAAGCCCGAACGCTTGCCGATCTAACGGCGCGCGTCGCGGAGCTTTGGGGAGAACCCGTCGATATTGAATTTATTTGGAAAGCAAGCGCCCCTGAGCCACAATTGGTGCAAGTTCGATCCGCCACAGGAAACCGTTAAAGACAAATTCATTAAATGCTTGCTCAGAAGCATATTATTTTTAAAATCCCCTGTCGGCATTGAACCGCTCATGTTAGGAGAAATTTTCTGATGAACGATAGACCCAAGCGAATTTTAGTTATCGAAGATGACGACGAAGCCCGAATGATGTATGTGCTGCTGCTCGGCCGCTGGGGCTACGACGTGACCGAGGCCGCCAACGGCACGGAGGGCATCCGATTAGCCCGCGAGCGCCGGCCCGATCTCATCCTGTTGGATGTGATGATGCCCGATATGGACGGCTACACCGTCTGCAAAGAGCTGCGGTCCGATAAAGCCTTCCAGGTCATCCCCATTATCTTCTTGACGGCCTTAGATAGCATCGATGATCGGGTGAAAGCCTACATGATGGGCGGGGACGATTACCTCACTAAAGGCAGGACAGGCTACAAGGAATTACAAATCCGCATCAAAGCGGCCCTAAATCGTACCGAGCGCATCAAAGAGATGGCGGCAGATCAAAGATCTGAGGCGGCCAAGGAGAGCTTGACCATCGGTGTGCTCTCTCTCTGCGGCGGCGTTGGGGTGAGCACCTTAGCGCTCAACCTGGCCCACCAATCCGCCCTCCAGGACACGCGCCGGACGATGCTCCTCGATCTCGCGCTCCCGGTGGGCAGCATCGGTCTCTGGACAGGGATGACGGGCGAGCGGCACCTCGTCAAATTGCTCTCCCGCGCGCCAGGCGAGGTTGATCTGGCAACCATCGACAATTTTAGCACCCAACACGTCCATGATTTCTTCTTCATCCCCACCGCCAGGGAACTGATGAACACGGATGAGATTCGCGTGGACACGTTACAGAGAATCATCGACCTGCTGCGGGCCGAGGAATATACCACCGTGTTAGATCTTGGGCGCGGGACGCTGCCCCTCCAATGGCGCACACCCGCGCTCTGCGATTGGGTGGTCGTCGTCACATCGAACCACCAGAAATCGCGCGAGTTGGCCAACATCTCTCTGAATTCACTCCCCGACTACGGCGTGGATCAGCGCTCGCTCATCCTGGTTTTCAACGATGTCAACAACGCTAAGCCTAAAGACATCAGCGCCGACCTCGTGCGCCCGCCCGATGTCTTCATCCAACATCACCCGGATCTCCAAGAACTCCCCACCCCCTCGCCCGTCACCCGCCTCTGGGCCTTAATCACCAACACAACGCCCAAAAAGACACCGGCCTAAGTCAATTATCAGAGCCGATTCCTATTGGATGAACACAGCTAAAAAACGTTTCGCGATATGTATCGACAACTCAGACTATGAGGTATCCCTCATCCCACGCAAGATATACAAAGTGATCCCCGATGAGCAAGCCGAGCAAGATGACTTCATTCGGATCACAGACGAAAGCGGTGAGGATTACCTTTCGAAGTCGAGCGGGCTTTGACGTTTGCCTAAAGCCCCAGGGCGAGATCGCCTGAAAAGTTCACGGTATCCTGGCCGGTGGACCGCCGGACAGCTAAGATTCAACTACACATTTACACATATTATGGAGGATAGAGATGAAAATTGACGCAGATGCTCGTTATCTAGAAAGTCACGAATGGGCACGCCAAGAGGATGATGTGATTGTGATCGGCATCACGGACTTCGCGCAGGATGAGCTGGGCGATATCGTCTACGTGGAATTGCCCGATGTCGGAGATGACCTCGACAAGGGGTCTTACTTTGGCACCATCGAGTCGGTCAAGGCCGCCTCCGATGTCTACGCCCCGATGAGCGGAGAAGTCGTCGAAGTCAACGAGGAGTTGGAAGATGAGCCGGAGTTGATCAACCAGGATGCCTTCGGCGCCGGATGGATGATCAAGATCGCACCCAGCGCCCCCGAAGAGTGGGACGAATTGCTCGACGCCGACGCCTATAAGAAGGTTGCGGAAGAGGGATAAGAAGGTCTACAAGCCCCATCGAAGCCCGCACGGCCTGTGTGCGGGCTTTTTTCAACACTGATATAGCAATCCATATACAATCAAGGAGTTAATTTGATGGATTATCTACCTCACACCGATGAAGAACGTCGAGAGATGCTGGCGCGAATCGGGGTCGAAGCGCTCGCAGATCTCTTCGCCGATGTCCCGTCCAACTATCGCTACCCTGAGTTGGATCTCCCCCGGCCCCTCTCGGAGATGGAGGCGCTCCAAGAGCTATCGGCCCTCTCCGGGCAGAATCTCGACGCTAATGCGACGCCTACCTTCTTGGGCGCGGGCGCCTATCGCCATTGGACGCCCAGCGTGGTGGATTATGTGATCCGCCGGGGCGAGTTCGCCACCGCCTACACCCCCTATCAGGCCGAAATTAGCCAGGGGACGTTGCAGGCGATCTTTGAATATCAGAGCATGATCTGCGACCTGACCGGCTTGGATGTCGCCAACGCCAGCCACTATGACGGCGCCACCGCTGCCGCCGAGGCCGTCGTCCACGCTTACAACGTCCAGCGCAAAAAGCGGCGCAAGGTCATCCTCTCGCCCAAGCTCCATCCCCACTACCGGGCGACCATCCGCACCTATATGCAGGGCATGGATTTGGACATCGTGGGCGATGAGACGCTGGCTGCCTCGCTCAACGATTTGATCAAGAGGGTGGACAAGGACACCATCTGCCTCATCCTACAAAGCCCCAACTTCTTAGGCGAAATCGAGGATCTGGCCGGGGTGCGGGATCAGATGCGCGCCCAGGATAAGCGCGCGCTCCTGGCCGTCGCAGCCAATCCCATCAGCCTGGGGCTGTTCAAGCCTCCGGGCGAATACGGCGCCGACATTGTCTTCGGCGAGGGGCAGCCGCTGGGCCTAGGGCTGAACTTCGGCGGCCCGTATCTGGGATTCTACGCCTCCCGCGAGAAGTACGTGCGCCGCATCGCCGGGCGGCTCGTGGGCGAGACGGTCGATGCCGAGGGCGCGCGAGGCTACGTGATGACCCTCACCCCGCGCGAGCAACACATCCGGCGCGACAAGGCCACCTCCAACATCTGCACCAACCAGGGCTTGATGGCCTTGGCCGCCTCGGTCTACCTCGCGTCGCTGGGCAAGCAGGGCCTGCGCCAGGTCGCCGAACTCAACTACCACAAGGCGCACTACGCCGCCGATGCCATCGATCAGTTGGAAGCCTATGCCGTCCAACGCGATGCGCCCTTCTTCAACGAGTTCGTCGTCACATGCCCGGCGCCCGTCGCGGAGATCAACGCCTACCTGCGCCATCACCAAGATGGCCCCATCATCGGCGGCTACGACCTCGGCCAAGATTATCCCGGCCTCGAAAACCACATGCTCGTCGCCGTCACCGAGATGAACTACCGCGCCGAGATCGACCGATTCGTCACCGCGCTGGCCGCCTTCGCCCAGCAGCGAGAAGTTTAGGAGATAGCCATGGAAAAACTAATTTACGAACGTTCCGTACCCGGACGAAAGGGCGTCCAACCGCCCGCTTTGGATGTGCCAGAAAGTCAGCTCCCGACCGAGTTGCTCCGTGAGGAACTACCCCTGCCCGAAGTCAGCGAAATCGACATCGTACGCCACTACCTGCGCCTTTCCCAACTCAACTACGCCATCGACAAGGGCATCTACCCGCTCGGCTCCTGCACGATGAAGTACAACCCCAAGATCAACGAGGTGACGGCGCGGCTGCCCGGCTTCACCGGCGCCCACCCTCTCCAGCCCGTGGACAGCGTCCAGGGCGCGATGAAACTGATGTACGAGCTGCAAGAAACGCTCAAAGAGATCGGCGGCTTTGCCGGGATGACGCTCCAACCGGCCGCCGGCGCCCAAGGCGAGCTGACGGGCGTTTTGATTATGCGAAAATATCACGAGGATCGCGGCGACACCCAGCGCGACACCGTCTTAGTGCCCGACTCCGCCCACGGCACGAACCCCGCGACCACGAGCATGAGTGGCTTGCGCGTCGTGGAGATCCCCTCCAATGAGCGTGGCAACGTCGATCTCGACGCGCTGGAGGAACAAATCTGCGATCGCGTCGTCGGGCTGATGCTCACCAATCCCAACACGCTGGGCCTGTTCGAGGAGGATCTCACCCACGTGATCGAGCGCGTGCATAGCTGCGGCGGCCTCGTCTACGGCGACGGCGCCAATATGAACGCCCTCATCGGCGTGATGCGCCCCGGCGAAGCGGGCATCGACGTGATGCACTTCAACCTCCACAAGACCTTCAGCACCCCGCACGGCGGCGGCGGCCCCGGCAGCGGCCCCGTCGGCGTGGCCGAGCACCTGCGCGATTTCCTGCCCGGCCCCATCGTTACGATTGATAAAGAGCGCAGCACAGACGAGCGCCCCTTCTACACCTTCGCGATGCCGCCCAAATCCATCGGGCGCGTCAAATCCTTCTGGGGCCACTTCGGCGTCATCGTGCGGGCCTACACCTACATCCGCATGTTAGGCGCCGAGGGCCTGCGCCGCACCGCCGAGCACGCCGTGCTCAACGCCAACTACCTGCTCAGCCGGATCAAGGACACCTACCCCCTGCCCCACGACCGCATCTGCAAGCACGAGTTCGTCGTCGAAGGCCACCTCGAGGACGCCCCCGACGTCCACGCCTTAGACATCGCCAAGCGCCTGATCGATTACGGCGTTCATCCGCCCACCAACTACTTCCCCCTCATCGTCAAAGAGGCGCTGATGATCGAGCCGACGGAGACGGAGAGCAAGGAGTCTCTAGACAACTACGCCGACATCATGCTGAAGATCGCCGAGGAAGCCAAAACCTCCCCGGATCTGCTGCACGAAGCGCCGCAGAACGCGCCCGTCCGCCGCCTGGATGAAACCAAGGCCGCCCGCGAACCCATCCTCCGCTACGAACATCCATCATCGCCAAAGGACGAAGAGAGCGCATAAAAGCAAAAGCTCAACCTTGCGGGGATTTCGCACCATCACAACCCTCGCAAGGTTGGCTTTCCATTCCCTTCATCTGCTCTATCTGCTCCATCTGCTAAATCCGCTGAGTGTTGACAACCGCTTTCGCCAAAGTTA
>CAYXVS010000018.1:6106-7352 GCA_964468735.1 uncultured Anaerolineales bacterium | reverse complement strand
ATCTGCTCCATCTGCTAAATCCGCTGAGTGTTGACAACCGCTTTCGCCAAAGTTATAATGCCTCCGCTCTCAGGACGATCTCATCCCACTGAGACACTCACAAAAACGCGATTAAGAGGCAGGAGGCATATATGGCTCAATACATTCAAACCGAGAAATTCAACATAGAAAAACTAAGACACAACCCAGAATGGGAGCGCTTTCTCAAGTTCGCCGTCGTGGGCGCCATCGGCGCGTTCGTCGATTTCGGCATCTTCAACCTGCTCCACACGTGGCTGGGCTGGCACAAAGCGCTCGCCAACACCATCTCCTTCACCTGCGCGGTCATCAGCAACTTCACGTGGAATCGCCACTGGACCTACCCCGACTCCCGCTCCAAACCGATCCGCTCCCAACTGGGGCAATTTTTCGTCGTCAACTTAGCCGGATGGGCCATCAACACCACCATCCTGCTGTTGCTCAGCGGCCCGCTGGCCGATCTGGCGACTCTCATTCTCTCGAATCTCACCGCGCATCAGGCCGAAAGCTTGGGCGCGAACGGGGCCAAACTCCTCGCCACCGGCGTGGTGATGTTCTGGAATTTCTTCATCAATCGATTTTGGACCTACAATGACGTGTGATGACGTATGTCCTACGAGATCAGTGACGCGCTGAAGCGCGCGCCGTCCGCGCCGCTCGCAGCAGATGAGCGGATAGCCGCCATTTGCGCGTTCGTCCGCCAACGCCTCCGCCAGATGGCCCCCGACGGCAACGCCGCAGCCGACCTGCGCTGGCAGCACAGCTTGCGCGTCAGCCGCTACGGGCAGATCATCGCGGAGGCCGAGGGCGCGGACGTGCATCTAACAACGGTCGCTTGCCTGCTGCACGACATCGCCCGCTTCGACCCGGGCGCGACGCAGGATCACGGGCGGCTCGGCGCGCAGATCGTGCGCAAACACCTGCATCGCTGGGGCTACGCGCCGCACGAGATCGAAGCGATTGGTTACGCCATCGCCGCCCACGTCGATGACCCACAGCCAGAGACGCTGCTCGCCCAAATCTTGGCCGACGCCGACGACATCGACCGCGTCGGCCCCTACCGGACGCTGACGCGCTGGGGACGGCGCGCCTTGGATGACTACGCCGCCGCCATCGCAGCCGCGCGGGCACATCTCCAGATGTGTCGCAGTTATCAGCAGACGCCCACGATGCACACGCCCACCGGCCAGCAGCTCTTCGACGCCCAGGTGGCATGGCGCATCGATTT
>CAYXVS010000018.1:0-6006 GCA_964468735.1 uncultured Anaerolineales bacterium | reverse complement strand
AGGAAGCCGCTATGCACATCGCCATTGATTACACCGCCGCCGCCCGGCAAGGCGGCGGCATCGGTCGCTACACGCGCGAGTTGGTGCGCGCCATCTTAGCCGCCAACACCCGCCACGACCTCACCCTGCTGGTCGCGATGGGCGGGCTGGGCGCCGCCTGGGAGGCGCAGAAGGCCCAACTCCAGGCCAGCGCCTCCGGGCAACTGCGTTTCTGCGAGCTGCCCATCACCGACCGCTGGATGGCGCGCCTCTGGCAGCAATTGCGGCTTCCCCTGCCGGCGGATCTCGTCACCGGCCCCATCGACCTCTTCTATTCGCCGGACTTCGTCCTCCCGCCGCTGCGCCGCGCCACCCGCGCCGTGCTCACCGTCCACGACCTCACCTTCCTCCGCCACCCGGAGACCTTCCCGCCCAAGCTGCACACCTACCTCAAGCGCGCCGTGCCCCGCAGCGTCCGCCGCGCCGATCATATTTTGGCCGATTCCGAGGCCACGCGCGCCGATCTCATCGCGCTCTTGGACGTCCCGCCCGCGAAGGTCACGCCCTTGTACTGCGGCGTGACCGCGCGCTTCACGCCGGAACCCGCGCCGGACGAGCGCGAGCGCCTCCAGCGCCGCTATCAGATCGGCGATGCGCCCTATATCTTGGCCGTCGGCACGATCCAGCCGCGCAAAAACTACCGCCGCCTGATGGAGGCGTGCGATCCTCTCGCGGCCCAGCGCGATCTCAGCCTGGTGCTGGCCGGCCAAACGGGCTGGATGGCCGACCCCATCGCGGCGGCCGCCGCCGAGCGCCCCTACGTCCACCTGATGGGCTACTTCGAGGACGAGGATCTGCCCGCGCTCTATCGCCAGGCCGCCGTGTTGGCCTTCCCCAGCCTCTACGAAGGCTTCGGCCTGCCGCCCTTGGAGGCGATGGCCAGCGGCACGCCCGTCGTCGCCTCCAAGGCCTCCAGCGTGCCGGAGGTCGTCGGCCAGGCCGCCCTCAGCATCGACCCGCTGGACGTCGCGGGCCTAACAGATGCGCTGCGTCGCGCCCTAGACGATGCCGACCTCCGCGCCCGTCTGCAGGAGGCTGGCCTGGCGCAGGCGGCCAAATTCACGTGGCCGAGCGCCGCCCGCGCGTGGCTAAAGCTGATCAATCAACTCGATCCGACAGAAAAAGGAGAGCGTGCTTAGATGTTGCCCCAACTGCGCCGCCGCTACTGGATTCCCGTGCTGTTGTCCGCGCTGGCCATGGGCGCCTTTCTGTTAGCTTTAGCGATCAACGGCGTCGCCGCCGGATTCCCCTTAGATGATGGCTGGATTCATCAGACCTACGCCCGCAATTTGGCGCTCCGGGGCGAGTTCGCCTTCGTGCCGGGGAAGCCCAGCGCCGGCTCCACCTCGCCGCTTTGGACGCTGCTCCTCACGCCCGGCGCCTGGCTGGGCCTGGCGCCGTTCATCTGGACGTGGGCGTTAGGCGCGCTGACGCTGATCGGTACCGCGCTGGCCGGCGCCGCCTTAGCTCGCGAGCTGTTCCCAGAGAAGAAGAGCACGCCGCTGTTAGTCGCTGCTGTCTTAGCCACGGAATGGCATATCGTCTGGGGCGCCGCCTCCGGGATGGAGACGAGCCTCTTCGCGGCGGGCGTGCTGGCCCTGCTGACGATGAGCATCCGCTGGGGCGATCATCCCCCCGACGCCAAGGGAGCATTCTGGGGCGGACTCGGCGTCGGCGTGTTGATGCTCGTGCGCCCGGAGGGCATCCTGCTCGGCGGCATCCTGGGGTTAGCGGTGATCTTCCATTACTGGCCCGCCTGGCAGCATTTTCGCCCCATCCTCACGCGCGGATTATGGGCGATTTTGGGATTGGGATGTGTGCTGCTCCCCTATCTGTTGTTGAACCTACACCTGAGCGGCACGCTGTTTCCCAATACTTTCTACGCCAAGCAAGAAGAATACCGGATTATCTACAGCCAGCCCTTCTGGCAGCGCCTCTTCAACGTGATCCTCCCGCTGCTGGCCGGCCCGCTGGCGCTTCTGCTGCCGGCGATTCCGTGGGCGCTCCCCAGCCTGCGTGAAAAACCGCACACCGGGCTGCCGCTCCTCTGGGCCGTCG
The DNA here is from genome assembly GCA_964468735.1 of uncultured Anaerolineales bacterium. Lineage (GTDB taxonomy): Bacteria > Chloroflexota > Anaerolineae > B4-G1 > SLSP01 > JAAAOZ01. The sequence goes on along the minus strand of CAYXVS010000018.1, from coordinate 3,909 downwards.
GGACGTGGATTCTCTACGCCTGGCGCTTGCCGGTCTCGTACCAGCACGGACGGTATCTTATCCCCATCGTGCCGCCGCTGCTGACGTTGGGCGTCGGCGGGGTGCGGCGCCTGTGGCGACGATCCCCGCGCGGGCCGGGCTGGATTCTGACGCGCGCCTGGGCCGTCGCAATCTTGGTGGTCACGCTGGTATTTTTGGGGCGCGGCGCCGAGGCCTTCGCTACGGACGTGGCCATCATCAATGGGGAGATGGTCGACGTCGCCCAGTGGGTCAACATCCACACGCCCCGCGACGCCCAGATCGCCGCGCACGACATCGGCGCGCTGGGATATTTCACGCAGCGCGAGTTGTTAGATCTGGCCGGGTTGATCAGCCCGGAGGTCACCCCCTTCATCCGCGACGAGGCCCAATTGCTGGCCTGGATGGAGGCGCAAGAGGCGGATTACCTGGTCACCTTCCCCTCTTGGTATCCCGACATCGTTGCAGATCCGCGCCTGGAGAAGATCTACCAAACCGACACGGCCATCACGCGCCAGTTGGGCAAGGATAACATGGCCGTCTACCGCTGCCAATGGACGGCCGAACGTGATTGATCCGTACCAGTTTCCTTGCGCATCATTGCTACATTCCAATACTTATGCTACACTATGAACATACAGGACGTCACCATTCTGTAAACGACCTACAAGCCCTAAGCGAAGTCATAATCGTTGTTCATCTCCCCAACACAGGAGAAAATACATGAAAGAGAAACCATTTAATATCACATTCTGGGGCGCACGCGGCGGATATCCTAAGCCTGGCCCGACCACCGTCAAATATGGCGGCAATACCACCTGTATGGAGATCAATGTCGGCCAACATCGCATTGTGATTGACGCCGGGACAGGGATTATTGGACTAGGACAGAGCATCATAGAAGAACATGTCGCTTCGGGCGATCCCATCAACTTGATTTTGCTTCTCACCCACACACATCATGATCACACCCAAGGTCTCCCGTTCTTCTTCCCCACCCGACATCCAGCCAGCACCATCCACATATTTGGGCCACATCTCGGCGATAGTCAATTCGAGAACATCCTCGAGCGCGAGATGTCTCCGCCCGTCTTTCCATTGGGATTGGAGGAGCTTTACAGCAAGCGCATTATATCCTATATCCGCCACGGCGATCTCATCATATTGAGCAAGAATAACCCCTCCCCAACGCTTTATAGTTTGGGGGAATCCCCAGAGAATCTCGGTCCAGACGCTGTGATCATCCGCGCCAATCACGGCTACAATCACCCCCAGCACGGCATCTTCTTCTTCAGGATCGAATATCAGGGCCACAGCCTCGTCATCGCCACCGATACGGAAGGCTACGTCGGCGGGGATCGCAAACTAATCGCCCTGGCCAAAGAGACCGACTTGCTGGTTCACGACGCGGAGTATGATTCCCACGAATACGCCGATGATATGCCCATCCGGCAGGGATTTGGGCACAGCACCTGGAATATGGCCGTGGACGTGGCGCAAGCGGCCAAGGTCAAGAAACTGGTGCTGACGCATCACAGCCCCGGCCACGATGATGCATATTTAGAGAGAATGCTGACCAAAGCCCAAGAGCACTTTCCCAACACGATATTAGCCCAAGAGGGCGAGACCCTGCATATTCTGTAACCAGAGCTATCAAACATCGATTTGCAATCCAACACAAGGAGAAATTGTATGACATCCACGTACACCCTCGCTGTCTTAGGCGGCACAGGCAACGAAGGCCCGGGGCTGGCGATGCGCTGGGCGAAAGCCGGTCATCGCGTTATCATCGGCTCGCGCCAGGAAGCCAAGGCCCAACGCATCGCCGGGGAGTTGAACGCCGAGTTGGGCGAGCCGCTCATCGAAGGGATGGAAAATCCCGCCGCCGCCCGCGCCTGCGATGTGGCTGTGCTCACCGTGCCCTACAGCGCGCAAAACAAGCTCCTGGCCAGCATCCAGGAGGAACTACAGGGCAAGGTTCTGATCAACGTGACCGTGGCGCTCAAGCCGCCGAAGGTCGCGCGCGTTTACATCCCGCCGGAAGGCTCCGCCTCGGAGCAGGCGCAGGCGCTGCTCGGCCCGGACGTGCGCGTGGTCGCCGCCTTCCAGAACGTCGGCGCGCACCACCTCCAGGAGCCTGATCACCCCGTCGCCTGCGACGTGCTGGTCTGCGGCGACGACAAAGAGGCCAAGGCCATCGCCGTCCAACTGGCCGAGGAGATCGGCACGCGCGGCATCGACGCCGGCCCGCTGATCAACGCCAAAGTGGTGGAGGGCCTCACCTCGATCCTCATCGGGATCAACATCCGCTACAAAGTGCCCGGATCGGGCATCCGCATCACCGGGCTGCCAGAGGATGAAAATCGATCCTCATAGCATCACTTTACATGGCCTGCCCAACATCCCCAACGTCCAACCGGGCGACGATATTGCCGGCCTTATCTTAGAAGCGCTGACCTGCGCGGAGTTGAAGCTCCAAGCGGGCGACGTGCTCGTCATCACCCAGAAGATCGTCTCCAAGGCCGAAGGGCGCGCCGTTCGCTTGGCCGAGGTCACACCCTCGCCCCCAGCGCGGGAGCTTGCCGCAGCGACGGGGAAAGATCCGCGCCTCGTCGAGGTCATTCTGCGAGAATCGCGGGGGGTGATCCGCCAGCGCGGGCCCGTGCTGATCACGGAGACGCGCCACGGCTGGATCTGCGCCAACGCTGGCGTGGATCGCTCCAACATCGCCGGCCCAGAAGGCGAGAGCGCGCTACCGCTGCCGCTTGATCCCGACGGCTCGGCGCAAAGCATCCGCGCCGCGCTGAGGGCAGCCACCGATGTCGACATCGCCGTCATCATCACCGACACGCACGGGCGCGCCTGGCGCGAAGGCGCCATCAACCTTGCGTTAGGCGTCGCCGGGATGTTGCCCATCGCCGATCTGCGCGGGCAACCGGATATGTTCGGCTACACGCTGCGCGTGACCACCGTCGCCCGCGCCGACGAACTGGCCGCAGCCGCCGGCCTCATCACCGGGCAAGCCGCCGAACGCCTGCCCGTCGTGCTCATTCGCGGCGCGGATTACCCGCGCGGAGAAGGCCGCGCTGTCGATATGCAGCGTCCGCCGGAGGATGACTTATTTCGGTAGACAGGAGCAGGAAATATGGAAGAGATTCTGACTTTGAGAATACCCAGCAACATCCAACAGCGCCTCAATCGGACACCAGAGGAACTCTCGCGAGACCTACAACTCTATGCTGCGCTGATGATGTTTCGGTTGGGAAAGCTTTCTTCAGGTGCAGCAGCCGAATTGGCCGGTGTGCCTCGCGTAACGTTTCTAGATCTCTGCGCCGAGTACGGGATCGCCATCTCTCAAATCACCCCAGATGACCTTCGTCAAGAGGTCTTGCGTGACAAATCTGGTCAGTGACACCTCAGTGCTGCTCTATCTGGGACGCATCCAACACCTGGATCTCCTGGATACCTTATTCACAACTATACTGATTCCCCAAGCCGTGCTATCGGAATTAGATGTAGGAAGAACCCTCCGAACGGATACAGTTAATCCCCGCCGCTTTACGTGGATGCAAATTGTCAAGGTGAGCAAAGAGGAAATCGCACAGCTTCCATCCAACACATTAGGCGCAGGTGAACAAGCCGTCATCGCCTACACACACAGAAGCCCCAATTGCTTGGCCGGTTTAGATGATAAACTCGCGCGTCAATTAGCACAATCTTTGGGGATTGACGTCATCGGCATGATCGGCATATTGATCAAGGCAAAACGTGCAGGTGAAATCCCTCAAATACGTCCTTTGCTGGATCAATTGAGAACAGAAGGTTTTCGCCTTCATCACAACGTTTATCAAGAAGCTCTATACCTATCACAAGAAACTTCAAAGGAGTAAA
>CAYXVS010000017.1:0-24211 GCA_964468735.1 uncultured Anaerolineales bacterium | reverse complement strand
TTCTGCGCAAAATAAAAGTGTAAACCAATTTCTGCTGGCTCGTGAACCATCCCCAAGGATGCGCCATAAACTAGATTATATTCTGACTTTTAGAATTTAGTTGACGTAATTATAGCCCATGTTATAATGTTAAATCGTTTAGGTCGAATCAGGTAGACTCTCAATTTGGAACTTTACGACATTGGTTATTGTGTGTATATCGTCTGTTGTGTTATTGGAAGTGTCACGATTGTCCTCCCTACGCGATGATCCTCTGATCACCTCATAGGCTTATCTTTATTCTGCTGGATGCTTTTATAAAAGATGGGAATGTCTGAGGATCTGTTTGGCTGTGCGTGCAGGGGCGATGTTAGCGAGAGACTGCCATCATTGACGATATCTAAGATGTAGAGTGGTCGCCCAGGAGGTAAGGGAACAGGATGTCAGTAGCTGATCTTGGAGTCAAATCGTACGCGCGTATTCCGAGTGCTTTGCCGCTCCCCGGACTGGTGGAAGTGCAGGTCCAGTCCTATAACTGGTTGCTTGAGGAGGGGATTTATCAACTTTTCGATGAGGCTTCACCCATTGAGAGTTTTAATGGATCATTAAGTCTCTATTTACCTGGCCATAAAGCAAAGGAGGCCGGGTTTGATCTGGATTATCGTTTTGATGAGCCAAAACACACGCGCCAGGAGTGCGTGGATCGCGATCTCACCTACTCCATCCCACTGCATGTAGATGTAGCGCTGGTCAATCGCAAGACCAGCGAGATCATTCAGCAGGAAATCTTCATGGGGGATTTTCCCCTGATGACCAAAGACGCGACCTTCGTCGTCAACGGCACCGAGCGCGTGGTTGTCAGTCAGCTTATTCGCTCCCCCAGCGTCTACTTCGATCTGGAAATTGATAAGGGGCGCCGTTTGGCCAGCGCCAAGATGATTCCCGACCGGGGCGCGTGGATGCAATTCGAGACCCGGAAATCGGGCTATCTAGTGCTGCGTTTCAACCGCAAGCGCACCATCCCGGTGACGATTTTCCTCCGCGCGTTGGCGGCGGTGGACGATGAGTTGCACAGCGATATCCTATCTGAGGGCACCGACGAGGAATTGTTGGAGCTTTTTGGGGAATCCGATAACGATCCCGATAACCCTTGGATTCCCAACACGATTCGGCAGGAGCCGACGTGGGAGATGAAGGATGATCAGCCCATCGCCGAGGAGGCGATCATCGAATTCTATCGGCGGATGCGTCCGGGCGATCCCCCCACGCTGGACAACGCGCAAGAGTACCTCACCTCGCAGCTCTTCGATCCTCAACGCTATAATCTCCAGCGAGTTGGCCGCTACAAGCTCAATCAGCGGATGCAACTCAACATCCCGATGTCAGTGCGCACGCTCACCAAGGAAGACGTGGTCGCCATTGTGCGGCGCATGATTCACATCAATAATGGCGTCGCCGGCCCGGATGATATGGATCACCTGGGCAATCGGCGCGTCAAAACGATGGGCGAGTTGGTGCAGGCCAAGATTCGCGTCGGCATCGTGCGGATGGTTCGCGTCGTCAAGGAGCGGATGAGCATCCGCGATCAATCGCCGACGCCCGTGAACTTGATCAACATTCGTCCCGTCGTCGCCGTCGTGCGCCAATTCTTCGGATCGAGTCAGCTCTCCCAATTTATGGAGCAGACCAATCCCCTTTCCAGCCTCACGCACAAGCGAACCCTGTCGGCGCTGGGGCCGGGCGGCTTGCGGCGCGAGCGCGCGGGCTTCGACGTCCGCGACGTGCATCACAGCCACTACGGGCGCATCTGCCCCATCGAGACGCCGGAGGGGCCGAACATCGGTCTCATCGGGCGCTTGGCGGCGTTCGCGCGCGTCAACGACCTGGGATTTGTGGAGACGCCCTATCGGCGCGTCGTCCGCGTGGTGCAGAACTCGCCCGCTCAATTGGAGGGTGAGACGCTGCGCACGGATGTGCGCGACCCAGACTCCGATGAGGTGGTGGCCGAGGCGGGCGCCGAGATCACGGCGGCGTTGGCCGAGAAAATCGCGGCGTTGTCATTGAAGGATCCGGTCAAAGTAATGCCCCGCGTCACAGATGAGGTGGTCTACCTCTCGGCGGATCGCGAGGAACCCTACGTCATCGCGCAGGCAAATGCTATCTTGGATGATGAAGGATACTTTGTCGAGGATCGCGTGCCTGCGCGGCACGGCGATCAATTTATGTTCGCCGCACCAACGCGCATCGATTACATCGATGTCGCCCCGATCCAGATCGTGGGCGTCGCGGCGGCGTTGATCCCCTTCTTGGAGCACGATGACGCGAACCGCGCCCTGATGGGATCGAACATGCAGCGGCAGGCCGTGCCGTTGGTGCGCCCGGATGCGCCCGTCGTCGGGACGGGCATCGAGCGCCCGGCGGCGGAGAACTCCGGCTTGGTCTATCTGGCCGAGAAGGATGGCGTTGTCGTCAGCTCGACCGGCGAGCGCGTCGTTGTTCGCTACGATGATGGCGACGTTGGCACCTACGAGCTGTATAAGTACACCCGCTCGAATCAGAGCACGTGCATCGATCAGCGCTCGGTCGTATCTAAGGGGCAGCGCGTCAAGAAGGGCGATGTGCTCGTTGACAGCTCCTCCACCGAGAGCGGTAACCTGGCCTTGGGCCAGAACGTGTTGGTCGCCTTTATGTCGTGGGAGGGCGGCAACTACGAGGACGCGATCCTCTTGAGCGAGAACATGGTGCGCGAAGACCGTTTCACCTCCATTCACATCGATGAGCATGAGCTGGTCGCTCGCGATACCAAATTGGGGCCGGAAGAGGTGACCCGCGAGATCCCCAACGTCTCCGATGACGTGTTGCGGGAGTTGGACGAGGGCGGCGTCATTCGCGTCGGCGCGGAAGTTGGCCCGCTGGACATCCTGGTGGGCAAGATCACGCCAAAGGGAGAGAAGGAATTGACCCCGGAGGAGAAGCTCTTGCGCGCCATCTTCGGTGAAAAGCTGCGCGATGTGAAGGACACCAGCTTGCGCATGCCCCACGGCGCATACGGCAAAGTGGTGGATGTCAAGGTCTTCAATCGCGAGGAGTATCGCGATCTGCCGGCCGGCGTAGAAGAAGTGGTGCGCGTCAACGTGGCGCAGCGCCGCAAAATTACCGCAGGCGATAAGATGGCCGGGCGGCACGGCAACAAGGGCGTGATCTCCAAGATCGTGCCGATTGAGGATATGCCCTATTTGGAAGACGGCACGCCGGTCGATATTATCCTCAACCCGTTGGGTGTGCCGGGCCGGATGAACATCGGGCAGGTGCTGGAGACGCACTTAGGCTGGGCGGCGGATCGCCTGGGCTTCCGAACCATCTCGCCCGTCTTCGATGGCGCCCATGAGGATGAGATCGCGGCTGAATTGGCCCGCGCTTGGCTCATCGACCGTGCGTGGTCGGATGTCGTCGAGCGGGCTTGGACATGGCTTCGGGCGCAGGATTATGATCTAGAAACGTTGCGCGATGATGAGGAAGCGCGTTTGTTCTATATCATGTCGTGGTTGGCGCCGGAAGGCTATGACGTCAACCGCCTTCGATATGATCGCATCTATGCGCGGCGCTCAGTGTTACGTGAATGGCTGAAGGATCGCGGCTATGATCCAGATGAAATTCTCTGCTTTGAGGACGACGACCGTTCCTATCAAGAGCGCCAGCAGGCGGATGAGAAAGCCCAGGCTGTCTGTCTCCGCCTATGGCTCGAGGAGTACGGTCAAGAGGTCGCGGATCTGTCGGATAAAGAGGTCGTATACGAGGCCACAACGTATAGTCGTGAGCACGAGGCGCCCCTCCCGACGTTGGGCAAGATGCGTCTGTACGATGGCAAGACGGGGAAGCCTTTCGATCTCCCGGTCACCGTGGGGATTATCTATATGTTCAAGTTAGCCCACATGGTGGAGGACAAGGTCCACACCCGATCCACAGGGCCTTACTCCCTGGTCACCCAACAGCCGTTGGGCGGCAAGGCGCAATTTGGTGGTCAGCGCTTCGGCGAGATGGAGGTCTGGGCCTTGGAGGCGTATGGCGCGGCCTACACCCTTCAGGAGATGTTGACGATCAAATCGGACGATGTGCAGGGGCGCGTCAAGGCCTATGAGTCGATTGTCAAGGGCCTACCTATCGAGGAGCCGGGCATCCCGGCCTCCTTCAAGGTGTTGGTCAAGGAGTTGCAGAGCCTCGCACTCTCCGTGGAGGCCGTGACCGACTCTGGAGAAATCCTGCACTTCGGACGGGAAGAGCGTCAGGCTAAGATCCCCAAGCTGGGCATGGGACTGTTAGGACTGGCGCCCGAAGAGCAATAAAACGCTCTCGAGGGTACATGAGCGAAATAAATTCTCCTCTGGTTGACCTTTTAGAGTTCCATGGTAGAATTTACTTTCGCATGGGGATGGCGGCTACTAACCCTGCCATCGACAGGTAAAGAGATTTTGGTCGACAAGTAAGGAGGCCATCCATGGTTAGATGGCCTCTTTTAAATAAGAAGACTTGGTTTGTAGGAGGAGAAAGTTGCCTACCATTAATCAATTAGTTCGTAAGGGTCGTAAGCCAAAAGAGAAGAAGTCTAAGGCGCCAGCGTTACTCTACAACTACAACACACTCAAAGGGAAGCGCGTGCGCGTTCAAGAGGGGAATCCTCAGAAGCGCGGTGTATGCACCGTCGTTCGGACTATGACGCCAAAGAAGCCGAACTCCGCGCTGCGTAAGATCGCGCGGGTCCGACTTTCCAACCGCATCGAGGTGACTGCCTATATCCCCGGCGAGGGGCACAATTTGCAGGAGCACTCGGTCGTTTTGGTGCGTGGCGGGCGTGTGAAGGATCTTCCGGGCGTGCGTTATCACATCGTCCGGGGAGCATTGGATGCGACTGGTGTTGAGGGTCGTAGTCAGCGTCGTTCTAAGTATGGGACTAAAAAGCCCAAGTAAGACTGATAGGATAGAGTGAGATATGCCAAGGCGTTATCGTCCACCTAAGCGAGAAGTTTCCCCTGATGTTCGTTATAATAGCGTTTTAATCGAGCGCTTTATCAACCGTATGATGTATGGCGGGAAGAAGAACGTAGCGCGTCGCGTTATGTACGATGCGATGGACGTTATGGAAGCGCGCGCGGGTAAACCCCCGCTCGAGATCTTCGAGGCCGCCGTACAAAATGTAATGCCCCCGGTCGAGGTTAAACCGCGACGGGTTGGTGGGGCCACCTATCAGATTCCGGTCGAGGTGCCGCGCTACCGCCAGGTTTCGTTGGCGTTCCGCTGGCTGTTGGCCGCGGCGCGTAGTCGTGGTGGGCATGATATGGTTGATAAGCTCGCGGCGGAATTGTTAGATGCCTCCGAGGAACGCGGCGCAGCTGTCCGACGTCGCGAGGAAACCCTGCGGATGGCAGAAGCGAACCGCGCATTTGCTCATTTGCGCTGGTAAGCTGTCGAGATTGCTATCGCTGGATGAGATTGAGTTTTTTCGAGGTTCCTAGCGATGGCTGAGTTTGCACATTCACTTAAGAATATTCGTAACATCGGTATTATTGCCCATATTGACGCGGGCAAGACGACCACAACGGAACGTATCCTGTATTACACGGGACGCACCCATCGCTTAGGCAGCGTTGATGAGGGGACGACTATCACCGACTGGATGACCCAGGAGCGGGAGCGGGGGATTACGATTACATCAGCCGCCGTGACCTGCTTTTGGCGCGATTGCCAAATCAACATCGTGGACACGCCAGGTCACATCGACTTCACAGCCGAAGTGCAGCGTAGTTTGCGGGTTCTGGATGGTGGAATTGTGGTCTTTGATGGCACAGCCGGCGTCGAGCCGCAGTCAGAGACAGTCTGGCGACAGGCGAAGGCATTTAAGGTGCCACTCATCGCGTTCGTGAACAAGATGGATAAGCTGGGGGCGGATTTCGCTTACGCAGTGAGTACCATCCGCGAGCGCCTGAAGGCGAATCCCGTGCCGATCCAATGGCCCATCGGCGTCGAATCCGATTTCCGAGGAGTCGTGGATTTGCTGGCCTGGGAAGCCTTCATCTGGGATGATAAGCTGGGACAGAAACCACGGAGGACGGAGATCCCCGAATCTGTGGCTGAGAAGGCGCAAGAAGCACGCGAAAAGGCCCTAGAGGCGATTGTCGAGACCGATGACGACCTGATGATGCGGTATCTAGAAGGGGAAGAGATTCCCGCCGAGGATTTACGCTGCGCGTTGCGCGGAGCGACGATTAGGGGGCGAATTCAGCCCGTCTTGTGTGGCTCGGCGTTGCGCAACAAAGGGGTTCAGCCGCTGTTAGATGCGGTGGTGGATTTGTTACCCTCACCGTTGGAAGTTCCCCCGATTAAGGGGCGAAATCCCAAGAAAGATCGCATCGAAGAGCGGGGCGCAGACCCTGACGGCCCGCTGGCTGCTTTAGTCTTCAAGATCACGACGGATTCGTATGCGGGACGATTAGGATATTTCCGCGTTTACTCCGGTAAGATAAAACGCGGTAATGTCTATATGAATCCCACCAAGAATGTCCGAGAGCGCATCCCGCGCTTGCTGCGGATGTTCGCGGATCACCGCGAGGAGGTCGATGTCCTGCGCGCGGGTGATATTGGGGCTACAGTAGGGCTAAAGCAGACCTTTACCGGGGATACCTTGAGCGCGATGCACGCGCCGATCGTATTGGAATCCATCCGATTCCCGGAGCCGGTGATCTCTGTGGCGATAGAGCCGAAGACGCTCGCCGATCAGGATCGTTTGAACGAGGCGCTGGAGCGGTTATCGGAGGAAGATCCGACATTTCGCGTCCAGCAAGACGAGGCCACAGGCCAGACGATCATCTCTGGGATGGGCGAGTTACATCTGGACATCCTGGTGGATCGGATGTTGCGCGAGTTCAACGTCCAGGCCAACGTGGGGAAGCGCCGCGTGGCCTACAAAGAGACCGTCACGAAGACCGAGTGGGCCGACATCGAATTCAACCGGATGTTGGGCGGCAAGCTTCAGTATGCGCGAGTTGTCTTGGAAGTCAGACCGGCGGATGAGAACAACGAAAATCGCTTCGTGAATGCGCTTCAACCGGACACATTGCCGGAAGAGTATGTAGCCGCCATAGAGAATGGCGTGATGGATTCTCTGGAAAGTGGCTTTCTGGCCGGTTATCCTTTAGTGGGTTTAGTGATCCGATTGGTCGATGCCAAGATGGATCCTAACAGTTCATCACCCATCGCCTTTGAGGCGGCCGCTGTTCAGGCCTTGCGTAAGGCCGTGGAGTCGGCAGATCCGGTGTTGCTTGAGCCGGTGATGGATCTGGAAGTTGTCGTGCCGGAAGGATTCGTCGGCGAGGTGATGGGCGATTTGAATGCTCGCGGCGCGGACATTCAGAAGATGGAAATGCGTCCGAGTGGGGGGCAAGCTGTGCGAGCATACGCTCCCTTGTCCCAATTGTTTGGGTACGCTACCGATTTGCGGAGTGCGACGCAGGGGCGGGGCACATTTACGATGGAATTCCACCATTACGCACCGGTGAATTCTCGACAGATGGATGCCATCTTGTATGGCGCATAAACTCATAAGATAAGTGATCATCAGTTTTACTTAAACATCAAAAGGAGAAGTGGAGAATGGCTAAGGAGACTTTTGAGCGCACGAAGCCACATGTCAATGTTGGGACCATTGGTCACATTGATCACGGCAAAACGACGCTAACTGCAGCAATTACCCGCACGTTGGCCCTCAAAGGGTGGGCGGACTTCCGGGGATATGATGACGTTGCGAAGGCCGACGCGAAGATGTTCCGTCGGGATGCGACTAAAATCTTGACCGTGGCGATTTCCCACGTCGAGTACGAGACGGACAACCGTCACTACGCGCACGTGGACTGCCCGGGTCACCGCGACTACATCAAGAACATGATCACGGGCGCGGCCCAGATGGACGGCGCGATCCTGGTTGTGTCCGCGGTCGACGGGCCGATGCCCCAGACCCGCGAGCACATTCTGTTGGCGCGTCAGGTTGAGGTCCCCGCGATTGTGGTTTTCTTGAACAAGGTCGATCTGATGGACGACCCAGAGCTGTTAGAGCTGGTCGATCTGGAAATTCGCGAGCTGTTGAGCAGCTACCAGTTCCCCGGCGACGAGACCCCCATTGTTCAGGGATCCGCGCTGGAAGCATTGAACTGTGAAAGCGATGACCCAGACGCCGACCCCTATCAGCCGATTTGGGAACTGATGCGGGTGGTGGACGAGTACATCCCCACGCCCGAACGCGATGAGGATAAGCCCTTCTTAATGCCCATCGAGGACGTCTTCTCAATCAAGGGCCGTGGTACAGTGGTCACGGGGCGCGTTACGCGCGGCACGATGCGACCTAATACGCCAGTTGAGATCGTCGGCCTGAACGAGGACCCCATTTCGACCGTCGTGACCTCCATGGAGATGTTCCACAAGGTCTTGGATGAGGTCCGCGCAGGCGATAACGCTGGCTTGCTCTTGCGGGGCGTTGGCAAGGATGAGGTGGGCCGTGGTATGGTGATTGCTAAGCCCGGCTCCATCCACGCGAAGCAGAAGTTTGAGGCCGAAGTCTACGTCTTGAAGAAGGACGAGGGCGGACGGCACAAGCCTTTCTTCACGGGATACAAGCCGCAGTTCTACATTGGGACAATGGATGTGACCGGTGAGGTGACTTTGGCCGGGGATGTGAAGATGGTGATGCCTGGGGACGACACGATGATGACCGTCGAGTTGATTACCCCGGTGGCGCTTGAGGAAGGTCATCGATTCGCGATCCGCGAGGGTGGCCTGACGGTTGGCGCCGGTGTCATCACCAAGGTACTTGGGTAGCCCGTCTAGATCAGGTGGTTTATGACAAAACAACGGATTCGTATTCGGCTCAAAGCGTATGATCATCGGATTCTTGATGAATCCGCTCGGCGTATCGTCGAGGCGGCGGAGCGCACTGGGGCACGGGTCGCCGGCCCGGTGCCGCTGCCGACCAAAATCGAGCGCTTTACAGTGCGACGTTCTACTTTTATCGACAAAGACAGTCACGAGCATTTCGAAATCCGCACACACAAGCGATTGATCGATATTCAAGAGTCGGATTCGAAAACTATTGATACCCTGATGCGGCTGAACATGCCCGCCGGGGTTGATATCGAGATTAAGCTGTAACCGCTTAGGGCTAAGGAGAAAATAATAACTTTCCTATTTGGGGATCTGCATGTAGCCGTAAAAACGGGTAAGTTATTTACATCTCACTCCTTAGCAGCTTAGAAAATCAATATAGCTTTCAGTTCGCATGATCTTACCCCCCTGGTCTTGAGCTTGTCGTTATTGGGGTTCGGGCCAGGGGGGGTAGTGTGAGCGGTAAGCTTTAGGGATGATGCGACGTTAACTAACGATGGTTGGCAGTCCCTCGGAGGTAAATGATTAATGAGAGGAATTTTAGGTAAGAAAGTCGGAATGACCCAGGTCTTCCAAGAGGATGGCTCGGTCGTGCCGGTCACCGTGATCGAGGCTGGGCCATGTTACGTGACCCAGATTCGGACCGAGGAGCGTGATGGTTATCACGCGGTTCAACTCGGATACGAGCCGGCCAAAGAGAAGCATCTGACGAAGGGGCAAATGGGTCACTTGGATCGGGCCGGCGTCTCCCTGCTACGCTATCTACGCGAGATCCGCATTCGTGAGGATGAAGCTTTTGAGTTAGGGCAAGAGGTGCTGGTGAATATCTTCGAGCCGGGTGAGCGTGTGGATGTGGTCGGCAAATCGAAGGGGCGGGGCTTTGCAGGCGTTGTGAAGCGCTATGGCTTCTCCGGCGGCCCCAAAACCCACGGGCAGTCCGATCGTCTTCGTGCGCCAGGTTCGATTGGCGCATGTGCGTCACCGGGCCGAGTTTGGAAGGGACAGCGCATGCCGGGCCGAATGGGCGGTAAGCGCGTGACCTCACAGAATATCGAGGTTGTCTTGGTGGACCCGGATCGCAACCTTCTGGCCGTCAAGGGCAGCGTGCCTGGGCCGAAGGGGGGCTTCGTGATCGTTAAAGAAGCCCGCAAGCAACGGGTTCGAAAGGGAGGTATTAAGTAGCCATGCGGGTAGCAGTAATGAATATGCAGGGCGAGCAGATAGACGAGATCGAACTGCACGCCGATATTTTTGAGGCCTCCGTCAATGTGCCCCTAATGCATCAAGCTGTCGTTCGACAATTGGCGAATCAGCGCGCCGGTACGCATAAGACCAAGACGCGAAGCGAGAACAATCGCTCCAAATCCAAGTGGTACCGTCAGAAGGGAACGGGGCGCGCCCGGCACGGCAGCCGGAATGCCCCCATCTTTGTGGGAGGCGGTATTGCCCACGGGCCTATGCCGCGCAGCTACGATAAAAAGATGCCGCGTAAGATGCGGCGTGCCGCGTTACGCTCGGCGTTGTCCGTTAAGGCGGCGGAGCAACAAGTGATCATTGTGGATAATCTGACGATGCCGGCGCCCAAGACTAAGGAAATGGTCCGGGTGTTGGAGAACTTAGCGGTCTCGGATAAGAAAGTCCTCATCCTGTTGCCGGATACTAATGAGCCGGTCGAACTATCGGGGCGTAATTTGCCCAATGTGAATATATTGCGCGCTCAATACTTGAACATTCGAGACCTGCTGGTCGCCGATTTGGTCATCGTACCGTTGAGTGCCTTAGAAGTCATTGAATCGTTCTTGGGCCGGGCGGCCTAATTAGGTTGACGATTTATTGAGAGGAAGCGCTATGGATATTTATGATGTGATTATACGACCGGTAGTGTCGGAAAAGACATATAGACAACTGGAGCTGGGAAAGTATAGCTTTGAGGTCCATTATCGGGCGAACAAGCGGAAGGTTAAGCAGGCAGTGGAGCAGATTTACGATGTTGACGTTGAGTCTGTCAACGTGATGAATATGCCTGCGAAAGTTAGTCGTTCGCGATATCGTCCGCCATGGAAGAAAGCGATTGTGACCCTGGCGCCAGGTGATCGAATTGAGGAGTTGGAGGCGTAAGCATGGGGATTAAGAAGTATCGACCCACGTCTCCTGGTCGTCGCGGGATGACCGGGCAGACATTTGAAGAGATTACGCGCACCAAGCCAGAAAAGAGCCTGCTGCGGCCACTGAAGAAGAAGGCCGGACGCAATACCTATGGACGGATTACGGTTCGGCATCGAGGTGGTGGTCACGCGCGCCAATATCGGCTGATTGACTTCAAACGTGACAAGTTAGATGTGCCGGGGACGGTTAAATCGATTGAATACGACCCCAACCGCTCCGCCCGCATCGCTTTGATAACGTATGCAGATGGTGAAAAACGATACATCTTGGCGCCATTGGGATTGAAGGTTGGTGATACGGTCGTCAGCTCGAAGGATGACATCGAGGTGCATGTCGGCAACGCGATGCCGTTGTCGAGAATTCCTACGGGCGCGATGGTGCACAATGTAGAACTGCACCCTGGTCGCGGCGGCCAGTTGGTCCGCGCGGCGGGGACGGCGGCGCAGATCTCTGCGAAAGAGGGCGATTATGTGACCCTCCGCCTGCCCAGCACGGAGCTACGTTTGGTGCGTAAAGAGTGTATGGCGACTATCGGGCAGGTGGGCAATACGGATCATGCCAACGTGAAGTTAGGTAAGGCTGGACGCAAGCGTTGGTTGGGTTGGCGACCTACAGTCCGTGGTTCGGCTATGTCGCCTCGCGACCATCCGCATGGTGGTGGTGAGGGCCGTTCTCCGATCGGTATGCCTGGTCCTAAGTCGCCGTGGGGCTGGCGTACGTTGGGACGCAAGACGCGCCATAACCGCGCGACGGAGAAATACATCGTCCGCCGGCGACGGTCTGGTCGTGGGTAGACATTAGGGAGGATAGAATATGTCGCGTTCGTTGAAAAAAGGCCCGTTTATAGAGCCTAAGTTATTGGAAAAGGTCGAGGAAATGAATCGCACCGGTCAGAAGCGCGTGATTCGCACGTGGTCGCGAGCGTCGGTGATCTTTCCTCAGATGGTAGGCCACACGATTGCGGTCCATGATGGCCGCCGCCATGTGCCAATTTACATCACAGAGAACATGGTAGGGCACCGCTTGGGTGAATTCGCCCCGACGCGGACCTTCCGTGGGCACACCATCAAAGAGAAAAAAGGTAAAGTGAGAAGGATAGAGTGAGGGCATGATGATGGAAACAGCTCGAGCTAAGGCTAAATATGTGCCGATGACGCCGCAGAAGGTGCGTCGCATCATCGATCCTCTGCGGGGGATGCGCGCACAGGAAGCCCTGGACGCATTAGATATCCTCCCTCACGCTGCTGCCAAGCCAGTTTACAAAGTGATTCGCTCGGCGATGGCAAACGGAGTAGAGAAAGGCTTGGATGAGGATCGCCTTTACATTCATACCTTGACAGCGGATGATGGGCCAGGCGTGATGCCGGGAAAAGGCCGGCGTGCTCGCTGGGGCGGTCGAGGACGTTATCGACCAATCCGTAAGCGCTCATCTCATATTACGGTCGTTCTTGAAGAACGGCTCGAAGAGTAAGAAGGAGGAGAGTCTTGGGGCGCAAAGTACATCCTTATGGTTTCCGATTAAAGGTCATTCGCGATTGGAAGTCGCGATGGTTTGCTGAAGGGCGCGAATACGCGGACTTATTGGAAGAGGATCGGAAGATTCGTAACTTGATTTCTAAGACGATGTGTGCCCAGTCCCGGGATGGACAGAGCGGCGTTTCCAGCATCGAAATTGAGCGATTCCCGCCTAATCAGGTCTCCATCATCATCAACACGGCTCGCCCAGGGATGGTCATCGGGCGGAAAGGGTCGAATGTTAAGGCCCTGCGCCGCGAGGTGGAGGAACTGACCAAGGGAAAACGGGTTCACATCGATGTGCAGGAAGTCGAACAACCTGACCTGGATGCTAAACTTGTCGCGGAGAACATCGTGGCGCAGTTGGAGAAGCGGATTTATCATAACCGCGCGATGAAGCGTGCGGTTCGCCAGAGTATGCGCGCAGGAGCTAAGGGCATCAAGGTAATGTGCAGTGGCCGCCTTTCCGGATCGGAAATGGCTCGTCGCGAGTGGATGCGCGAAGGTCGCGTACCGCTTCAGACCCTGCGGGCGGATATTTCTTACGCCCAAGAGGAAGCTGCGACGGCCTACGGGAACATCGGAGTCAAGGTGTGGATCTACCGAGGTGAGATTCTGCCTGGGCAATCCTCCTCCTTGGATCAGGCGTCCTAACATTCATTTTAGGACAGATTCCCTAGGTAAGGAGTTAGAATTATTATGTTGATGCCGAAACGCGTGAAATATCGCAAGCAACATCGCGGGCGCATGAAAGGTAAGGCCAGTCGAGGCGTTGACGTTAGCTTCGGTGACGTGGGCCTGCAGGCCCTGGAGCCTTCCTGGATCACCGCTCGTCAGATCGAGGCCGCGCGCCGCGCCATTGTGCGACATATGCGGCGCCGGGGTAAGTATTGGGTTCGTCTCTTCCCCGACAAACCGGTGACATCGAAGCCGGCCGAGACCCGGATGGGTAAGGGCAAGGGGATGGTCGAGCAGTGGGTAGCAGTCGTCCGACCCGGACGAGTTATGTTTGAGGTGGGCGGTGTGGAAGAAGATGTGGCCCGTGAGGCCCTTCGTCTGGCCGCGCACAAATTGCCGATTAAGACCCAGGTCATTAAGCGCCTGGAGTCTGGAGAAACGGGAGCAGAGTGATGCGTGCACGAGAACTTCGCGAATTTACAACAGAAGAACTGCGGCATCGCTTGCAAGAGGCTCGGCGCGAACTGTTTAATTTGCGTCAGCAATGGAACGTGGGAAGCTTAGAGGATCCTAATCGGATGCGAGCGGTCCGCAAGGACATCGCCCGAATGTTGACGATCCTCCGCGAACGTGAGTTGGCGCAAGAGATGGATAAAGGAGCAGCGGCATGAGGGAACGACGTCGACAGCTAACTGGGGTTGTCACCAGTGATAAGATGGACAAGACTGTGATCGTGGAAGTTGAGCGACGATATCGACATCCACGCTACAAGAAGGTCGTTCGGGGCGTGAAGAAATACATGGCGCACGACGAGGAAAATGCTTGTCGCATAGGTGACACCGTGCGCATCATTGAGTCTCGTCCCTACAGCCGGCGCAAGCGCTGGGCCGTGGAAGAAATCTTGGAGCGAGCCGCGTAAGGAGTGAAACATGATTCAACGAGAGACGCGGTTAAAAGTAGCAGATAATACCGGTGCTCAGGAATTGCTGTGCATCAGCGTGATGGGAGGATCCACCCGGCGATATGGCTCGGTGGGGGATACCGTTATGGCCGCCGTCAAGTCCGCGACGCCGACCTCGTCGGTCAAAAAGGGCGAGATTGTGCGGGCCGTCGTCGTGCGGGTGGCCAAGGAGTATCGACGTAATGATGGCTCCTACATCCGCTTTGATGATAATGCAGCGGTGGTTCTGGACAAGGACGGCTTTAATCCCCGTGGCACACGTATCTTTGGCCCGGTCGCGCGCGAATTACGCGAAAAGGGCTTTATGAAGATCGTGTCCTTAGCAGCAGAAGTCCTGTGACGGGTAGTGAGGTGGTAAATGAATCGAATTAAGAAAGGTGATATGGTACAGGTAATCTCCGGTGAGGATCGGGGCCTGCGCGGTGAGGTCTTGCGGGTGTTGCCCAAGGAAGATCGTGTCGTTGTCTCAAAGATCAACTTGGTGATCAAACACCAGCCGGCCCAACGTGCGGGACGCTCGCAGATGCAAGGTGGGCGCATTCAATTCGAGGCGCCTATTCATGTCTCGAATGTTATGCCTGTATGCCCTGTTTGTGATCAAGCCACCCGGGTGGGATACGACGTCGTCGATGGCGAAAAGGTTCGTGTCTGCCGGAAATGTGGCGAGGTAATGGACTAGCGAGGGAAATATGCAACGATTAAAGAAGCGTTATCGTGAGGAGATCGTCCCGACGATGATGGATGAATTCGGGTATGATAATGTTATGGAGGCCCCTCGCATCCGAAAGGCCGTGATTAACATTGGTGTAGGGGAAGCCTTAGACAATCCCAAAGCGATTGAGTTTGCGGTCAATGATCTGCGGACCATCACCGGGCAGCAGCCCATCGTGATCAAGTCGCGGAAATCTATTGCGAACTTCAAGCTGCGCGTGGGGCGCGCTATTGGCGTCAAAGTAACATTGCGGGGCGATCAGATGTGGGCGTTTATTGATCGGCTGATCAATGTGGCGCTGCCCCGGACCCGTGACTTCCGAGGTGTCTCGGATAAACTTGATGGGCGAGGGAACTACACGCTGGGATTGCAAGAGCAGTTGATCTTCCCCGAGATTAATTACGACAATGTGGATAAGGCCCGCGGCATGGAGGTGAGTTTCAGCACGACGGCCGAGACGGATGAAGAGGGCCGCCGACTGTTGGAACTGATCGGGATGCCATTCCGAAAGAGTTAACATTGAGATGACAGCGTTAGGCAGAAGGAGTTATTATGGCTAAGAAATCGATGCCGATTCGCGAAACTCGACGCAAGTATGACGTGCGAGTTCGGAACCGCTGCTCGCGATGCGGCCGTCCCCGTGGGTACTACCGTCGTTTCGGCCTCTGCCGAATTTGTGTTCGCGAGTTGGCCTTACAGGGGAAGATCCCTGGTATGGTCAAGTCCAGTTGGTAATGGAGTAGGATTTATGGTGATGTCAGATCCAATTGCTGATATGTTGGCGCGTGTACGCAATGCTTTGATGCGTAAGCATGCGACTGTTACTATACCTTCGTCCAAGCTCAAGGTCTCGATTGCGAAGATCTTGAAGGACGAAGGCTATATTGAAGACTACAAAGTCAAAAAGAATGGGTCATTTTATGAGCTGGTCCTTCAGCTCAAGTATGTCGGGGATCTGAAACATCAGCGCCCTGTGATTGTCGGCCTCAAGCGAGTGAGCAAACCGGGATGTCGAATTTACACCTCGGTGCAGGATATTCCCTGGGTGCGCAGCGGGATGGGCATAGCTGTCCTCTCGACCCCCAAGGGCGTGATCACTGGCCAACAGGCGCGACGATTGCACGTGGGCGGTGAGATCCTCTGCTACGTCTGGTGACGATTAGGAGGTAGATGTGTCTAGAATAGGCAGATTACCTGTGCCTGTGCCAGAGAAAGTTCAAGTTTCGATTGATGGCTCCGAGGTGACCGTCAAAGGCCCCAAAGGGACATTGACCCGCCGGTTTGATACGCGGATGGAGATTTCTCTTGAGGATGATGCCGTCCAGGTGAAGCGACTCAGCAATGAGCGCCAGGCCCGGGCCTTGCATGGATTGACCCGCGCGTTGATCAACAATATGGTGGTCGGCGTGACAGAGGGTTACAGCAAGACGCTGGAAATCCGTGGAACGGGGTATCGCGCTGAACTGCAGGGCCAGAACTTGGTCATGCACCTGGGATACTCGCATCCTGTCGTGATGGAACCCCCGGAAAATTTGAGCTTTGAGGTCAATCCTCGTGCTGGTACGGTGAGGGTGAACGGAATTGATAAGGCCGTAGTAGGTCGGATTGCGGCCCAGATTCGCGATGCACGTCCGGTGGAACCTTACCAGGGTAAGGGCATCCGCTATCAAGGTGAACGGGTCCGCCGCAAGGCTGGCAAGGCCGGTAAGACGGCCCTATAATCTATAAAGTCTGCGTGGAACTGAGGGTAAAAGTAGAAAAGGTAGAGAGAACATGAAACCAGAAGTTAATCGTAATGCAGCCCGCAAGCGGCGTCATGTCCATGTCCGCAAACATGTACAAGGCACGCCTGAACGTCCACGTCTGAATGTCTTTCGTAGTTTGAATCATATTTATGCTCAGATTATTGATGATAGTGTGGGGCATACCTTAGTTTCTGCCTCCACCATTGATCGCGAAATTCGAGAGCAACTTGATGGAATGACGAAGACGGAGCAGGCGCAAGTTGTAGGTCGTGTCTTAGGTGAGCGTGCCCTGGATGAAGGTGTCAAGAAAGTAGTATTCGATCGGGGTGGCTATCAATATCACGGTCGAGTTGCAGTATTGGCCGATGCCGCCCGCGAGGCGGGTCTGGATTTCTAATCCTGTGGAGGAAAAGTTAGTCTATGCAAGCACGACGTGACTTTCGCGAAAAAGAAGAACTAGACGAGCGCGTAATCGACATTACGCGAGTCTCGACGGTGGTCAAAGGTGGACGTACGTTCCACTTCCGCGTTGTCGCCGTTGTCGGTGATAATCAAGGTAAAGTGGGGCTTGGCATTGGCAAAGCGCGCGGGGTTCCCGATGCGATTGGTAAGGCCACGACGCGCGCTCGCCGCAATATGCACGAGATTCCCTTAGAAGGGACATCGATCCCCCATGAAATAGTTGGCTCCTGTGGTGGCGCCCGGGTGCTCATCCGCCCTGCGACCAAAGGCACCGGCGTGATCGCCGGTGGTGCGGTGCGCCCTGTTTTGGAGGCGGCTGGGGTTGAGGATGTGTTGAGCAAGTCGCTGGGCAGTTCTACCGCCGTGAATGTGGTTCAAGCAACGATGGATGCTCTGGATCGGTTGCGCTGGGTGGAAGAGGTCGCCGAGGAGCGCGGGAAACCCGTCGCTGAGGTGATGCCATTCTGGCAGAGACGGGGGGCGTAATGGAGCAAGGAAAACTGCGCATTACCCTGGTTCGCAGCCCGATTGGTGCGCCAAAACGGCAAAAACGGACGGTCAAGGCGTTAGGTCTGCGCAAGCTTAATCAAACCGTTGAGCGTCCTGATAATCCTGCGATTCGCGGGATGTTAGAAAAGATTGCCCACTTGGTCGAGTTTGAGAAAATCGAAGCATAGTGGGATCGGAGGCGAGAATATGAAGTTGCACGAACTATATCCCGCCAAGGGATCCAAAAAATCACGACGGCGTGTGGGCCGAGGCATCTCCGCCGGGCAGGGAAAGACTGCCGGTCGGGGGACGAAAGGCCAGAACGCTCGCACGGGTGGTGGTGTCCCCCCCTACTTTGAGGGTGGACAACTTCCACTGGTTCGCAAACTACCCTTTGTGCGGGGCCATGGGTTCTCTAACCCCTATCATTTAGAGTTTGAACCGATAAATATCGATGAGTTAGGCTGGCGATTTGAGGCTGGGGCGGAGGTCACTCCTAAGTCCCTGGTCGAGGTCGGCATGATTAAACGTGAAGATGATCTGATTGTTGTGCTGGGGCGCGGGGAAATCGATATCCCCTTGAAGGTCAAGACCCATCGCATTTCTGATTCGGCGCGAGCTAAGATTGAAGAGGCGGGGGGCGAGGTGGAGATGTTGCCCTGGCAGCGCGGCGGTCATCGAACCCGCTGAGCAGTGAGATAAACGGAGGAAAGTGATGATTGAAGCCCTGCGCAATGCATTGAAGCTTCCTGATCTGCGACGGCGCATCCTGTACACGATCTTGATCTTGGTGATTTTCCGATTGGCGTCCAACATTCCTGTGCCCGGTGTGGATCGCGCCGCACTGGCCGCGTTCCTTAACTCGGGATCGGCCACCAGTCAGTTGGCTGGACTGTTGGATTTGCTTTCCGGCGGCGCTGTATCAAATTTCTCGGTGTTGGCGGCTGGCGTCTATCCGTATGTAACAGCATCCATCGTCTTGCAGTTGCTCCTCCCGATTTTCCCGCAGCTCGAACAGCGGATTCGCGAGGAAGGGGACGAGGGACAGCGGAAGATGAATCAATGGACCTTCTACCTGACGGTGCCGCTGGCGGCCCTGCAAGCGTATGGTCAGGCCCAATTGTTCAGCTCCGGATCGGCGGCGCCCATCATCCCGAACTTTGGTTGGGGGGCGGGCGAGATTTTGCCAACCATCACCGTGTTGTTGACGATGACGGCGGGCACGATGTTTGCCGTGTGGTTGGGAGAATTGATCTCCGAGCAGGGGATTGGTAACGGTCTCTCATTGATCATTTTAGGCGGCATTGTCGCTCGCATTCCTACGAACCTGCGCAGTATTGCGGATAGCGATGGCTTGTTCGGTATTTTGATCTTTGCCGTCATCACGGTGTTGATCATTCTTTTCATCGTCTTCGTTCAAGAGGGAGAACGACGGATTCGCGTACAATACGGGAAGCGTGTCCGAGGCCGAAAGGTCTATGGCGGCGGCAGCACCTACATTCCTTTGAAAGTCAACACCGCCGGCATGATCCCGATGATCTTTGCCCAATCAATCCTGGCGTTCCCGGCTGTTATCGCTCAATTTACCGTTGGATCGACGAATCCGACGATTAGTAACATCTCTCAGAGCTTAATAGCATTTTTCGGTGGGGAAAGTCCGTGGTATGGGCCACTCTATTTCTTGGCCGTCTTTGGATTCACCTTCTTCTACACCTTCGTGATGATCGAGCAGCAAAATCTACCGGAGACGTTGCAGAAGCAAGGGGGATTTATCCCCGGCGTGCGCCCTGGTCGCAGGACCGAAGAGTTTATTTTAGGAATCTATAAACGAATCACATTAGCTGGCGCACTTTTCTTGGGCATCATCGCGACCTTGCCCTTTGTCATTGGGTTGTTCATGAACACCCAACAGATGTTAATCAACAGCTCCGGCTTGCTCATTGTCGTCGGCACGATTGTGGACACGATGCGGCAGCTAGAGGCGCAATTGCTGATGCGCCACTACGAAGGCTTCCTCCGCTAAGATTTGGGGAAGTGTGGTATAATATAACGTTGCAATGCTCAGCGAGCATTGGATCATTAATGTAGGATAGATAATCGCATAGAGAGGTAAATCATCTTTCTCAGACAAGGGGAAGGGTGAGCGAGTATTCTTTGACGTACGCTGATGCGGTTACTGAATTGGGACCGGAAGTCGTAACTTGGCTCAAGAACAGGAGGATACAAATGAAAGTATCACCATCTGTGAAGAAACGTTGTCCGAAGTGCAAGATTGTTCGACGCCGAGGTGTTGTTCGAGTGATCTGCGAAAATCCTAAGCATAAGCAGCGCCAGGGATAGCCGGCGCTCATTTTAAGGAGTCTGGGGAGGAACTATGGCACGTATAGCAGGCGTTGACCTTCCGCGGGATAAGCGAGTTGAGATCGGGTTGACCTATATCTACGGTGTCGGGCGCAAGACCAGCAATGATATACTGACGCAGGCGGGTATTAGCCCCGATAAGCGCGTTAACGAATTGAACGAGCGCGAAGTAGCTCGCATTCGTGATATCATTGACCGCAATTACGTCGTCGAGGGCGACCTGCGACGTGAAGTGCAGCGTAACATCAAGCGTCTGATCGAGATTGGCTCCTACCGGGGGCTACGTCACCGCCGGAACTTGCCTGTGCGCGGTCAACGCACCCGCACGAACGCTCGCACCAAGCGCGGTCCGCGTAAGACTGTCGCCGGTCGTGGTCGTCGTCGCGGTGTTAAGAAGAAGTAAATTGGAACCCTGGGGATGGGAGCGCGATGGTCGAGAGGCTATTTCGGTCATCAGCTCCCCGACCTAAATCCGCTGAATTATCAGCGATGTTTAATTTTTTTGTCAGGATGGGGTTTTTAGGAGGTTTGAATGGCTAAACGTTCATCTCGGCGCAGTAAGAAAAAGACTCGTCGTGTGAAGCGCAATGTCCCCCATGGACATGTCTATGTTCATACGACGTTTAACAATACGATTGTAACCTTCGCCGATACGCAAGGCAATGTGTTGCGTTGGGCTAGCGCCGGCTCAGTTGGGTTCAAGGGGACGCGAAAGAGTACCCCGTTTGCCGCCCGATTAGCGGCGGAGAAGGTGGCCCAAGAGGCGATGGATAATGAAGGTATGCGGGAAGTGGATGTCTTTGTGAAGGGAGCCGGACCGGGGCGCGAAGCTTCGTTGCGCGCTATCGCGGGAAAGGGCTTGCGAGTCCTCTCCATCGTCGATACGACCCCCATCCCTCACAATGGATGCCGTCCGCCTAAAAAGCGCCGCGTATAGATAGGCAGACAGGAGGCAATGTGTTAGTTGCACCAGTGCTGCCCAAAATAGAAATAGACGTTAATACTCAGCATTATGGCCGATACATCATCGGTCCGCTGGAAAGTGGTTATGGCACGACGCTGGGTAATTCCCTGCGTCGCGTATTACTCTCCTCATTAGAAGGAGCGGCGATCACGGCGATGCGCATCACGGACATCCCTCATGAATTCACCGCCATTCCAGGCGTGCAGGAGGATGTGATTCAAGTGATGCTGCGTCTCAAGCAGGTGCGGCTCACGATGAACGGTGAAGGCCCGCAATATATGGCGCTCCGCGTGGAGGGGGAAGGCATTGTCACGGCGGGAGATATCATCGCACCGCCGGAGATTGAGTTGCTGAACCCGGAGCTGTATCTCTTCTACGTCGATGATGAAGAGGCTCATTTAGATTTCGAGTTCACTGTGGAGAAGGGCCGTGGTTATCAACCTGCGGAACGACGTGAGCGGGCGCCCATCGGTGTCCTGCCTGTAGATGCAGTCTTCAGCCCGGTCCGCCGCGTGACCTTCCACGTGGATCAGGCCCGGGTTGGGCAGTTGACCAACTATGACCGCCTCACGATGGATATCTGGACGGACGGTCGCGTGGAGCCATTGGATGCGCTGAAGCAATCGGCTCTGGTGCTGGTAAAACATCTACGTCTCGTTGCCGGCGCGGAGATCGAAGAGGAAATCGAAGCGGAAGAAGAACCCAAGGAAGAGAAAATCCCACATCAGGCCTATGCCACGCCTATCGAGGATTTGGGATTGAGCGTGCGTGTCTACAATGCATTGAAGCGCACAGGCATCTCGAACGTGGGCGAGGTTTTGGAAATGTTGGCGCGCGGCACCGACGCACTGTTGGCCGTTCGCAACTTCGGCGAAAAATCATTGGAAGAGGTCCTGGAACTGTTGCAGGATAAGGACTTCTTGACAGAGGAAGATGTGGAGGAAGTGACATCATAGCAGTTCGCGGATCGCACAGTTGCCTTTCTGGCGCTTCGTGCTATGATATCGCGCTGCTGAGGTAGTTCCAGAAATTAAAACCTCCCAAATCTGGACTTTTTTCTCGGAAAACCGCTCATTTTTTGGGGATTTATTTTCTTGGAACGGCTTGAAGGATCTGAGGTTTAAGGGAGGTGGAAGATGCGACATCGAGTCGCGGGTAAAAAACTAAATCGTTCGTCGAGCCATCGGACCGCTCTGCGACGCAACTTGATCAAAGAGTTATTCCGTCACGAGCAAATTCGCACCACGCGAGCCAAGGCTGAAGCGGTGCAAGGACAATCTGAGAAGATGATCACGATTGCCAAGCGTGGTATAGCGTCTGGAGATCCGGCGAAGGAACTCCACGCGCGTCGTCGGGTGGCGTCGGAGCTTAATGATTCAGAGATTGTGCAGAAAGTGTTTGATGAACTCGCCCCACGCTATATGGATCGTCCCGGTGGTTACACGCGGAGGCTAAAGTTGGGGTGGCGCAAGGGAGATGCGGCAGAATTAGTTCTGTTGGCATTGGTCAAGGAAGAACTTTAACACACGACGCAGACGGATGTGAACGGTGCGAATTAAGGCCATCGTCGCCTACGATGGAACGGCGTACGCAGGCTTTCAGCGTCAGAAAAACGCCTTCACCATTCAAGAAGAGATCGAGGATGTTTTAGAGAGGCTGATGTGCGCCCCCATCCGCGTGACGGCTGCCGGACGTACCGATGCGGGCGTCCATGCTGAGGGCCAGGTGCTTGCCTTCGAGGGCGCGTGGCGACATCCCATCGCTGACTTACATCGGGGGATGAACGCCCTGCTCTCCGATCACATCGCCATCGTTCACCTGTCTGAGGTCGAGGCGGATTTTCATCCCCGTTTCGACGCGGTGCGTCGTCAGTATCGGTACACAATTTACCAAGCACCGATTCCCAATCCATTGGTGCATCGCACCAGCTTGCATATCTCACAGGCGTTGGATCGCGAGGCGATGCAGGCGGCGGCGGAGACCTTGGAGGGTCGGCACGACTTCGCGGCGTTTGGTTCGCCGCCCCAAGGGGATAACACCGTTCGGGAGGTCTATCGCGCAGCGTGGTCGTGGGGCGAAGGGATAGCTTATGGCCGCTTGGAAGATCTAACCGAACACACGTGGTTGCACTTTGATATCGAAGCAAACGCATTCTTGTATCGAATGGTAAGAATGTTGGTCGGGACGATGTTACGGGTCGGCTATGGCGCGTTGACACCGGAGGAATTCGCCGATATCTTGCACACGCGAGATCGTAGCCGCGCCGGCCCCGCTATCGCTGCGTGTGGGCTTTCTCTGAAAGCTGTCCTGTACGGGTAAAAAGCATAAGGTTATTTGGAACTTATATCAGGGAGTATAGCAAACGTGAAACGAGCAATCTTGCATAAGACCTATATGGCTAAGCCAGATGAGGTCGAGCGAAAATGGTATGTTGTTGATGCAAAGGGGCAGACGTTAGGGCGATTGGCGTCCAAAGTCGCCAGTATCCTGCGGGGTAAGGGCAAGCCGAGCTACACGCCCTACACCGATATGGGAGACTATGTCATCGTGGTGAATGCGGAGAAGGTGAACGTCACCGGCCGTAAATTAGATCAGAAATTCTATTATCGGCACTCCGGTTATCCCGGCTCGCTGAAGGCGGTTTCGTTGCGGCGGATGTTGGAATTGCATCCTGAGCGCGTCATCGAGCACGCCGTCAAGGGGATGTTGCCGCGTGGCCCATTGGGACGTCGTATCTATAAGAAGCTCAAGGTATATCCGGGTGGAGAACACCCGCATCAGGCACAGCAGCCTGAGGTTTTGGAGCTGTAAGGAGGCGGATGAATGTATTATGAGGGTTTAGGTCGCCGCAAAACATCGACGGCGCGGGTTCGTCTTTATCCAGATGGAGATGGTCAAATTTTGGTCAATGGCAAGCCCTATCAGGAGTATTTCTGCCGCGAGATGGATTGGCAGGCTGTTAGAGATGCCTTCGAGGCCACTGAAACATTAGGCGATTTTAATGTCACCGTGCAGGCCCGAGGCGGCGGCGTGACGGGGCAATCCGAGGCGGTGCGGATGGGAGTGGCGCGAGCGCTGCTCAAGGTCAACCCCGATCATCGCCCTGTGCTACGGCACGCCGGCTTTTTGACGCGTGATCCTCGCATGAAGGAACGCAAGAAGCCAGGTCTCAAACGCGCGCGCAAGGCGCCGCAGTACACCAAGCGTTAGCGAGTGTCTGGGCGCCCGTTATCGGGCTGTTATATTCCCGTTAC
>CAYXVS010000016.1:0-24604 GCA_964468735.1 uncultured Anaerolineales bacterium | reverse complement strand
GCGTTTGTGGAGATCACAGGTATTTTTTGCGTTGTTATTGGATTATCGATAGGGCATAGGCTATTGTACCCGGCGAATTCCTGAAGGGTCAAGAATTTGATTTGAAGGTTTTGGCGTTTTAGTATAGAATGCCTATAATGTCCTGTGATATAGTGGGAGTTAAATTAACTCATCTTGTAATTACCTTGTGAATAATGCGTCATCTGCATAGTAGGCCCCTCAAAATTCTCACAGCTTGCCGTGCAGGAGTTTGGACTTTATTTGTAGGGAATTCGATGAGATGTGTCACAAGCTATAATAAATCGTATAAGCTACAAAAGGAGGTGATGTGACGCGGCGATATAATAAAGCTTTTTACATGGTTTTGATTTCAATAAGTCAATTCACTATATAACCAGGAGGAGAACTATGTTTAGCAAGAAGTTAGTTGGTCTTACTACCCTGATTTTGGTGGTAAGTATGTTATTGGCGTCCTGTGGCACGCCGGCGGAACCTGAGACCGTCGTAGTGACCGAGATTGTCGAGCGCACCGTCGAGGTCGAGGTCGAGCGCACGGTCGAGGTTGAGGTCGAGCGCACGGTCGAGGTCGAAAAAGTTGTCGAGGTTGGCCCCGATCTTGAGAACCGTCAGGGCGCCATGGTGGATACCGTTGTCGTCGTCGAGGAGCCTTCCTCGGAGCAGGCGGTCACCCGCCTCGAGGTTGGCGAGCTTGACATCTACGCCTATGCCGTTGACGACCCTGACATCGCGGCGTCGGTTGTGGACTCTGAGAACCTTGATTCCTATCCTTCCTACGGCTCCTACAACGAGCTGACCTTCAACCCCGCCGGCCCCGTGTTCGAGGGCACCGGCAAGTTGAACCCCTTCGCTGTGCCGCGCGTCCGTGAGGCGATGAACTACCTTGTGGATCGCAGCTACATCGCCGAGGAGATCATGGGCGGTATGGGCGTTGCGCGATGGACGACCTTTAACAGCGCGTCCAATGACGCCGCCCTGATGGCTGACGTGATTCGTGAGCTTGAGCTGAAGTACGCCTACAACCTCGAGATGGCCGATGAAATCATCTCCGAGGAGATGGAAGCGTTGGGCGCGACCCGCGAGGATGGCATGTGGATGTACGAGGGTGAGCCGGTTGAGATCATCATGCTCATCCGTGTTGAGGATTCCCGCCGCGAAATCGGCGACTACGTCGGCAACCAGTTGGAAGACATCGGCTTCACCGTCGTTCGCGATTACCGCACCTCAGCCGAGGCGTCCCCCATCTGGATCCAGGGCAACCCCGGAGATGGTCAGTTCCACATCTACACCGGCGGCTGGGTCACCACCGTCGTGCCCCGCACACTCGCCGACAACTTTGCTTTCTTCTACACTGACATGGGCTTGGGCTTCCCCCTGTGGCAGGCTTACGAGAATACCCCTGAATTCTATGAACTCTGTGAGCGTCTGATGAACAGCGACTTCGGTTCTGCCGAAGAGCGCCGCGACATGATGGCGGACGCGCTGCGGATGTCGATGGAAGACTCCGTCCGCATCTGGCTGGTCGACAGCGCTGCTATTACCCCCAAACGCAAGGAAGCTTCTGTAGCGGCTGACCTATACGCCGGCGTCAATGGCGCTTGGCTGTGGGCGCAGACCCTGCAGCGCGAGGGCGAGGTCGGTGGTTCGATGAACATCGCTATGCCCAGCATTCTGACCGAGCCTTGGAACCCCATTGCGGGCAGCAACTGGGTTTACGACATGATGCTGATCCGTGGTACGGGCGAGAGCGGCTATGTTCCCGATCCTTATACCGGTCTCTACTGGCCCAACCGCTTCGAGCGGGCCGAGGTCACGGTGCAGGAAGGTCTCCCCGTCTTCAAGACGTTGGACTGGGTGGAACTGGAATTTGTCGATGAGATCGTCGTCCCCGACGACGCCTGGGCGGGCTGGGATGCCGAGTCGCAGACTTTCCTGACGGCGTCTGAAGTTTACACCGAGCCGCAGATGGCGAAGCGCAAGAGCGTAGTCTACTATCCCGAGGATCTCTACGACACCGTCAAATGGCACGATGGCAGCTCCTTCTCCATCGCCGACGTGATTATGGGCATGATCCTCACCTTCGACCGTGGGCAGGAAGCCAGCGCTATCTATGACGAAGGCTATGTACCGGATTACAGCTCCTTCATGTCCAGCTTCCGTGGTGTGCGCATCGTCTCTGAGGACCCGCTGGTCATCGAAACTTACAGCGACTACTACGCCATGGATGCCGAGCAAAGCATCACCACTTGGTGGCCCTACTTCGACTACGGCCAGGGAGCCTGGCATACTTTGGCGTTGGGTGTCATGGCCGATGCGAATGGAGAAGCTGCATTCTCCTCCGCGAAAGCCGAGGCGAGCGAGGTCGAATGGCTTAGCTACATCGCCGGCCCCACCATCGAAGTTCTAAAAGGGCAATTGGATGCTATGCTAGAAGAGGGCGCCACGATGCCTTACGAGCCTACGTTCAGTCAGTACGTGACCGCCGATGAGATGACGGCCCGCTTTGAGAATCTTTCGGAATGGCACCGCCGCCGTGGTCACTTCTGGGTTGGCACTGGCCCCTTCTACCTAGAGCGCGCGTTCCCCGTCGAGGGGACCGTCGTGTTGCAGCGCAATCGTGAGTATCCCGATATGGCCACCCGTTGGTTGGGCTTCGCCGAGGCTCCCATCCCCGCAGTTGTGCTGGACGGCCCCGGTCGCGTGACCATTGGTGAAGAGGCCGTTTATGACGTTGCCATTGAGATCGATGGCGCACCTTACCCCGTCGACGACATTGACAATGTCAAGTACCTGGTCCTCGATGCTACCGGCGCCGTTGCTCACGTCGGTGCGGCTGAGGCTGTTGAGGACGGGTTGTGGGAAATCGCACTCGACGCAGATGTGACGGGCGATCTGGAAGCTGGTTCCAACCAGTTAGAGGTCGTGGTTGTGTCTAAGCGGGTGGCTGTGCCCAGCACCGACTCCCTCTCCTTCGTAACCGCACCTTAATCTGTTCGTTAGTTTTCCGGGGGCGGGCGCAGGCTCGCCCCCGGTTCTTAATTTTCCTCAACACGTTGTTGATCTTGTGAGCGTCAAGCAATAACTTTGCAGGTTTAATAAAGAGAGGGTCGTGATTATGTCTGAAAATGCTCTGTCTGTGCAATCTGATGCTGGGCCACCAGCACAGAAGAGTGCTTCTTCCTCTGACATGCTACTCAAGTTACTACGTTATATTGCCATCAAACTGGGAGCGCTCTTTATTGCAGTCGTTATCGGTATCTATTTAGTTATTTTAATCGCCAATATGGGTGGGTACGTGGATCAGATGATCATCGGCCAGGCCCGCGAACGGATCTCGTTGCAGGTGAGCATGGATCCGGAACTCAGGCAACTCCCTACAGAAGAACGTCTCGAGATGATTGATGAAAAGGTTGCCTTGGAGGAACGCCGCCTGGGCCTGGATCAACCTTTCCTGATCCGCAGTTTTCGCTTCTTGGGGAACGCGCTGACCCTGAAGCTGGGGCGAGCGCAGTTCATGTCTAGCGATAGCGGCTCTCGCCTGGTGAAAAATATTATCCTGGAGCGATTGGGGCCGACGTTGCTGTTGATGGTGACATCGAACGTGAGCCTGTTCTTCATTACCCTCTTCTTTGCTCTCTACCTTTCGCGAAACTACGGGAGTCTCTTAGATCGGGCGGTTATCGCCCTCTCCCCTATCTCTTCGGCGCCCGCTTGGTTCTATGGGGTTTTCTTGATTTTGCTCTTTTCCTCGGTGTTAGGCTGGCTCCCGTTTGGTGGGATGGTGGCCGCCCCGCCGCCCGAAGACCCTCTGGCCCGGGCACTCAGCATCGGGCGGCATCTCATCCTCCCGGTCACCGCCTGGATGATCAGCGGCTTCTTTGGGAGCGTCTACAACTGGCGGACCTTCTTCCTGATTTTCTCAATGGAAGATTATGTGGAGTTGGCGCGGGCGAAAGGGTTGTCGGCTCGGCAGGTCGAGCGACGCTACATTCTGCGCCCCACGTTACCCAACATCATCACCAACTTTATGCTGATGTTGATCTGGTTGTGGCAGGGGGCGACGATCCTGGAGACGATTTTCAACTGGCCTGGTTTGGGGCGGTTGCTCTACCAGGCGGTGGGCCTCTTTGATTCGCCCGTGATCGTCGGCAGCGCGGTGATTTACGCTTATCTCCTGGCGGGCACCGTCTTCTTACTGGACTTCATTTATGCCCTCGTTGATCCCCGGGTGCGCGTGGGCAGTGGAGGAGCAGGCAGATGAAATGGTTGAGACAGACGTTTAATGATATCAAGCAGTATCCCTCGGCGGTCGGGGGCGTGGTCATCATCCTGTTGTTGGTCGCGCTGGCAATCTACACGGTGATTGCCATTCCCTACGGCGAGGCCATCAGGCTCTGGCGAGGCGGTGAGGATGTGTGGGGCGATAACCCGCGCCTCGCTCCGCCGGTGTGGACCAATCTATTCCGTGACAAGAAGCTGCCGGAGACGATTGTGCTTACCCCAGACGGTGAAAATGTCACGAAGAGTACCTCGGTCATCACCGAGGATATGTACGACGTGACGCTGGAGTACACCTTCGATTATCCCTACGATGACTTTCCCCAATCGATGAATCTCTTCCTCACCACGGAGTATGAAGAGCTTGCGCCTCATATCTCCATCACGTGGATCACCCCTGACGGGCGGGAGATCCGTATCGGTGATATGACCGCGGACCGGACGCTCACGTACCGCATTGATCAGGACTCGCGCTTGATCCGGCGATTGGACGGCGCGGAGCCGAGCATCGGCCTCTTCACCGATCCCGATCAAGCGGGTGAACCGGTTCCTGTTAAGGGGACCTACACGTTATTGATCGAGTCGACCACGTTTGAGGAGGAATCGGATGTGGACGCTAAGGTCGTGCTCTATGGCACAGTTCACGGCTTGGCCGGCACCGATCACCAACGGCGCGACATCATGATCGCGTTGCTCTGGGGCACGCCC
Source organism: uncultured Anaerolineales bacterium (assembly GCA_964468735.1). Lineage (GTDB taxonomy): Bacteria > Chloroflexota > Anaerolineae > B4-G1 > SLSP01 > JAAAOZ01. Next base: position 19,600 of record CAYXVS010000016.1, on the reverse strand, counting down.
ATTGCGCTTGCTTTCGGGCTGCTCGCTGCGGTGGGGACCACGTTCACCACGATGATCATCGCCGCGGTGGGGGTCTGGTACGGCGGGATTGTGGATAGCGTGATCCAGCGCATCACCGAGATCAATATGCTGTTGCCCTTCTTACCGATCCTCATCATGGTCGGCACGTTCATGTCGCGCAGCCTCTGGATTATCCTGGGGTGGGTCATCATCTTGAGCATCTTCGGCGCCGCGATCAAGTCCTACCGGGCGATTTTCTTGCAGGTCAAGGAGTCGGGTTATATCGAGGCGGCGCAGGCCTACGGCGCCAGTAACTGGCGGTTGATCATCTTCTACCTGATCCCGCGCATCATCCCGGTGCTGATCCCGTCGTTGGTGAGATCGATTCCATCGTTTGTGTTCCTAGAGGCGTCGTTGGCCCTGTTGGGCCTGGGCGATCCCGTGTTGCCGACGTGGGGCAAGCTGATCGAGGACGCCCGCGCTAATGGAGCCTTGTACAGCGGGCTGTATTACTGGATTTTGGAGCCGGCAATTCTACTGATGATTTCTGGTCTTGCCTTTGCTATGGTGGGTTTTGCGCTGGATCGGATCTTCAACCCCCGCCTGAGGGAGATATAATCATGGCTGAAAGAGAAACCTTACTCGATGTGAAGGATCTGGTTCTGCACTTCACCACATCCAAAGGCACTGTGCGGGCTGTGGATAGTGTGAATTTCCAACTGGACCACGATGAAGCTGTGGTCGTGGTGGGTGAATCGGGGTGTGGTAAGACCTCGTTCGCCAAAGCCATTCTACGCCTCTTACCGCGCAATGTGGAAACCTACGATGGAGAAGTTTATCTGAATGGTACGGACGTTATGCAGCTTAGCGATGAAAATTACCGGCGGCAGGTGCGATGGCTGCGGATGTCCATGGTGCCCCAGGCGGCTATGAACGCTCTCAACCCGGTGATGAAAGTGGGCGATCAGGTAGCTGAGCCAGCGATCATTCATCAGGGGGTGAGCAAGGAGCAGGCGCTCGCGCAGGCCAGCAAGATGTTCAAGCACGTAGGAGTGCCCCAGGACTTTTTGCATCGCTACGCTTTCGAGTTGAGCGGCGGCATGCGCCAGCGGGTCGCCATTGCCATGGCGCTGGTCACCTCGCCGGATCTCATCGTGCTCGACGAGCCGACCTCCGCGCTGGACGTCCTGACCCAAGCGAATATCTTCAACGTCCTCAAGCAGATCAAGAGCAATTTGGGCGTCAGTTACATTCTCATCACCCACGACATTGCCACCTCCAGCGAGCTGGCTAACAGTGTGGCCGTGATGTACGCGGGCCAGATGGTGGAGCGGAGCGACGCGCATCGGTTCTTTGATCGCCCCCTACACCCCTATTCACGAAAGCTGATGGATAGCGTGCCGCGTCTGCGCGGTGATCAGGAACCTGACTTCATCGTCGGTCAACCGCCGAGCTTGCTTTCTCCTCCGACCGGCTGCCGCTTTGCCGATCGTTGCCCTGAGCGCTTTGGCCGTTGTGACGAGGATCCGCCGATCATCGAAAAGAGCGGACGTTTGGTCAAGTGCTGGTTGCATGTGTGAATAGGAGGAATTTATGTCCGTTGAAATGAAGGCCCAGAGCCAGGGTGAGGAGTTGGCAATGAATAAAAGCACGGCATCGGATGATGCGTTATTATCGATCAAGGACCTGCGGGTCTGGTTTGAGTTGCGACGTTTCGGGTTTTTGCCCGCCGGATACGTGCGAGCCGTCGATGGCATCACATTTGATCTGCATTCTAGTGAGACGATTGCTATCGTAGGCGAGAGCGGTTGTGGTAAAACCAGCCTGATGAAGACGATCCTGGGATTGAATACCCCAACGGAGGGTAATGTTACCTTCAATGGCCTCCGGCTTTCTGAACAGGCTGGGGAGTCGCTGCGCAAATATCGCGCCCAGATCGGGTTTGTCCAGCAGGACCCTTATGGCGCACTGGCCCCCTTTATGACCGTTGAACGAATCTTGGAAGAACCGCTGATCATCAATGGCATAAAATCCAAAGAGGAACGCCAGGAGCGCATCCATAAAGTGCTGCGAGAGGTCAAGATGGCCCCGCCGGAGGAGTTCCTGCCCAAGTTCCCCCACATGTTGAGTGGAGGACAGCAACAGCGCATCGTGATCAGCCGGGCGATGCTTCTGGAGCCTAAGCTGATTGTTGCGGATGAGCCGGTCTCGATGCTCGACGCCTCGGTCCGGGTGGAGATTCTCAAATTACTGCGCCGCTTGCAGGAAGCTCACGAGTTGGCCGTTATCTACATCACGCACGACCTCTCCACCGTGCGGTACTTCTCCGAGCGCATCTTCGTGATGTACGCCGGCCAGGCCGTGGAGAAATGCCTTATCGACGATCTGATTAACGATCCCAAGCATCCCTACACCGACGCACTGCTGGCTGCGACCTCTGATCCCGATGCGGATAATGCGACCCGGCTGCGAGATGTGCCGCCCGGTGAGCCGCCCAGCTTGGTGAATCCGCCGCCTGGGTGCCGGTTCCATCCGCGCTGCCCCCACTTCATGGAAGGCTTGTGTGATGTGGACAAACCCCCGCACTTCAAGCCAGCGCCCAACCATCTGGTGGCCTGCTGGCTATACAAGGACTAACTTAAATTGATCGCCCCGTGGAAACTGATCGTGATAGGGCTGATCTTAGTGATCATGGGAGTCGTTGGCCCCCTGCTGATGGTCCTGCGTCTTGTTGAACCTACGTTTTGGGTGGGTGGGTTCTCCTACTTGGCCTCTACGCTTGGCTTGATTATGGGGATGATCGGCTCAGCTTTCTATGCTCGGCAACAGGTTCGGGACGATCATTGGGATTGAGCTTGCTCCGGTCGTTTTCTGCGATGAAGCTGAAGAATCTTGAGCAGTTAATGGTCGAGATGCTGGAACTGCTGGAACAGCATCGCTGGCATTGAGAGAGTCTGACGACGCGAATAACACCCACCATCATTCTCTATTGATGGTGGGTGTTCAAATAATGCGCACAACCAGAAATCGCCTCAGCGCCTTCCGGTTCAGTTGAAATCCGGTTTGTGGTAAGCGATTATGAAGATCAAGAAGATAATTCGGTAATTGTATCGCCCATCGCTAACGGTTGAAACCGCTGGCTGATATTGGGAAGTGCGTAGTTGGCAAGCCTGTCAACCAGAAACGCACTAAAACGCCCCGTATAACCCGTTTTATAACAGTTTAGTCTTATGAGCAACGCTCTAAGCCCTCGTCCCCGAGGGCGTCTTAGCAATTCAAAGTTGCTTTTTAAACGTCCCCGAGACGGGGACTGAGAGCTTTTTTAAAATTCTGTGAGCAGCCACTCACGGAACTAAACGGATACCCCGTTCTTAATGGGTTTTGGGTGTCAGCCGATGAATTCATTCATCGCTCTAAAGCTTGCTTGCCCAAAAATGCAGGGCTTAAACTGAAAACGTTTGTTGGGAGGGAGAATGTCAAAAATAAAGTGTCTGATGATGTGTATTGGTATATTGATAGCGTTAGCTCTGAGTGTTACGGCGTGTTCATATCAAGAGGGAACCGAACCGGCGGCGACGCCATCCCCCACGGTGGGAGGGAGCGCCCAGGTGACTGAAGAGCCTACCGCAACCCCGGAGCCGACCCCCACAGCCACACCAAAGCCCAAGACGTTGGTCGTCTGCCAGGGCCGAGAGCCTGAGACCTTGTACCTGTACGGCGGCGCGACCTCGGCGGCTCAGCAAGTCTTTGAGGCGATTTATGATGGCCCCATCGACTACCGTTCCTACGATCATCAGCCCATCATCTTGGAGAAACTGCCCAATTTTGAGGATGGCGACGCGCTGATAGAATCGGTCACGGTGCAGGCGGGCGATTTGGTAGTCGATAGCGACGGCAATTACGTGGAGCTGACGGAAGGGACGGTGGCGCGCCCCGCCGATTGTTATGCCGATGAGTGCGCCGTCGAGTTTGACGGCGCGCCGCTGGAGATGGATCGCATGGTCGCCATCTTCAAAATCAAAGCGGGCGTGGCTTGGTCGGATGGCCGGCCCGTCACCGCCGATGACTCGGTTTACAGCTGGGAGGTTAACGCGGACCCGGCGACGCCCTTTGGGCGCTACACCATCAACCGCTCGGCATCCTACGAAGCGGTTGACGCGCGCACGGTGATGTGGACCGGCCTGCCCGGCTACATCGATAATCTCTACTACCAGAACTTCTGGATGCCTTTGCCGCGTCATCTCCTGCAAGATGAGTTGGGTTATGAGGCCAGTGACCTGCTGGAGGCGGAGGAATCCGTCGTGACACCCTTGGGATGGGGCGCCTTTGCGATCCAAGAATGGATTCCGGGGAATTACATCACGCTCACCCCGAACCCCCACTACTTCCGCGCCGACGAGGGTCTACCCTACATCGACACGCTCATCTTCCGCTTTGTGGAGAATCCAGATATCGCGGTGGCGCAATTGGTCGCCGGCGAATGTGACATCGTCACCTCGGATACCGGCGTGGCTGATCAGACCGATCTACTGTTGCAGATGGCGGATGAGGAACTGGTTGAGCCAGTCTTCACGCCCAGCACCGTCTGGGAGTACGTCAACTTTGGCATCGAGCCGGCGGAGGAGTACGAGCGCCCGGATTTCTTTGGGGATGTGCGGATGCGGCGTGCCATCGCCCATTGCTTGGATCGCCAACAGGTCGCGGACCTGCTCCTCTATGGACAGTCCGTCGTGCCCGATACCTATATCCCACCGCAGCATCCACTCCATGCCACCGACATCCTCACCACCTATCCCTTCGATCCAGAGCGCGGCCAAGCGTTGTTGGAGGAGATCGGCTGGGTCGATATCGACGAGGATGGCGTGCGAGAGGCTCAGGAGATCGAGGGCATTCGCGATGGCACGGAGTTGGCCTTCACCTGGCTGAGCACCACCGACGCAATGCGCGTGCAGTACGCGGAACTGTTCCAGGAGGATCTGGCGATGTGTGGCATCGCTGTGACCTTGGAGTACCAGCCGCCGACGGAGTACTTCGCCGACGGGCCGACTGGCCCGGTCTTTGGTCGCCGCTTCGATATGAGTTCGTACGCTTGGATGAGCAGCGCCGAGCCGGATTGTAGCTTGTATACCACCGAGATGATTCCTACAGCGGATGGCGGTTGGTCGGGTCAAAACTACACCGGCTTCAGCGACGCTATCTACGATGCGGCCTGCGCTCGTGCGGAGCAAGCCCTGGCCGGCACCGAGGCCTACGTCGAGGGCTATCACACCACCCAGCGCATCTTCGCCGATCAACTCCCGGCGATACCACTCTTTATGCACGTGCGTGTCGCTGCGACACGGCCCAACGTCGTCGGATTTATGTTAAATCCCACCGAGCGCTCTGGCCTGTGGAACATCGAGGCGATAGATCTGGAGTGAGATTGTCAGAGGGAGCCGCCGTGCCCGTGAGGGATACTCAAAGAGGGAAGTGAGGTTTTGCTTCCCTCTTTTTCATGCGCGTCGGATTAAGGTGCAACGCACTTCACAGCAGCCTTGGAGGTCCGAATGGCATACTCGTGAATCGCATAAGGGGGCAAGTGCGTTGCACCTCAAAATCTCTTCATACCGTCGTTCGTGTCGTTAGTTTCCCAAATTTTATAAATCGGGTTATAATTTATTGCGAAGCTAATCTAGAGATATCTTAAGGACACAGCAGAACAATGGCAGAATCAGATCCTCGAATCTTAGTCATCGATGACGATCCCAAGATGATCGACTTGGTAGAAGACGTCCTATCGTTGATCCCGTGTGAGACGATAGACGCCTCGACGGTTAAAGAAGCGTTGACGCATCTGAAATCGCATCGCCACAGTGAGCGCGGTCTCGACGCCGTGATTTTGGACTTGCGGTTGCCGGAGGGCGAGGAGGGCTTTCACATCCTCAAGATGATGAAGGAGGATGCTGTGTTGCGCCACATCCCCGTGATCCTGGTGACCGGCGAGGCGGACGTCAAGGCCAAGGCGCGCGGCTTGGAGATGGGCGCCGATGATTATGTGACGAAGCCCTTCGATCCGATGGAGTTGAAGGCGCGCGTGGGCGTCGTTTTGCGCATCCGTCGCACCGAACAGATGCTGCGCCATCGCAACGCGGAGTTGGCGGCCTTGGATGACATCAATCGCTTGATCACCTCCAGCCTGAACTTGGACGAGGTGCTCGTCTCCGCATTGGAGGGCTTGGATCGACTGGTTGAAGCTGACGCCTTAGCCGTGCTGATCGGCGACGAGGAATCGCCCTCGTGGATCGTGCGCTCGGCGCGGACGCCGGAGGGCACGTGGTTAGAGGGCCGCGTCGTCCCGCCCTCTGACCCGACAATGCGCCAGGCATTGCGCGAGGGCCAACCCGTCCTGCGCGCTGTGCAGCCGGAGAGCTTCTGGAGTGAGGCCATCAATATGACGCCCTTGCACATTCTCTGCGTGCCCTTCTTTAAGCAACGCGAGATGGTCGGCGTGTTGGTCGCGCTGGGGCAGGCGCCGTTGGATGAGGAATATCTCCCACTGATGCAGCACATCGCCGCGACCGTGGGCGTCGCCGTCGATAACGCGCAACTCTTCGAGGATTTGGAGGCGTTCGCGGAGGAGCTAGAGCGCTCCCAAAATCAACTTATTCAGGTGGAGAAGATGGCCGCAGTCGGACGACTGGCGGCCTCGTTAGCGCACGAGATCAACAACCCGCTCCAGGCGATTCAAAACAGCCTTCACCTCGCGCTGCACAAGGGGCTGGAGGAGGATCGTCGCCGGCAGTACTTGGAGATGGTACAGCAAGAGGTGGGCCGATTGGTGCAAATCGTGCGGCGCATGTTGGATTTCTACCGCCCGGCCTCGGCGATGAAATCCCTGTCGATCAACAGGCCGGTTGAGAATGCTCTGGCCATTGCCAATAAGCGGTTGGAGCAATCACAGGTCGAGGTGATGGTCCGCCTGGGGGAGAATCTGCCGCCGGTGCGCGGCGTCGAGAATCAATTGGTGCAGGTCTTCCTCAACTTGATCCTCAACGCTGTGGAGGCCATGCCGGAGGGCGGCAGTCTCTGGGTGGCGACGGCGCATCACGCCGAGCGGGAGCAGGTCGTGGTGGCCTTTCGCGACAGTGGCCCCGGCATCCCGCCGGAAATTCGAGAGCATCTTTTTGAGCCGTTTCATACATCGAAATCCAGTGGCACCGGATTGGGATTGGCCATTAGCTATGGCATTGTCGAGCGCCATAGCGGCGTCATCGACGTTGAATCCCCACCCGAAGGTGGCACGACATTCATCGTCCGTATACCTCAGCAGAAGGAGGAGGCTTGATGAGCAACGTTAATATTTTGGTGGTAGATGATGAAGCTGCCGAGCGCGTCACGTTAGGCGAAGTGCTCCGCTTGGAAGGCTATCACGTGACTTTAGCGGCCTCCGGCGAGGAAGCGCTGACCCTGGTGCGTCAGCAAGGCCCCTTCGATCTGGCCGTCCTCGACCTGCGCTTGCCCGGCATCGATGGCTTGCAGGTCTTGGAGGGCATATCCAAGACCTCGGAGGATACCATTGTGATTCTCATTACCGGCTATGGCACGATGGAAACCGCGATCCAGGCCTTGCGTCAGGGCGCCTACGATTTCCTGCTCAAACCTTGTCCGGTGGATGAGGTACTGACTGCTGTGCAGCGCGCGCTCTCCGAGTTGAAGGCTGGGCGTCATCGCCGGGAATTGGTAGCGCAGTTGCAACAGACCCTCCAGCAGTTGATGGCGACGGACGGCATCGATGCCAGCATGCCGGAGCCAGTGGAGGATGACAGTGTGCTGGACATCGCCGGGGTGATGTTAGATCGCGCGAAGCACATGGTGACCTTCAAAGGCGAGCCGGTGGATTTGACCCCCACGGAGTTTCGTCTCCTGGAATGCTTGATGGAGCGCGCTGACGAAGTGCGATCTCCGCAGGAATTGGTTCGCTGTGCTCAAGGCTATGAGACCGATCCCTGGGGCGCGCGTTCCATCATTCGGGTGCACATCCGTCGTCTGCGCCGGAAGCTGGAACCAGATCCAGAAAATCCCAAGTTCATCTTGAACGTGCGGGGCGTTGGTTATCTTTTCTCCATCCCTGATGAGGAGTTAGAAGATGAAGCAGATGAGAGGGATGAAGAAGAGGCGTGAGGTTGCGTGGCTCTTCGGGAATTAGTGTCACTTAGAGGGGTGTCCGGCAAAAACCAAAAGACCCGGTTGCTTCCCCGCCACTTTTCCGTTAAAATATATCTAAGGATGGATGATGCGCTGGTCCATGCTGAGGAGTCATAGACTTCAGTAGACATGGCTCTTCAGGAATTCGCTGGGTGCAATCGTACTAGCCCCATCCTCAACCAGTAACGACGCAAAAAGTCTGTGATCCCCATAAACGTGCAAATCTTCGCTGCTTTTAGGGCTATCTAGGAAGTTGTCCGGCGAAATCCAAAAGACCCGTAGACATTAACGTGGGTAATATTGACGAGGAGTGCCTGTATGGTAAATCAAGATCAAAATCGAGATCAGGATCAAGAGAAAAAGCAAGTCGGAGCGGAAGAGCAAGAAGATAGTAAGCTCATCAAGATGCAGCGATTGCGCCGCGCTGTGGGGCGACTGCGAAATTTTAGATTGTCGAGTGAGCCGCCCCCCGTTCGCAAGAAATCGTGGCTGGAACGACTTAAGCAGCGGCTAGGGCTGGGGGAGTCGTCGGACGAGGCCTCCTAGAGACTTCCTAACATTGAGGGAGTTTCTTGTCTCACCACCGCATCTGCTGGCAAACTGAAAGGAGTCGCTAGACGTTTGCCCTGCTTGTCACCTCAGTGGAATATAGATCCAAATAAAAACAGCGCGGATATTAATCCGCGCTGTGCTGTTTCTGGACGCTCAGTTTTGAGCGATTGGCACACTTTCCCCGCCCCGGTGATCTTAAAGTGATCTAGCTACCACCACAACAAAAAGACGTTTTGGACCGTGGTCTCTAGCTCACCATAACGGACCCGGGCCTGAACAATGATCTGCGTCCCCGTCTTCCCCTCGTTCACCGGGATGGAGGCTTGGACAAAGCCCCGATCATCCGTGCGACTGCTCTGCTGGCTGTTGGAAAGAATATCCCCCGTTGGCGTCTCGAGATGAATGTCCACGGCGGCGTCGGGAATCGGATCGCCGTTGTTGTCGGTGACCAATACAGAGACCGTTTGGCTGCTCTTCTGGCTCATCACTGAGTAGCGCAGCGAAATGACGGCGCGCAGACTACGGACCCTCGCCCCTGTTTGGGGACGGGCTTCCAACGGTCGCAAAGCTTCGGATGGGATTCTGTTGCGATAGATGTTGAGGTAAAGCTCACCCAAATTTCCCACATGAATCATCGAGGTGGGATCTTCCGGTGACCACGCTAGCTTGAGACGTTGGAAGTACTGGACGACTTTGCCATCTTCAAAATACATCTCGCTGATGGGATAGCCGAAAATATCGACCTGACCGTTTTCTTTGAAGAAATCCAAGAAGGTGTAGGCGACGGTGTGGCCTGTCTGGGGGAAATAAACGCGCCGCCGAGAGCGCGGCGAAGGCTCCGGAATGGGAGGGCGCCGATATTTTAGTTCATCGCCCAGCAAACCTAGTTGGATTTTGTAGGGTTCTGGATTATTGGGATGCCATTCTAGGCGCGCCTTCTGGAAGTACTGTACTAACAGGCCCTGATCCATAAACGATTCTGTGATGGGGTAGCCGAAGATAGCTAGTCCCCCATTCTCGTAGAAGTAGTCCAGAAATTTTTCGTCTATGCGGTGTCCGGTCTCATCGAAGTAGTCTTCTTTCCCCTGGGCCAAACTCGGTTGAGGGAAGCATAGCATCAGTAAAACGGCGAACGCTATCACAGCCCTTATTCTACGTGATTGTTTTACGTTCATCACTTTTCTCGCCCATTGTACCTGACACTTTATCACATCATTAACTACCGGAATCCTGGGGCAAACGAAGCAGGTCTAAGGTCTCTGAGATACACGAGATTGCGCGCTAAGCAGTTTGCTACGCACATCAACCCCAACTTCGTTTGCCTTGAACTTGGTTAAGCACGCTCTGAGACACCGAGAGCGATTTCTCTGGTCAATCTGTTTCGAAAACCCTCCAGCCCCTCAAGCGGAGATAGGAGGGTAAAAAGGCATTGTGGAAAAAGCCGCACCTATTAGCTCAAAGCCCCCGTCTCGGGGGCGTCTATAAAGCGAGAAAGACGCTTTTGGCCGTCCCCGGGGACGGGGACTGGGAGCTTTTTTGAATAGCGTGTCACTTTTGCCGTAATGCGTAAAAAGATATAGTAACCCACTCTATTACCTTTAATCTACTGTAAAGTTGAGGGAGAATTGTTAAGATTACGTTACAGTTCACCGATTACGAAGTATTAATCTCACATATCGCCTCATAATTCATTCTACACGAAAAAGTAGGTTTGTGCAATCATACAAACCTTAGAATTTGGCTAATTTATCCTCTCACATTCTTGGCTCTTCAGGAATTTGCTGGGTGCAATCGCCAAGCGCTATTGCGCCCCCACCCGCAACCCAGTAACAACGCAAAAAAAGTCTTTGATCCTCACAAACGCGCAAATCCTCACTGCTTTCAGGGCTGTCCGGGGGGAGTTGTCCGGCGAAATCCAAAAGACCCGCATTCTCTAACCTTGGGCTATCGTCAAGGGATCGGCGCCATCAAGGCCGCCTTGTCCCAGTAGGCGTCGTTGTGTTTGTAGGGCCACTGGATATCCGAGCGTAGGAAGACGGTGACGGTCCCGGCGTCGCCCACGCGGGCTGCAACCGGCCCGATTTTGCGGTAGTCATCGGGGGCGAGCGTGCGCGCGCTCCAGATGATGGCCTCTGACCAGGGGTCCGTGCCGCCGGTGGGATCGATGCCGACGTAGAAGCCCATGTTCTCTGGGTCGCCGCAGGAGAAGCCGCCCGACTCCGTGCACGACCAGCCGTGCGCGTGCGCGTGTAGCTTGACCAGGACGCCGGGCGGCAGATCGGCCACCTGTTGATAGTAGCCCGCGTTGTGCGTTCGATAGAAGGAAAAGTACATCGCCGCGTAGTAGTCCTCATAGATGCGCATCGGGTCAGATGTGAAGGGTGGCTCGCGTGGAATAACCTTCACTTCGGGACGACGCGGCGCCTCCGAGTCGTCGATAGGACCTTCCTCCCACCAGGTCACCCATCCCTCCGGCGTGAAAATCTCGCCGTAGGGGATGCCGTTGAAGGTGTCGCGCGTCCAATTATCGGGATTGGGCGCGTCGTTGTCCTCCGGCAGCCCCAAGCCCTCGAATCCAGGATTGCGCAGCACATTCTTGGGTGGGATGTAATTGCGCATGATAAGCGGTAGATAGTTCCGCACCACGCTGTGCGTCGTGTGCGTGAGCAGCGTGCTTGGCCCTTCTAATGTGGTTGCAGCGACCACGTTGGTGATCGGCCCTAAATAACTCATCTGGAGTGTGCTGCTGGGCGGCGAGCACGTCGCCGTCAGCGTGATCTGCTGCGACCAACCGCCTCCATTCGCCTCGATGATGGGATGCCACACCAGCTTGCCGCCGGGAAGGCGCACCGTCCCGGCGATGTGATCCGCCGTGAAGAGCGGCGCCGGCAGCGTGTCGGTCACCGTCGCGTGGAGATCGACGCCGCCGGTGTTGGTGATGCGGAGCGTGTAGGTGAAGGGGCGGCCCTGCGGCACCGGCGTCGGCGCGGCGTGTAGCGTGAGGGCCATCGCCGGGCCGGCGTACTCATCCGCGCCCAAATCGTGCCGCATGATCGGGCGGAGGCCGCCGTCCATATCGTGGGCGATCTTGGTGGGGAGGCCGGCATCGCGGGCCGGGGAATCGACGGTGAGGTGAAAATCGCGTCGCTCTGGCGCGACGAAGGCGGGCGCGCCGGTGATGTCTGCCGTGTGAGTGAGCGCGCCGTCGCCGGCCCAGCGCAGCGTCGGCGTCGCCCACAACGTCCCCGCGAGCGCCGCGCGATTCTCGCCCGCGACATCGACCCCGACCGCCTGCTCGCTGATGATCGTGTTGATCAGCCTGACCGTGCTGGTGACGCGCTCCTCCCAGAAGATGGCCGTCCGCACCGCAATGCCGCTGCTGCCCCCGCCGGTGTTGCTCACCAGCGTGGTGTGCTGGAGCGTGGGCGACGCGCCCTCGATGTGGATGCCGCTGCCGGAGCGCCCCGCGCGATTGTTCGCCACGACGTTGTTGCGCAGGTCGGCCCCCGCCGCTCTCCCGATAGGCGACGTTATCCGTGATCTGGTTGCCGTCCAGGCGGGCGCGGCTGCGCTCCAGGGCGAGGCCGGCCCCGTTCCCATCCAAGATTTTGTTGCCCGTGATTTGATTGAAGCGCAGGTCGGCCCCATCGCTGGCGTGGAGATACAGCCCGCCGCCGCGCAGCGTCAGCGTCTTGCTGAGGTAGAGGAGTTGCGTCATACCGGCGCGGTGTTGGGTCTGCGTGTACGTCCCGGTCGCGACGCGGATCTCCGCGCCGGGCGGCGCTGCGTCCACCGCCGATTGGAGATCGGCGTAGCAATGGAGGATCAGCGTCCCTGGGTTGCCGCAGTCCCCATCGGGCGCGACGTAGAGGATGGGCGTCTCCGTCCCCGTCTGCGGCGATGCGACTAGTCGAGCGTCCCCGGCCTTGTTGGCCTCGATGGCGATCCCCGCCACGAGCATGAGGCAGAGCAGCGCGCTGCTGAGCAGAGCAAACATCAAACGGGTGATGTGACGCATTGGTGATCCCCAGGGGGGCACGGCGAGACGCCGGCCCCAACGTGAAAAAAGTTTTGTGGCTGGCGTTGTCTATCCTCCCCAAGAGGACCCCGCCGAGCCACTGACGCTTTTGCTCACAAAACCGAACTGAGACGGTATTTGTAAACAGGCCGTGCTTCTTTAATTGTATCTGTTTAGTTTTATTAGCAAGCCAAGGTGCAACGCACTTGAACTGAAGGAAGGCGCCGTCTCATACAGTATATGCCTGGCGACAAGCCCAAAAGTGCGTTGCACCTCACAAGACTAAACGATTACCTTTAATTATACCGCATCTGGCCTGAATTTGATGGCAGTGGCATGGTTTTTCAATCGTGCTACACTTGGGAAGCGTGATAGGAGAAAGGAGCGAAGATGCGCGAATCGGATAAATCCGCACGGCAGCATTGGTGGGCGCAATTGCGGCTGGATGCGCAGGTGCTGGCGTTGCTCTTCCCGTGGCGCGTGGCGGCCGGGCTGGGGGGCGGGATCGCGGTGGCGGCGTTTCTCTATCGGCTCATCTACAATCGCATCATCTGGCCGCCCATCAGCTACGTCAAGGCGCTTTACGCTATCCTGAATATGATGCTCTTCCAAATTACCTACACCGACATCCCCGAAACGCCCGCGCTCGATCCGTTTTTTATCATTGTGCCCCTGATCGGCTTCCCGATTCTGTTGATCTTCGGCGTGAACCTCCTCAATATTCTGCGGATTTTCTTCGTGCGCGGGGATCGCGGGCAGGATTGGCAGCGGGCGCGCGTGCAGACGATTGAGCGCCCGATCCTGATCTGCGGCCTCGATCACCTGGGCTATCGGATCGCCGAGCGGTTTTTGGATTGGGGACGGCCCGTCGTCGCGATTGCGGAGGGGCCGACGCCGCTGGTCACGGAGCTGCTGGATCGTGATTTGCCCATCATCTACGGCGACGTGCGCAACGTGGATGTATTGCGGAGCGCGGGCGTCGAGCGCGCGCAGACGGTCTTGGTCTGCACTGCCCGCGATCTGGTGAACCTGGAGGCGGTCTATCACATCCGGGCGCTCAATTCTGGGGCCTCGATTGTGCTGCGCCTCTTCGAGGACGAGATCGCCGATGAGATTGAGCGCAGCTTCGATGTCAAGACCATCGTCAGCCGCTCCCAGGTGGCTGCGCAGACCTTCGCGCACGCGGCCATCGGCCTGGAGGTGCTGGAGACCTTCACGCTGCGATATCACACCTACGCCCTGGCCAAGCTCCCGCTGCGCGAGCCGCTCCTGCGCAACGGCGCGACCGTCGGCGCGCTGGCCGACCGCTGGGATATGACCATCGTCGCGCTCCATCGCGGGGCGCGCCTGTGGATGGAGCCGGAAGTGACGATGACGCTCCAGGCCAAGGATGTGCTCTTCGTCTTCACGCCCTTTGAGCGTCTCACCGCGCTGTTGCGCGCCGAGGGGATGGCGGCGGCGCTCTCGCCTTCATCTTCTGCGCCTATCCTCGTCTGTGGATTGGGCCACACGGGCTATCGAATCGTCAATGTGTTGGATGCGATGGACTACCCGGTGGTGGGGTTGGCGTTTGAGCCGGATCGGCTCTCGCAGCGCCTCGAGGAGGACGGGCTGGCGATTAGGTACGGTGATTTTCGGCGCCCGAGCATGTTGGAGGCGGCGGGCGTGCATCAGGCCAAGGCGTTGATCGCCTGCGATGAGGATGACATGGTCAACTTCGAGACGACGCTGCGCGCTCATGAACTGCGCGCCGATCTGCGCGTGGTGATGCGCATGTTCGAGTCGACGTTGGGCGAGGAATTGCAGCGCACCTTCGACATCGACGCGGTCTACAGCACCTCGGCGCTTGCGGCCCCGGCCTTTGTCGCCGCCGCGTTGGATATTCACGTGGCGCAATCGGTGTGGGTGGGCGAGCAGCGCCTGTTCATCGCCCGCATTCAAATCAAGCCGCTTTCCCGTCTGCCCGGCGATTACACCGGCGCCCTGACCGATGAGGAGGATCTGACGGTCCTGCTGCACGCCAGAGGGGAGACGATCCAGGTCCCGCCGAGGCCGGAGCAGCGGCTCGCGCCCGGCGATGAGATCGTCGTGCTGGCCTCGGCGGCGAAGTTGCGCGATCTGGGCCGGCGCAGCCGGACCTCGCGCGAGATTTGATCATCGATAGTTATTCGGTAACTGTTTGGTTTGATGAGCGAAGCTACACGCCTGGCGGTATCTGTTTAGTTTTCTAAGCAGACTAAGGTGCAACGCACTTGAACTGAAGGAAAGGCGCGACCTCATGCAATATATGCGCGGCGACAAGCCCAAAAGTGCGTTGCACCTCACAAGACTAAACGGTTACGTTAGTCGTAAAGGAGATTTTGAGATGGATGTGTTGATGACCCTGCTGTATATCGTACTTGGCCTGTTGGGGATCGTGGGCTTGGCCGCTGCGGCGCTCTTCCTGGTGTTTCACCTGCGATTTCTCCTCTCCTCGCGCCGGAATCTGGCGAAGTTGGGCGCCGAAGCGCCCATATTGGAGGAGGATGGCGTCCGATTCCGCGATCTTAACAAGAATGGCAAGCTCGATGTGTATGAGGATCCGCGCCAACCCGTTGACGCGCGCGTCGAGGATCTGCTGGCGCAGATGACGATAGCGGAAAAAGTGGGCTTGATGTTCCAGCCGATGATCTCCTGTACCGAAACGGGCGATCTGGTGGAACAGAAGCAGGAGTTTCCGAGCTTCGCGCCCACCTCCGAGATGGTGGTGGGGCGGCAGATCAAGCACTTCAACACGGTCAGCTCTGTCCCGCCCCGGCTGATGGCGCGCTGGTACAATCGGGTGCAGAAGATGGCCGAGCGCACGCGGCTGGGGATTCCCGTTTCGATCAGCTCCGACCCGCGCCACTCGTGGCAGGAGAACTTAGGCGCGGCCATCGGGACGGCGGGCTTTTCGCTGTGGCCTGATCCGATTGGCCTGGCCGCGACGCGCGATCCGGCCCTGGTGCGGGAGTTCGGCGACATCGCGCGGCAGGAGTATGTGGCCACCGGCATCCGCGTGGCCCTGCACCCGATGGCGGATCTGGCGACGGAGCCGCGCTGGGCGCGCATCAGCGGTACCTTCGGCGAGGATGCGGACCTGGCCGCGCGGATGACCATCGCCTACATCCAGGGCTTCCAGGGCGACGATCTGGGCCGCGAGAGCGTCTCCTGTATGCTCAAGCACTTCCCCGGCGGCGGCCCGCAGAAAGACGGCCTCGATCCCCACTTCCCCTATGGGCGCGAGCAGGTCTATCCCGGCGATAACTTCGACTATCACCTCATCCCCTTCGAGCGTGCGTTTGATGCGACCGAGATCACGCAGATCATGCCCTACTACGGCATCCCGATGGATCAGACCAGCGAGAACGTGGGCATGGCCTTTAATAAGGAAATCATCACCGGCTTACTGCGCGAGACTTATGGCTTCGAGGGTGTGATCTGTTCCGATTGGATGATCTGCGAGACGGTCAAGCTCCTCGGCCTCTTCAAAATCATGGAGTCCACCTCGTGGGGCGTGGAGGATTTGACGCCGACGGAGCGCTTCCTCAAGGCCATCGAGGCGGGCGTAGATCAATTCGGGGGCCAAGTCCAGACGCATCGTATCTTAGAGCTGGTTCGCGCGGGCCAGGTCAGCGAGGCGCGCATCGACGAGAGCGCCCGCCGTCTGCTGCGCCTGAAGTTTCGCCTGGGTCTCTTCGATGATCCGTATGTGGATGAGGAGACGGCGGCGTCCGTCTGTGGTCAGCCGGAATTTCGGGAGAAGGGCGCGCTTGCACAGCGCAAATCCATCGTGTTGCTCAAAAATGATGCGCCGGACGCCGGCCCCGCGCTGCCGCTCTCTGGGCGGCCCAAGGTCTACATTGAAAATATGGATGCGACGGTCGTCGGGCAGTATGCCGAGGTGGTCGCGACGCCGGAGGAGGCCGACGTGGCCATCCTGCGCCTGCGGACGCCCTATCGGCCCCTAGGCAAGGGCTTCTTGGAGAAGATCTTTCATCAGGGCGATTTAGACTTCGAGGCGGAGGAGAAAGCGCGCATCCTGAGCATCTTGGACGCCGCGCCGACGATCATCGACATCTACTTGGAACGCGGCGCCGTCATCCCCGACATCGCCGCGCGCTGCGCCGCCCTGCTGGCGAGCTTCAACGTGGAGGATGAGGCGATCTTGGACGTGATCTTCGGCGAGTTCACGCCCGGGGGTAAACTCCCCTTCGAGATGCCCCGCAGCATGGACGCCGTCCGAGCGCAGAGGGAGGATGTGCCATCGGATTCCTCCGACCCGCTCTTTGCCTTTGGGCACGGGCTGACCTATGAGTGAGAGCTTCTCCCTAAAGGTCTGTGATCCCCACAAACGCGCAAATCTTTGTTACTTTTAGGGCGATCCGGGGAGTTGTCCGGTGAAATCCAAAAGACCCATGATCCGATTGTAAATAGTCCTAGCTGTTTGATCCCCTGTGTGTGCGCAGGGGATTTTTTTGTGCCATTCCCCCATACATTCCTGCCACAAAATTACCACGATAGACTAATTATTTATCTCGGAGGTTATGATATACTGATTTTAGTATCATTTTTATGATGTATTTATTTTTATAGATAGTTGTGTATTTAATACATTCTTTACGGGCGATTCGACTGAATTTTGATTTGGGGAATGTCGAAGTAAAGCAGAGGAATTTGAGTCGCTCTGAGTTAGTGGAACTATTAAGCTATTGACATATCGTGAGCGATTGATTATACCATAAAAATGATGTTAATATTATTAATTGCGATGATTGTGGTTTATGGAAGGGTAGGGTTAAACTGTACCTGGACTAGACCTAAGTACAGTGGACGTCAGGTTGCCTTTTTGGTATAGTTAGATTATGGTCAAGTTGGACGTTGGGTCTTTTGAATTTTGCCGGACATCTACCTAAGGCCGTTCCAAGAAAATAAGTCTCCCAAAAACGGGGTGTTTTCCAAGGGAAAAGCATCAGGTTTGGGAGGTTTTAATTTCTGGAACTACCTAAGCGGCCCTAAAAGCAGCACAGATGTGCGTGTTTGTGGGGATCACAGCCCTCTTTTACGTCGTTACGAGGTTGGAGATGGCGGTAGCCTGATTGCACCCGGAGAATTCCTGAAGAGCCTGGTAGTTCATTGGAAAAATCGCTCGTGTTTTGGAAGGGCCTTTTTTGGATCAAGTAAGGACTCATTTGATAAAAATCCGCACAACGTTTAATCGTTACGCACTTTGGTGTGCAAGAAGGAGAAAGTGAAATGATGCAGAGGATTGCTCGGTTATTGGTTGCGGTTTCATTGTTGCTGGGGATGATTCCCTTGGGTGTTGGTCAGGCACAGGCTGCGGCGCCTTCTCGCGCCTCGGATACCTCGCGCGCCGAGGTCTCGGCTCTGGAGCGTGGAATGGGCGCGTCGATTTTGCCCGCTTGGTTTGATGCCAGCCGGATGTATGGCCCCCAACCGGCGCCGGTGTCGTTCCCCCGTCTCGAGACGAGTAACCCCAGGCCGCCGTTGCGGCCTCTGCAGGACCCGGCCAACTGTGTTGACGCTTCCTTGTTAGATATGCAAATCACGCCGCCCCCTTACATCATCAGTAGAGGGAACACGGCGGGGGATGTGTACACGGTTACGGTGACCAACAATGCATCTCAGGATGTCACCGAGTTCAGTTTCCTCATCGATCCCAACGTAGGCTTTTATTATTTGGATGATTCTGCCGTAACAAGCAGTGATGATGGCGTTATTCCTTACAGCGATACAGGCATAGGGGCGCCGGATGCGAGCGCGACGATATCGAGCACCGGGGCCGTGACGCAGACGACGCTGGCGGCGGGTGAGATGTTGACGCTCACCTTTAAGCTGGCTACGAATGGCGATGCTAAATCCGGTCAGCGACTTGAGGTTAAGTTGCAGAGTGGTAGTCCAACCGTCGCGGCGTGCAAAACGGCCGCTCAGAATTTGCAGACCGCGCGCGGTAATCTCGTGGTGACGAAAAGCCCGACGTTGCAGGATGCTCGCGTTGGCGATACGGTCACTTGGACGGTCGAATTGCGCAATAGTGGCTTAGGAAATGTCTACAGCGCTACCCTGACCGATATCCCGGGGGCCGGATTGGCAAACGTTAATATCACTCCCTCGCCCGGTGAAGTCGATCTTGCGCCAGAGGAGACGCGGGCCTATGAGGTGACAGCCGTAGTTTCCGCGTGCAAAAATTTAACCAATACCGTAGCGGCGACATGGCCCACGGGCAACGCTGACGGAACCGGCGCGGTGGGCAATCCCGTGCGGGATGGCGTGGATGTTGTGTTGCTGCTGGATACGCCGGAGGTGGAGGTGGAGG
The DNA here is from genome assembly GCA_964468735.1 of uncultured Anaerolineales bacterium. Classification (GTDB taxonomy): domain Bacteria; phylum Chloroflexota; class Anaerolineae; order B4-G1; family SLSP01; genus JAAAOZ01. Next base: position 491 of record CAYXVS010000016.1, on the reverse strand, counting down.
TGGGCGCGCTGCCGGAGGTCATCACTTATTGCGGCGCTTTGGATACAACGATCCCGGTCACGGTGACAAACACGGGTGGGGGAATGGCCCGCGAACTGCGGCTCGATTTGAGCGCGTCCGGCGTGAACGTCGGTGTGCCCACCGGTTGGTCGCGGAGTGGCGATGTCTTCACCTACGAGGACGGGTCGCCATTCTCTGATGCTATTGGTGCGGGGGAGACGATCACGTTTTCATTACCGATCACGACCGCCGACGTCTGTGAGAGCACGAACGCCAGCGTTGGTTTTACGCCCGTTTTTGAGTTAACGTGTTTGGGTACGGATGCTCAGGGAACGGCGAGCGCGCCCGCCCAGACCGTGCTCGCGCCGAGCGCCCCCACGCTCAATGTGTCGAAGTCGGGGGAACCCTACACGGCGATTGCGGGGGATTCGTTTACTTATACCGTGGACATTTCTGGTGATAATCAGGAGACTATCGGAACTGGGGGGATC
>CAYXVS010000015.1:11705-25417 GCA_964468735.1 uncultured Anaerolineales bacterium | reverse complement strand
AGATCACAAATCCCAGCACAACCCACAAAATCCGAAATCGTCTTTGACCTAAATAGGATCTCATATTTTTCTCCTTCATTAGCCTTAATCATAATTTTTAAGAGCGTTATATAAACGCTCACCTATCGCAAGAAAGTTGAAGTAGAAACTTCAAAGGTCATGTATGACTCCTCTGAAATAAGGTCGATTTTGGCGAATTGACTCCGTCTACGCCTTTTAACGGAAATTTTGGGCTTGTGGCATATAATTTCTCCATACGCCTCGCTAAAGCGTGTCTAAGTGCTTCACAAGCTTGATCTATTTCCATCCTGCCCTTTTTGAAAACTTGTCAATAGGGGCTTCTTTCAGTAGAGTCATGTATACCATAAATAAAGTTTATAGCAACCTAACATTAACTCGGAGGACGTCTGCGTAGTTATAAAGAGCGATACAATATAGAGAGCATTTCGTTTTTTATTCAATATCAAATGATAAATAATCTTTACCTTGTGTTGTCATCAATCGTTCCTTTGTAGCGGCGTCATATAACCCAACCCGGATTTCCCCTCCAGACACATTGCCGGTAGGTAATGTCAGAATATGCGTATCCACAACGTATTCGCCGATCTTCCATTCTTGAGTCGGATGCGTCCAGTCTGAAGGCACAGCATCAGACTGATCTAATAATTGACCCGTTGCCGAATCTACATAATGCACAAACACTTTATAACTCTTCTCCGTATAAGAGTCTGATCGCCATACTAACGTCAGTGAGAATTGTGTTCCAGAGGCGTCTATCTCCCTCTTCCAATCATAACCAACGAGACTTATAGCATCTCCAAATCTCACATCTAAACAATGAGACACTTGAGGCATCGACCAGATATGACGGGTCGTATCATCAGGAGGCAAGTAAATACCATTAGGCATAACAAATACTAACATCAAGACCATCAGACTAATGACAAATAAAGCACCCTCCCTCTTATATGCAGAAAAGGTAAGTTTATATACGATATTACTCCCCAAGTATCCCAAAAAAGGGATGAGGTAAACAATGTAAACACTTTTAACTGTATCCCCCTTTCCTGGATAGGCATAAAGACTGGCAAAGATCAAGAAACCAACCATACTAAATCCCACAAGCAAACGGCTAAAGGTGCCCAACTGCATTCGTCGATAGTTACTCTTTGCTATTTTCCTCTCCCAATATAGAAACCCCGCGAAGGTTAAACCAGTAGCCGGCAAGGCCACCCACATAGCACGAGATAACGCAGCTTGTATCGATAGAGATGTAGATAATACGTCGGCCTCCAATGCCTCCCGCCAGTACCGCCAATAATCGCCCCAGAAATCTGCATATAGAACCGGCCAAAAACGATAATTTAGATTCGGGCGTACCGGATTGGAAAACAGCGTCGGAAGTTCCAAACGAGTCAAAAAAGAAATAGCTATTTGCTCACGCTGCGCATTAAAATCCAATAGATTGCCGCCTCGTAAAACGAGGGAGAAAATTAACATCGCCATAAAAATTGTCAATTGACTAATCAAGGCCGCCCATGGTATCCAACGTTTAGAGGGTCTTTCTTGAAGATACATCGCCACCATCCATAACAAAAACGCCCCCTCAAGAAAAATCCCCCATTGTCTCACTCCCCAAGCTAGTCCCGCTAATAGCGCTGAACATATAACCCATTTAACCCACTTTTCCCACAATTTGATCTCTATAACAAGCCACCCCGATATAACAAATAGCGGGATTAGCATAGCCTCGGGACGTACCATCCCAAAAGCACGATAAACTGTGGGATTGCAAACATAAAACCCTATCCACCATAAGATCGGCCAGATTTGTTCCCGCCATACACTATGACAAAGCCCTACCAACAAGCCAAGTGTCATAAAAGCCAACAGTAAATTGAAGACCTGACCAGCTTGCCCTAGTTCTATCCCTGTTACATAATGAAAAGCAGCCACACCAAAATAATACACGAGTGGATTAAAAAATTCTGGACTAACACTTGCTGGCGGGGTCTGCCAATTTTCTGCCACATAATAGAGGTAGGTTAAATGCCCCGCCCAATCATAACCATGCGTAACAGGAACACGCGCGAAATTCAGCAGCAAGAGGAGGATATGTAATACGCACACCCCTCCAACGCCTCCCCACCATATAAGTCTGTTACATTTCTTCATAATTATCGATTCTCGCCCACATAATAAATGTAGATCGAATAGCCAATACGCACATCCGGCTCGCGGGCGCGAAACCAGGCGAAGAAGCGCTTATCGACCAGCGGCAGCTCCACCAGATTGGAGACGCTGATGATGTAGGTGCCCGGCGCCGGCTGCGCGGGATCGAAGATCGGCTCCGTGAACCACAGATCGTAGTGATAGGGCAAGCCGGGCAGCGGCTCATACGCGATGCCGTAGACCTCCGGGCGAGCCGTGCCGAACCAACTCAGCTTGATCTCGTCCGCGTCCTCGGCTTGCGCGCCCAACCTCCCCCGATCTGCCAAATAATCGCGCAGATACTTGAGATCCTGGCCCCAATCGATGTTGGAATCCGCCACGATCCGCCAGCCGCGCTCCGGGCCGCCGCCCACGGGATTGAAGTAGGCTAAGAAGTGCGGCGCGATCCCCACGACATCGACGGCCAACCACGCCACCAGGAGCGCCAGCAGCCCGCGCGAGATTAAGGCGCGCCGCGCGGGCCACCGCGCCCGCGATAGCTCCGCCGCGATCTGCGCCATCCACACATCCAACAGGGGCAGCGTGGGCAGCAGATGCCGGAAGCCCAGGTTGAGATCGCTGCGCAGCGCGACGAGCCAATAGCCCGCCACCGGCAAGCTCAAGAAGAGCGTCCGCCACCCGCGCCGCTGCCGCGCAGCCAAGAAGGCCGCCCATCCCAACAAGAAGAAAACGGCCAACGGGGTTTTCACCGCGTAGGTGATGGGGAAATAGAGCGGCCAGCCGCCCAAGCGCGTCTCGCCGAGGAGATAGGCAGTGCGCTCACCCTGGACGTTCTGGAGCACGGCTAAGAGGCCGCGCCCGTAGGTGCCCAGCGGCAGCGACGGCCCGCCCTCGACGACGGGCGCCATCCCGAAGGCGTAGCTGGCCCACAGCACCACCAGCGCGATCCCGGTGAGGAGCGCGTAGTGGCCCACGTGCGCGAAAAAGGCGCGCCAACGGGGGTTCGCCCCAGCTTCGCGCAGGGCCGCGAGGGTGTACAGCAGCCCCAACACGCCCCAGAAAAGCGGCGCCGATGTTTTACTGGCCAACATCGCGCCCATCGCCAGGCCCGCGAGGGCCAGCCCAGGCCACGAGAATTCGCGCGCCAATCGCCACACCGCGTACGCCGCCAGCGTCACCGTGAACGTGACGCCCAGATCGGTCGTCACCAGGCTGCCGTGGGCCAAGAGGTTAGGGCTGAACGCAACCAACGCCATCGCCAGCACGCCCGCCGGCGCGCCCCACAGCTCGCGCGCCCAGCGCCCGACCAGCGCCGCCAGCCACACCGTCAGCGCGATGATGGGGAAGCGCGCCAGGAAGACCATCAGATCGGCGTCGGCGTTGGCCTCCCACATAAAGAGGCCGGCAAAGCGATACCACTCGGCCTGCTCCCACGACCAATCCTCCAGCGGCAGATGGACGCCCTCCGGCAGCAGCAAGAGCGGCAGCGACGCCCACACGTTGATCAGCGGCGGATGTTCGATGCTGAGACGGGGATCACCGGTGTGGAGCAGCGCCGCGCCGCGCGCCAGGTGATTCTGCTCATCCATCGTCGGCGATTGCGCCGCCGCGTTGTAGATCAGGCAGCCGAAGGCGAACCACAGCAGCGCCAGGGCGATCCAGCGCCGCCGCCAGCACGGTGAAATCGATGTTAGATAGCTAATCATGGCGCGAGCACCTCCACCGTCGTCGTGATGTAGTCGCGCCCATCATGCGTCGGATAGGGCACCAGCGTCGCCGGATCGTATAGGCCGATGCGCAGAGCATACTCGCCAGGCGGCGACGCGGCGGGCAGCACCAGCGTGTGACGCTGCACGATCTGATCGCCGGCCCGCCAGAACCGAGCGGGCGCATCCAGTCCATCGTGTTGCGCGCGGATCTGCCCGGCGGCATCGACCAAATGGAGAAAGATCTTCGTCGGCGGATGCGCCCCGGAGACGGCCCGCCAATGCGAAAGCAGCGTGACCCGCTCGCCGGCCCGCCACGACGAAGTGATCGGCGTCAGTTTCTCGAAGGCGAGATTCTCCCACGAAATCATCGTCGCCGCCGGAACGGGCGGCGGCAACTCGAACGCGGCGAAACGCGCGTGTTGTCGCTTGCTCGCGCCGCGATCCGCCAGGTGCGCGGCCAAGGTCGCGTCCAGCGGCGCCACATCGGGCACGATTAGACGTCCGCCCGCCGCTGGGACGACTAACGCGCCGCCCGCGCTCAGGGGACTGCCCGTGTCCACCCAGCGGATGGCCGCGTCCTCGCGTTGCAGCAGCAGATCGAGGCTCGGCGCGTCCATCGTCGCATTGGAAAGCCCGGCCACCGTCACGGCCTCGATCTCAGAATGCGCGTCCAGCCAATCCGCCACCGCCACGAAATCGCGCTGCCAGACGAAGCCCACCTCCGGGATCTGCGGCCAGCGGACGAAGTAGTCGCGCGCGGTGAGGCCCACGTTCGCGACGAAGGCCACGGCCATCACCGCCGCCACCACGCGCGGCCCGCTTCGATTGCCTTCCGTCCAGCGCGCCAACCGCTCTCGACACCAGGCCACGCCGATGCCGGGCAGGATCATCACGGGCGGCAACGCGCCCAACGTCCGCACGAAGTTCGGCGCCTCGATGGTGACCAGCGATGGCGTGAGCATCACGATCAGCCAAAGTAAGACCAAGGCGTACTGCGGCGTGCGCCACCGCCACAGCGCCACGCCCAACCCTATGTAGAACGCCAGCGCCCACACCGGCTCCGGGAAGACGGGACGGCCGGGGAAGTTGTTGCGCTCGGTCGCGTCGCCTCGCACAGAGAACATGCCCAAAATGCGCGGGACGTTCTCCAGCACCGGGCCGGGATCGCCCTGGCGGAGCGCGGTCAAGGGCGCGTTGACCTCCGCCACGCGGAATTGGAGAGCGGGGTTTTGGTGGAGGTAGAGTACGAGCGGCGTCGCGACGAGCGCGGCGACGCCGAGGAGGATCATCCATTCGCGCCAGCGGCTGCGCACGCGCCACCGGCCGCGCAGCCACAAGCGCGCGGCCAGCGCCGCGTAGGCGAGGTAGCCGCCCAGGAGGAGGGGCAGGCCGCGCGAGGCCGAGTAGGTGTAGGCGGCGAGACCCCACCAGAGACCGGCCAGCAGCGCGTGACGTCGCGAGTGGTGACAGCCCCGCAGCGCGCGCCACATCGCGTCCGCACCTAAGCACATCAGCAGCGGCAGCGTCATTCCACGCAGGCCCACCCGGCTCCAGAAGACGGGCCACAACATCCCCGCCAGGCCCGCCGCCGCGATGATCGCCTCCCACGGGCCGAAGAGGCGCCGCGCCAGCCGCGCGCCGGCTGCGACCGTCAGCAGGCCCACGGAGGCAGCGATGAAGTGCAGCGCTAACACGTTCCGCCCGAAGGCGACCAGCGCGCCGGCCACCAAGTAGAGGAAGAGCGGCTCCTGCCCGTAAGCCTCACGAAAAAAGAGGGCGTGGCGCCCGTCCAAGATCGATTCCGCGATCAATACCTCGGCGACCTCGTCGTGCGCCACGCCGGGGGGCGCGTCCGTCAGCGCGCCGAAGCGCAACGCCGCCGCGACGAGCAAGATGCCCACCAGCAGCCAATATCGCACGCGGGACGCCCGACTCATGCGGCTGCCACCTCGCCCCGCATCGCGCGGCCCGATTCTCCCATCAGCTTCGTCGGCGTGATGCGATTATAGAGATCGACCGCCGTGGATGTGACCACCGCGATGTAGGTGTCCGTCCAGCCGCGCCAGCGCCCGCGCGCGTCCTGCCGCTCCCAAAGGACGGTCAGGGTCGCGCCGATGAAGCGCTCGCGATAGGCGGCGGCCATTCGCTGGCCCAGGGCGCGCATTCGAGCGGCGCGCCTCTTCCGCACGCGCGGCGATACCGCATCCGGCAACTTAATCGCCGCCGTCCCCGCCCGCTCCGAGTAGGGGAAGACGTGCAGGCGGCTGAAGGCCATCCGCCCCACAAAAGCCAAGCTCGCCTCGAACTCCGCCGCGCTCTCGCCGGGGAAGCCCACGATCACGTCCGTGGTGAGCGCCACATCCGGCGCGATAGCCCGCGCCTGCTCGGCCAACGCCGCGAACTCCGCCGTCGTGATCCGCCGCCCCATCCGCTTCAGCGTCGCGTCGGCGCCGGATTGGAGCGGCAGGTGAAGTTGGCGACAGAAGCGGGGATGCGCCAGCAGTTGGAGCAGGCGCGCGTCCACGTCCCACGGCTCGACGGAAGAAAGTCGCAGGCGAGGCCGCTCGGCGCCCGGCTGCGGCTCGACGTGGGCCATCTCATCCAAGATCGAGGCCGCGAGGTACGATAGGCTATAAGTTTCATCTAAATCCTGCAAATCCTGCCCGTAGGCGCCCAGGCTCACGCCGGTGAGCACGATCTCCCGCGCGCCGTGCGCAAGCATCTCCCGCGCCTCGGCCACGACCTCGGCGGGCGGGCGACTGCGCGCCGGGCCGCGCAGCAGGCGCGTGACGCAGTAGGTGCAGGCGTGATCGCAGCCGTCCTGCACGGCCAAGAAGGCGCGCGTGTGTCCCCAGCGACCAGGCGACCAGGGCAGCGGTTCCTCAAGCGACGTCTGCGCGCCCATCACGCGCGCGGGCAGGCGATATTTCTCCTCGTTGGGCGCCACCCATGCGACGCCGTCGAAGGCCCCGGCGCGGGCCACATCCTCAGTGGCCCAGCAGCCCGTCACCGCGATGCGCGCGCGCGGATTCTGCCGGTGGAATTGGCGCAGCCGCTGGCGGGTCTTGCGCGCGGCCGCCACCGTGACCGCGCACGAGTTGAAGACGATCACATCGGCCGCTTCGGGCGCCTCCACCACAGAACAACCCGCCCCAGCGAAGTGGCGGGCTAACGTCTCAATCTCTGCCGCGTTCAAACGGCAGCCCAGCGATTCCAAATAGACCAACATCAGCGCGGCGTGCGCACCTTAAAGCCGGCATCCGTCAGCCGGTCGCGAATCTCGCCAACCACCTCATTGGTTTCCTCGGGGTCCAAATCCGTCACCGTAATCACGCCCGGCATGGGATCGAAGGCCACAAACGCCATCGCATCCGACGTTATCATCACCTCGTCCAAAATCTCCCAGATGATATTTTCGTGGTCAGCCAAGCGATAATTACTGAGCTTTAACGTGCGCGCAAGCATCGAAGTTATGTCCACATCTGGGATCGGGAACTCCTCATCCCATTCCCCATATTCGTCATATTCGTCCTCGTCCCACTCGCCCATGCCTTCCTCCATGCCTTCCATCCAGGCTTCTGGCACGGACGGAAATGGGAAGAAGAGGAGCACCAGGAAGGTAATCAAGACCAATCCCAACCCAGCGAAAATGTAGAGAAAACCGCGCATCAAATTCCTGAAAAAGGTCGCCGCCGCCGGGATCGGGAAGTGCCAGAGGAAGACCAACAACGCACCATAGAGCACGATGATCATCAGGGCTTTGGCCCACGGATAACCACGCCTTTCTTGTCTATCAGATATATGACTCATCTCATCTCCTTTTCATTCCGCTTTTCATCATCTCAATTTTTAATTCTCAATTCTCGCACCATATCACGGCAGCGGCGTCACCGTCAAATCGTCAAAGGCAATGACGACGCCGCCCTCGCCGAAAGCGCCCGCGTAGAGACCCACGTCTCCGCGCCGGAGCGCGTCATCCTCGACCTGGGCGACCTGCTCGTCGTTCACGGAGAAGGTGAAATTAGCGCCTCGCGCTTCAATCTCCAGATGATTCGTCGCCTCCCCCTGATGGACGGCCTCGCTCGGCGTCCAATCGCTGCCCAGCACCGTCCATTCCTCATCTTGATAGCGGGCCACGCGGACGTAGCCATCGCCGCTGATGGAGAAGGCGTAGAACGCCTCGTCCTCCTGCATCCGCAGCAGCACGCCGTACTCGTTGTCCATCGGCCCGGCCACCTGCGTCGCGTCCACCGCGACGCGCGCATCCCCAAAGCTCCGCCCGGCGGACGCCCACGCCACCTGCCCCGGCAGCAGGATGTGAATCTGCAACTGCCCTTCGGTCATCGTGACCTCAGCGACGGCATCGGAGCTAAGCTCCCAGCGCTCCTCATCATCGAAGGTATCGGTCCACGGCTCCTTCTCGACCGCTCCACACGCCGCCAGCATCAAGACCGCCCAAAGCATCAGCGCCACATGTTGCCACCGCATTCTGCGCATTGGTGTACCTCTCTTATGAAACCCTTGCGAAGGTTCTGCCGGGATATTGATAGCGACATAATTCTCAACAAGCATAATGAGGTCTGGCTTCAAAAACCACAGCGAAACCTTCGCAAGGTTCGCCACATCTCAAGGCTTCCGAACATCCAAATTATCGAACCACACAATCGTGCTGCCCTCGGCTAACGTGCCCGCCGCCATGCCCACATCGCCGCGCTCCAAGGCATCATCCTGCACCTGCGCCACCTGCTCGCCATTGACGTACATCGTCAACTGCTCCTCCTCACAGACGGCCAGCAGGCGATTCTCCGTGCCGTCGGTGTGAATCGCGGGCGCGCGCAACATCGCCTGGCCGGTGAGCGGCGTCAGTTCCTCGCCCTCGACCCGCCGGAAGATGGCGTAGTAGCCATCGGCGCTGATGGCGAAGTAATAGAAGTTGTTCTCGTCCTGATAGCGGCAGAGGACGCCGTAGTTGTTATCGGTCGATTCCTCCGAGCGCGTCACCACCTCGACCGCCGCATCGCGGTAGGCGCGCCCGGCGGTCGTCCAGACGAACCAACTGGGAACATCGATCTGGATCAAATACTGGCCCTGCTGATAGCCGCGCACGTAGGTCTCGTGCGACGCGGCGCCCCATCCACTGGCGGGATCGGAGAAATCGTCCGTGAAACCGGATGAGGTGCCCAGACACCCGGCCAACAGCCATAGGCTCATCATAGCCACCACGCCCATCCACCGCATACATTTCCGCACCCTTGTGCCTCCTCCCCCGCATAACGAGAGCAATTTTTCCGATCGTTTTGCTTCAAGTTCCCATTATACCGCGAGCAAGCCTCGTGACAATCCGGGTGGGTTTCACTTTTTGGGCAGCGAGGGCCGTTATGGTTCACAAGTCTGTTGTACGACGATGGAAAACCGCTTTTGAAGCATCGTGAAACCCACCTTGGCAGTTTTGGCTTAAGTTGATGAAGAAACAAACAAGAAGAAGGTGCCAAAACTGCATCTTCGAGGACTATCTAGAGCTTGGGAACGAAAAAGGTTGCGTACCGCCCTCTTTGTGGTAGAATGGAAGCGTTGTAGGCCCCTGTAGCTCAGATGGATAGAGCACCGGCCTCCGAAGCCGGTGGCCCGCGTTCGAGTCGCGGCAGGGGTACAATGACGACGGCCCGGCAGAGATCGCCGGGCCGTTATGCGTTGAAGTATTCCCCTACGCCGAAAGCGTTTCTCGCACACTCTCTATGTTAGGCGGCGGGTTTGGGGCGGCAGATAGAAGATGGGTTAATCCGCGCAGATCCTCCAAAAGTGCAGGAGAGGCTTCCGCGACCGCTGACGCTAAGACCCCCAGGGACTTTGATTCTTCGATGACAGCCTGTAGCCAAGCGCGCACCAGCCGGTCATCCGCATTATTACCGGTGCAACGGCGGAGCGCTTCCCGAAAACCTGCGTGCCCGGCCTCAATTTCCCCCTGGCGATAGTGAAGAACACCTAAATTAACAAAAGGCTGATAATATCCCAAGCGACCTGCTAATAAAGTAGCTCGACTATAAGCTGTAATAGCATCTTTTACACGACCTTGATCGATATAGACATTTCCCAAGCCATTCCAGGGATGAGCATAGGTTGCATCCAATTTAATTGCCTGTTGATAAGCCTCGATAGCCTTTTCTAATTGCTTTTGAGCAGCATAAACATTACCTAAATTGTACCAGGGAATTTTATAACTCGGATCTAATGTAATGGCTCGCTCGTAAGCCTCAATAGCCTTTTCCATACGGCCTTGAGCTTTGTAGATATTTCCCAGATTATTCCAAGGAAACACAAACCTATCATCCAGATGGATAGCTCGTTTATAAACTTCAATGGCTTCTTCCATACGGCCTAAGTCAGCATAAACACAACCCAATTCATACCAACATCTACTTTGATGAAGCATATCCCCCAAGGCCTCATAAATCCTCAAAGCTTCCCGCAAACGTTGGGCCGCCTTATCATACGCACCTTTGGCCCGATATAATCCCCCCAAAGTATAGTGAAGTTCAGCACAAGCAGCGGCGCTCTCTTCACCCTCTGGTAGATCAGATAACAGCGCCTCACGCAATGCTATTTTGGCATCCGTGTCTTCACTCAAATCCTGATCATTCGATAATCCATGCCACGCTAGAGCACGAGCCAGAGGTAAATGCTTCTCCAGATCCGGCGATTCCACAAATTCCAGCGCGCGATGACGAATCGCCCAAAAATCGGGGGCGGCGCGCGGCAAGTCGTGCGCCTCCATCTCGGTAAGCCAGAAAATACAGCGTAACCGATACATAGTGAAGTATTCACGACGGATGTTGAGGGCGCGATAGGCGCGTGCTCCATCGGCGCCATCGGCGCGCAAACCCGAAACGAAGAAAACGGCATCTTCACGTTCAGGATGCTCGATCAATGCCCGGGGAATATCAGCCTCTTCAGGGCCGGTGACGCGATAGTCAATGGCCTGATGGCCTAACTCTCGAAGTCGCGCGCGCAGCGTAGCCTCCACTTCAGCCCGTACCAGCTCGGAGCGATAGACGGCCAGCAAAATCGCAGGCCGATCCCAGCGAATCGCCAACTCCAACTCATTCCAGAGCGCCGTCACGCGATCCGCAAATGGCTCCAACACCGCCTGCGTCATACGCTGCTCTCGTCCAGCAGATCAATAATCGCCGGGTGTACATCGCACCAGTTCTCGGCGTTCCGATATTCCAGCAGCGCCAGCAGTTGTAGCAGCGGGCGTAATCGCCCATGATTGACCATCTTTTGATGCTGATGCACGTCGCGCAGGAAGTCCAGATCCTCTTGATCCAAGATGCGACGGTATTCATTGCGGATTTCGGTGACGGCCCAGCGCACATCCTGGATCTCAATCCGACGATCCTTCGCCGTATCACGGCGGCGAGCGCGGCTGATGGCCGTGCGCACGATGCGCACCAGCTCGCGAAAAACGCCGCCGCTATGACTGATCGCCGCATTCAGTGCTTCCTCAGTGATCAAATCGCGGGCCAATCGCTTGTAAACGAAGAGGCGCAACGTATTGTAGCCCTCACGGTCGCGCGCCGTATCATCGCGGTGCGGATGAAGTTTAACGTTGGGCAAGAAAACAGCCCGGTCACGAATAGCATCGAACCCTTGGCTGTAAAAGAGCGCACTGGAAACCGTGTAGACAATAGCACAGGTTGGTTGCAACATCACTTCCCGACGTCCATGAAAGATTTCGCGCGCGCTCTCCAGATCAGGTTTATCCAGATCATCAATCAGGATCAGAGGCAAGCGCTCTTCCTGCGATTGGATCGTCGTAGCCACCAGATTAATAATCCCAATCAGTTCGGTGATATTGCGCTCGAAGACCTGACGCAGGGTTTGGCGCGTGGCCGGTTCCAGTTTCATCTTCAGCCCCGCATTGCCAAAGAACGCATCTAGACCAGCCTCCAGTTCCAAATCAGAAACACGCCCTTGTTCAATTATCTGCACCTCCGTCTCGATTTTGCCGCGCCACGCATCCAACTCCTTGAGCAATTGCTGCGGCAATCGGCCGCCCTTATCCCGATAATCCTGATACATCTGCGTGCCGATAGCTAAAAGTACGTCGCGAAAGTCAAGATCATAAATGTCAGCCATATCGCGAATGGAGAAATGCACCGGCCAATACTTCGCCCTGATTTGCGGATTGGCAGCCAAGCGCAGCAACTCGGTCGATTTTCCGCAACCGCGATGACCGGAGAAGAAAAACTTCGGCGGTGACCAGAACGGCGCTAGCAGTGCATCCTCCAATTGACCTACCGGATTGCCGGGACGATCCACGTAGAAAGGATTGGGTTCACCCGCTGGGCCGGGGCAGAGTGGCAAATCCAACTCGAAGTTGAGCCAAGCGCGATCCAAGTCATGCGCGGTGATATACTCGTAGTCGCGCTTAGGTCGATGCAGCATATCGAAATCTCCAATGGACATCGTGACCTCCTGTTGCGGAGAAATAAGTGTAATTGTATTATACGGGCGAGCGGACGAGAGACAAATCGAAATGGCGTGACTTCGAGCCGGCAAGTCTCTCACCACAAGGATGGTATAATACCAACGAGGAGGCATTCCAAATGAAATCACCGCGAACCGCCCGCTGGCTGTGGCTGCTCCCCCTGCTGATGTACTTCCTGCTGACGGCGTGGAGCGCCCGCGCGAACTCCCTCACCATCGACGAGGGCCTGCACATCGCCAGCGGTTACACCATCCTGCGCACGGGCGACTATCGCCTGGTGGAGGAACATCCGCCCCTGGTCAAATTCTGGATCGCGCTGCCGCTCCTGCCGCTGCGCTCCCTGCCCGACCCGACCACGCTCCCCGCCTGGGAGGCCGTCGCGCAAGCGGATATGACGGAGAGCCTGCCGCTGCTCCAGATGGCGCAGCAGTTGCTCTATCCCCACACGCCGACCGCCCGCTGGCTCCTGCCCGCGCGGCTGATGGAGGCGCTGCTGGGCGTGCTCCTGCTGGCCATCCTCGCGCGCTGGGGGTGCGATCTCTGGGGATGGCGCGGCGGCGCGTTGGCCGTGACCCTCGCCGCCTTCGATCCCAACCTGATCGCGCATGGGGCCATCGCGGGCACGGATCTCGGCGCGACGACCTTCATCGTCCTCAGCCTCTTCATCGCGCAGCGCTTCCTGCGCCGCCCCACGCGAACCCACACGCTGCTGACGGGCATGACGTTAGGCCTGACGCTCGCCACCAAGCTAACGGCGCTCCTGTTAGGGCCAGCGCTCGGCCTGGCCGCGCTCTGGCATCTCTGGCGCGCCCCGACGCGCGCGGCGCGCGCGCGACTCTTCCACCGTGGCCTGCTCGTCCTTGCCATCACCGGCGCGACCTTCTGGGCCGTCTACGGCTTCCAGATCAGCGAAGTACCGGCGCCGGGCGTCCCCTTCCCCGTGCCCGCCGCCGCCCACGCGATTCCCATCCTGCGCCTGCTGGGCCACAGCAGCGGCGGCCATCAAGCCTACCTGCTGGGTCAAAACAGCACCCACGGCTGGTGGTACTACTTCCCCGTCGCCTTCCTGCTCAAAACCCCGCTCCCCGCCCTGATCCTGGCCCTCCTCGCGCTGCTGCACAAACTCGCGCAGCGCCGCCCCTTCGGCCACGGCCTCGCGCCCGCCCTCTTCGCGCTCGTCTACGTCGCAACCTCGCTCCTCAGCTCGCTAAACATCGGCTACCGCCACCTGCTGCCCCTGCTCCCTCTCCTCTACCTCGGCCTCGGACGGCTGACAAAGCAACAAAGCGGCAAAGCAACAAATAAACAAAGTGGCAAAGCAACAAAACAGCAAAACGGTGAAA
>CAYXVS010000015.1:3937-11605 GCA_964468735.1 uncultured Anaerolineales bacterium | reverse complement strand
GGCAAAGCAACAAATAAACAAAGTGGCAAAGCAACAAAACAGCAAAACGGTGAAACTCCCACGTTTTACGCAATACGAAATACGCAATACGCAACCCGTCTCACGCTCTCCCTTCTCCTCCTCTGGCAGATCACGGGCGCCCTCCGCATCGCGCCCTATCCGCTGAGCTTCTTCAACGCCATCGCGGGCGGGCCGGATGAGGGCTGGCGGTATCTGGCCGATTCCAACACCGATTGGGGGCAGGGGTATCAGGCGCTGGCCCGATTTCAAGACGCCCACGGCATCGCTTCCGTGCGCCTCTCCGCCTTCATCTTCTACGATCCCGCGCGCTACGGCGTGCGCCACACCCCGCTCACGCCCCTGCGCGGCGACACGCCCGCGATCTTTCCCGCGCGATTCGCGCCCCCGCCCGGCGATTACGCCATCAGCGCGACGCCGCTGGATGGCATCCCGTTGGCCGACCCGGAGATGTACGATTGGTTCCGGTGGCGCGCGCCCGACGCGCAGATCGCCCACGCGCTGCACTACTACCACGTCGCGCCGGAGGAGAGCGCGGTGACGTGGGCGGCGCAGTGCATCACGCCGACCGCGCCGCTGGACGACGCCGCGCTGACGGCGGGCTTCGGGCGGGAAGATATCCGTCGCGTGGATTTCGATTGCACGCGGAGTTGGGTGATCCCCGACGGCGGCGCGACGCCGGGCCGCTACGTGCTCCACGGCGCGCTCCTAACCGATCCGCTGGCAGCGCGATTGCACCTCAGCCCACCGCCCGTCGCTGAGGCCTTCGTCGCTCATCATTTAGGGGAAAAGATCACCTACCGCCAGCGAGGGTATCGCGCCCAGCCAGCCTTCGCGATCTATGACGCAGCCTCAAAGGTAGCGACGGTCGCGCCGCCCGCCACGGAGGTTGGGCTTGCCGAGGCCGGCGCTGCGCCGACGGCGTTGGTCCAGAAGCCTCGCACCTCTGCCCCGATCCAATTGGACGGCCCGCTCGCTTTCTTAGGGGCCGAACTCGTATCGACGGGCGAGAGCCAGTGGATCGAGACGTGGTGGCAGGTCACGGGCGCGCCGCCCGACCGCCCCATCTCCGCGATGGGCCATCTCCTGCGGGCCGACGGCAGCGTCATCGAGGTCGCCGACGGCTTCGACATCCCCGCGACGCTCTGGCAACCGGGCGACCTCCTCATCCAACGCCATCCCATCCGCCAACCGCTGGAAGATAAAGATGAACGCGAGGCGTCGCTCTTCCTCCGCACCGGCATCTACTACCTGGACGATGGCGCGCGCTGGCCCGTGACAGATCCCGCCGCGCCCAACGCCGACGCCATCTTCATCCAACTTCGATCCCCCGGATCCCCTGGAGCGCCCTGATGGCCCGCCAGGCCAAACGCGCGCACCTCGCGGCCTACGGCCTGCTCCTTCTCCTCTTCTTCATCCTGACGGCGGGCATTCGCCCGCTCTCCTTCACGGCGGATGAGCCTTCGTACATCGCGGGCGGCTATGCGCTGTTGCACCAGGGCACAGCGGCCCACGAACTGCTCGCGCAGCGCGGATATCCGCCCCTGCTCGCGGGCCTGGAGGCCGCCCTGATTTACCTCGCCGAGCCGGATCTGCCCATCACCGACCTAACGGGCTGGCCGATGGCCTTCGATCCCTTCACGGAGGCGTTCCGCCCTTATCTAGCCCCCGAGGCGCGGAGCGCGTTCGTCGCGCGGATGCCCACCGTGCTGCTGACCGTGCTCCTCGGCGCGGTCGTCTTTCGCTGGGGCGCGGCGCTCTGGACGCCCACAGCCGGCGCGCTGGCCCTCGTCACGCTGGTCTTCGATCCGACGCTGTTGGCGCACGGGCGGCTGGCCACGACGGACGTCGGCACGGTGGCGCTCGGCGCCGCCGCGTTAGCGCTCGCTTGGCGCTGGACGCAGCGCCCACGCTGGCGCACGGCCCTGGGCGTCGGCCTGCTCCTGGGCCTGACGATGCTGGCGAAGATCTCCGGCCCGCTCTGGCTCCTCGCCGCCACGCTGATGATGCTGCGCGCCGCGTGGCAACGGCGCACGCGGTTCAGCCTCTTCCCCCAGATCATCGCCGCGCTCGGCGCCAGCTTTCTGCTCCTCTGGAGCGCGTATGGCTTCACCTGGGGGCGCGTCGAAGCGCTGCCGTTCGCCCTCCCCGTGCCCGCGCCGGCCCACTGGCGGAGCGCGCTCTACCTCGCACCCTATCGATCCAAAATCTTCGCGCTGGGCCAACGCTACTATGGCCGCCGCTGGTGGTACTTCCCGCTCGCCTTCGCGGTCAAAAACCCGCTCCCCCTGTTGATCGGGAGCCTCGTGGGGATCTGGAGCCTCGCGCATCGCCGCCGCGAACGCGCCACGCTGGCCCTGCTGCTGCTCTTCCCCGCGATCTACGGCGCGGTGGCGCTCGCCACCGGGATGAACATCGGCTACCGGCACATGCTGCCGCTGCACCCGCTGTTGCATCTCATCGTGGGCGGTGGGCTGTGGCGATGGCAAGCCCATCCCCCCAAGTCCACGCACTGGCGACGCGGCGCGCTGGCGCTCCTGGCGATCTGGTATGCCGGGGCGACGCTGCACATCTCGCCCTACGAACTCACCTACTTCAACGAGATGGTCGGCGGCTCGGAGGAGGGGTATCGCTATCTGGTGGATTCTAATCTCGCGTGGGGACAGACGACCGACGCGCTCGATGACTATCTGGCGGAGCATCCCGACGTGCGCCGCCGCCCGCCGACGACGCCCTTCCGCCCGGCGCCGGGACGCTACGCGGTGAACGCCTCGCATTTGCAGGGCGTCGGCGGCGTCGATCCCTACGCCTACGAGTGGTTTCGCCATCGCGAGCCAACGGCGACGCTCCACAACAGCGTGCTGATCTACGAGGCGCCGCCTTTCGATCTGGGATGGATCGCGCAATGCGGCCAGCCTGCCGCGCCGCTGGATCACGAGGCCATCATTGAGGGCGTGGGCCGCGCGGATCTGCGCAGCGTGGGGTTCGACTGCACGCAAGCCTGGCTTTATCCCAATGCCGGCGCGGGGGATGGCCTCTACGCGCTGAGCAACCAGTTCTTCCAACCGCCCGAAGATTGCCTGCTTGATCAGCCCTGCAATCCCGAACTTCAAAACGCCTTCATCGCGCGCCATCTGGCGACGGCGCGGCTCTCCTTTGTGCACACGCGCCAACGCCCGGCCTTCGTCCTGTACGAACGCTCGGAGGCGCCGGGACTACCGCGCCGCGCCGCTGTTTGGGCTGCGGCGGCCACCCACGCGCCCGCCGACTTCCAATCCACTCAGCGCGTACATAGCGCGCCGACCTTACGGAGCGACGACCGGGCGATCACCTTTTTGGGCGCGGTCGCTTATCCTACGGCGAGCGATCTGGAGATCGAGACGTGGTGGCGCGTCGAGACCAACGCGCCGATCCAGCGGCCCTTTTCCGTGATGGCGCATCTGATCACCTCGGCGGGCGAGGCGCTGGGAACGGCGGATGGCCTGGGGGTCTGGGCGCCGACGCTCCGAACGGGCGATGTCTTCGTCCAGCGCCATCGCTTTTCGCCCGTCGAGGAAATCGAGGAAATCGAGGGCAACGACAAGATCTGGCTGCGCACCGGCATCTACTGGCAAGCGACGACCGAACGCTGGCCCTGCACGGAGCACGCGGGGAGCGACGCGCTCTTTGTGCCAATCCAATAATGACCTTCCCGGAAGCTGTAAAAGCCAATCCAAGGTAACGAAGCCTGTTCATTCGTATGCGACTTTACCCAGAATAGTACATTTCAGCTTCCGGGAAGGTTGCTTCTCCGCCACAGCAGCCACGCGCCTATCACCGCCGCCGCAATGATCCCCGCCGCGCCGACGAAGATCAAATCGCGTGGGCGCGCGCGCAGCCAAGCGGAAAGCTGTCGCGCCCACGAGCGCTGCGGCGGATTCAAGCGCCCCGGCGTCAGCAGATTAGTCGCATCCAAGCGCGCCTCATCCCCCGTCTGGTGCGCCGGCGGATCGACGACCCACTCGTCCAGGTCATCGTTCGCCCCCATCCCGGTGAAAATCGCGCCGTCATCCGCGCCTAAGTGCTGGAACGGCCGCTCGAAGGTCACGCCATCCGCCAACACGCCAAAGCTGTAGGGCGTGACGGCGTTGCCCTCCGCGACGAAATCCACGCCCACGTCGTCCTCGAAGGCGCTACTGGGGCCGGGCGCCAGCAACGCCACGTTATCCTCGCGCGGGCTGACGCCAAAGCCGGGATCGGTGGTCGCATCCAACGCACCGTTGCCCACATAGAAGCGCAGCCGCCCATCGCGCGGATCTAAGTCGTCCTCGGCAAACACGACCGCATTCGCCGGCGTCTCCGTCGCCACGATCAAAATCACCGTGTTGTGGGGCACATCGGCCAGCACATCTAAATCGGGGAAGATGAGCGAGCCTTCTTCCCGACCCGCCTTGGTGTCGTTGTCGGTCAGCCGCCAGCCGCGCAGATCCACGCCGCCCGGACGCCGCACCCACAACTCGATCCAATCGCCCTCGATGGGGCAACCCGCGCTCTGGCTGACGCCCTCCGGCAACGAGCACGGCCCCGCCGTCGTGTAGCGCGTGCCGTCATCGTTGATCCACAGCTCGTTGATCACCACATCGTCGGGCCAGGGGTCTGCACTCGCTGCGCTCTCTTCTTCGATCATGGGCGCAAAGACCGCCGCGACCCACTGCACATCCTCGGTCACCGGCAGCGAGAGCGTCCTGGTTGATCCGGCGCCCACATCCGAGGGCGCCCCGCCCGCCCATCTGACCAAACGTTGGCCCGGCGCGGGCGCCGCGATCAGCGAGAGCGCATCGCCCACGAAGTAGACGCCGCGCTGGGCCGGCAACGCGCGCGCCGAGATGCCGTTGACGTAGATCGTCCCGCCCTCCGGCGGCGAGGATTCAAAGCGCACCGTCGTCACGCCGGGGGGATTCATCAAATCGGCCAGATCCGCCACACGCTCGCGCAGCACATCGGGGCGGCGGGGCACGAACTTACGCCGCAGCGCCGCGACGTTCTGCTCCCACACCGCGCGCGGATCGCCGTCGTCGGGCCGAATGGAGGCCGGCAGCGGCCAACGCGCCAGCTCGGCGGCGATGTCCTCGGATAGGTGATCGGCCAGGCGCGTCACGCGGTTCTGCATCACCGACGGGGCCAGCGCCGTGTTCAGCACGTCGGCGGCGCGCCGCGCAAACTCGGCCCGGTAGGCGGGATTCGCCAGCAGCGCGCGCAGCAGCAGCGCGAACTCGTCCTCCGCCGCGCCGCCGGGCAGCGCCGCCAGCGCCGCCTCTGGCCGATGCGCGAATCGACTGGCATATCCACCCGCGCGCACCGAGGCCGCGCCGCCGCCCCCGTAGATCCAGAACCAGCGCCCGCCCTGGGGCCGCACTGCGACGAGATCGCCGCCGGGGAAGCCGAAATAGAGCTGGAGGATGGCGTAGTCGGTGAAGTTCGCCACGTTGATCTGCGATGTCAGATGCGCGTAGTTGGCCGGATCGGCCAGATCGTGCGCCCCGAGCCAATCCAGCAGATCGCGCCACGCCTCGGGGGAGCCTTCGATTGCCTGCCCGCCTTGCACGACGTCGGCCTCCGAAATCTGATAGTGCTCCTCCAGGAAGAAGCGGTCGACGCGCTCAGTGAGGCGATAGATGCCCCACGGCGCGCCGTTGATGAAGAGCCGCACGTAGCGCCCCTCGGCCACGCGCAGTCCCAGATCGCGCGCCGCCTCCGTCACCAACTGCTCGTGCAGGAGCGTCCAGCGCCCGGAGCGATCCCCCGGCAGCAGGAGCAGGCGCTCGTAGGCAGGCGCATCGAAGAGGCGATAGGTCAAGCGCGGCTCTGGCCCGTAATCGTTGCGGAAGTAGAGGCGCAGCGGCAGTTTTTCCGTCGCCGCCGCATCCGAACGCGGCGCCGGCAACTCGCTATCGTGGACGCGCAGCCCGGCGGCGATCGTGAACTCGCCAAGCTCTTCGCCGCCCGTGCCCTCGCGATCATAGAACGAAAGATGCACGGGACACTCCCAATCCCGGCCCCGCTCCCAGGGATTCGCCAGGACGCCCCAGTGTTCGTGCCACAGATCATCGGGCGAGCCGACTAGCGAGAGAACCGGCAATCGCCCCTCCAGCCCGACGGCGTAGGAGGCGGTGGGGACGGTGTGGGGATCGTCATCGACGACCTCCCACCGGCCCCGGGCGGAGAGGGCGATCTCGGAGGCGCGGATAACCGTCACGCCGGGATAGTCGGCGGCCAAGCGCAGGGGGCGCGTGTAGCGGGCGCCCGTCGCCAGCGTGGGCAGCGAGCCATCGGTGGTGAAGATGAGGCTGCGCCCCTCGTGAACGGGCCGGAGATCGACCAGCACGGCGTGATCATAGACGCCGGGCGCGGGCAGGAAGTAGACGCCCGCGCCCAACGGTTGCTCCCCGCCGTCCGGCGCTTGGCGGCGCGAGACATCGTAGACCCACTGCGTCACGATCAAGAGCAGAGCTAGGAGCAGCAGACCCATAATCAGCGGCTCGAATTTACGATTCATCTTTGTCATCTTTAAATCATCTCTCAACTTTCCGGGAAGCTACAAGCGCGTTTTCTCAAAATAGGTTCTCTGATAACGTCAGGCCCCTCACAGCTTCCCGGAAGGTGAAATTTCCTACTCAGTCTCAAACGCCAACTCAGTCAGATGCAGGGCGCCCGATGGCGTCGCCTCGCCGGTGACCAGCGGCACGGCCCGCCCATCGGGATGCTCGAAGGCCCACGTGAGGGCGTAGCGGCCCGGCGGCAGTTCGTCGGGCGGGAGCAGCTCGTACCGGGCCGTGATCTCCGCCGCCGAGGGCCACAGATCCGTCGGGAGGCCGCCGGGCGCGGGCCGCGCCTCCTGCCACCAGACGCGCCGATCCGCCACGGCGACGAGGCGCAGCACCGCACGGAAGGGCGCGGCGGTCTGGCCGCGCATCGCCACCGAGATGTGGAGCGGTTCGCCGGGGCGCAGGCGATCCGCGCTCGCTTGGAAAGCGACGATTTCGATGCGCCCAATCGCGTCCGCGAAGGCCGCGTCCACGGCGCGGCGCGCGCCCGCGTCGAAGGGCGCGGCGGCATATCGATAGAGCGTCAGCGGCGATGCGCCATCGTAGGGGGAGTGCGCCGCGCGCACCGGCGCGTAGTGCACGCGGAACCAGGGATGCGCGCGCACGCCGTCCCACGGCGAGCCATCGAGCGCGAGGCAGTAGGCGGGCCGCGCTACCTCCAGCGCCGCGATCAGCGCGGGGACGTCCGCCGGGGTCGAGGCGGCCGGCAGCGCCACGACGGGCCGTTCCGCCAGATAGCCAACCGCGCCCGGTCGCTGCGTGGCGATCTCATCGCCGGGCGCGATGTTCGCGCGCGCCCACGCGCTCAGGTCGCGGTAGAGCGCCAAGCGCGCCGCCGGTCGATAGCGCCAGTCGTGCACCAGCATCCAGCCGGAGCCAAAGGCCACGCCGATCAGGGCCAACATCGCCGTCACGCGCCAGAAGACGCCCGTCGTGCGGCGCGGGCGCGCGATCCAGCGCAGATCGGGCACGAGGCGGGCGAAGGCCCAGGCGAGCCAGAGTTGGAGGATGGAGATTGGAAGTTGGAGGGTAGAAAGTGGAACGTCAAACGTCGAAGGTCGAAAGT
>CAYXVS010000015.1:0-3837 GCA_964468735.1 uncultured Anaerolineales bacterium | reverse complement strand
AAGGTGAGGGTAAAGATCAGGAGGGGACGGAGTAAGAGCATAGAAGATGGGAGGTCGCGACGGCGGGGACAGCGGGCGGCGGAGAGCAGGGCGAGGAGGCTGAGGGCAGCGACGGGCAAGCTCGTCATCAAGCCCAGGGCGCGGCCTTGGAGGGGATGGAGGATCAGCAATCCCAGCGCGGCGACGGCGAAGAGAGGCGATCGCGCCCGGCGGCCCAGGCCAAACCACACTGCGCCACTCAGGCTCCAGCCGAGCGCGCCCAGCCAGCCGGTCACGTGGGGATGCGAAAGGACCGAGGCCGTGCGCCCGACCATATCCGCCGGATGATGCTGCGCTACGGCGCGGAGGACGTGGGCGTGCGCGTAGGCGGCATCGGCGTAGACGCCGCCCCAGGCCGCGAAGAGCGCCACGGGGAGCAGCAGGCAGAGCATCGCGTAGCTATGCACGGCCCAGCGCCGGGGGTTTTGCATCGGATTTGGCCTCCGTCCGGCTCCATTCACACTTTCCCACCCCGACGCCCCCGGGACGGGGGCTTGGAGCGAAATTCAGTCTCATACATCGATTGCCGCCAACATGCCCTGGACGTATTTGGAGAAGCGATAGACGCGCACGGGGAAGTCGGCCAGCGCTCGCGAGAGACGGCGGGCGCCCTCCGAGGTGGTGGCGGCCTTGAGTTCGATGACGGCCTGCGCTTCGATGGGGGCCGGGCGGGTGAGGTTGGGCCGAGCGGAGAAGCGCTGGCCGTAGGCCTGCAAGGCCGTGTCGATGGTCAGGCGCACCACCTCATCCGGCGTGACGTAGTAGGCCCGCCGGTAGCGGTTGATCAGGGCCGGGAAGGTGTACGTAATCAGCCAGAGGCGCGCCTGGGACGCGAGCGCAGCCCGCAGCGCGCGGCGCGCCTCCGGCCACGTGACGCGCGTCAGATCTAACCGGAAGTCGCGATCCAAGCGATTGATCTCCTTCCAGCCGGCCATCCCATCCTTGCACTTTAGCTCCAACTGGGGCCGATGCCACACGCCCGTCGCGGCCGGATCGGGATAGGGCGCGACGGCGGTCTTGTCGGGGCCGTACCAGCGAAGGCGCAGCTTGGCCCGCTCCGCGATCCCGCCTAAGTTGGCGTCGAGGCCCTGATAATCCGCGCTATCGAAGTAGATGTTGTTGATCTCGCGCGGGGGATAGGCGACGCGCCAGTGGGCCGGATGCAGGCGCACCCAGGATTCGATCTCGTCGAAGTACGGCGGATCGCAGGGGAGTTTGATTTCGTAGCGCGTCGAGGTCACGCGGTAACTCATCGGTTCAGATCCATTCGCATCGCGCCTTACTCCGCATCCAGGCCCCAGAAGCGCGTGACAGCCTCCACCTCGCCCAAGGCCTCGGGGAGTTGCCCCAACGGCACGTGGAGCCGGACATAGGCGGGCGTCGCGCCGGCGCGGGCGCGGAGCACCAGCGCGGCGGGCGCATCAACCAACAGGGCGCGATCCGCCGCCGCGATCCACGGCTGATCGGGCAGCGGGCGCTCGGCGACGGGCGCAAAGATGATCTCCGCGCGATCCAGGGCCAGCCAGGCGCTTTCGCCCACGTTGAGGCCCGTCACCTCCAAGGGGAAGGCGGTGAGGTTGCCCAGGCGCACGACCAACATCCCCTCGGATTCGCTCACGGCCACGCGCACGGGCTGCCGGGGATGGAGCAGCGCGCGCATCTGGGCCTGATGCGCGGCCAGGTCATCCCACGGGAGCGGCGGGTAGCCCAGGGGGATGTTCGTCGCCCAGCAGAGCGCGTCCAACTCCGGCGCAAGCGAGGCTTGGAGTTGCTCCAAGTAGGCGGGATCGCTGTAGGTTTGCAGGGCGCGCAGGTAGGCCGCCTGGATGTTGGGATCGCGCGCGAAGGCGTCGGGCAGCGGGAAGTCGGTCGGCGCGCCCATCCAGCCGGCACCCACGGGCGCGAAGCGCGCATCCGCCGGCCGATAGCGCCATAAGAGCGTCCGCCAATCGCGCGTCGGCGCGCCGTACCAGAGCGTCGTCAGCGCGAGATAACGGCCCCAGGCATCGGCGTCCAGGACGTGGGCGGGCGGGAGCGCGCCCTCATAGAGCTTCTGCATGCGCGCGGCGGCCTGCGCGCGGTCGTCGGCGTCCTCGGCGGAGGCGACGACCTGCGCGTAGGCGAAGCCGCTATCGGCCAGCGCGCGCCCCGCCGCCGCGTAGGTCGCCAGGAAATCGCGCGCATCGAAGGTGACGTGGGCGTCGTCGCCCGCGTCCGGCGGCAGGCCCGCCAGGGCGAAGAGGCCCCAGGATTTGCCGTTCACGGTGACACGAAGCAGACGATAGGGCATGGTCGCACCGCCCTCGCGCTTGAGTGTGGTCAAGAAACCCCAATGCGGGCGCGATTGCGCATCCGCCGGGAGCAGCAGCGCCCGCTCGCACGCGCAGAGCGCCCGACCGGCGGCATCGGCGGCGGGGAACTCCACGTAGAGCGGCCACCGCTCGCCCGCGAAGGCGGCGCCCACATCGGGCGGCAGGCCCACCTCGACCTCGACGCGATCATCGCCCAAGGTGAAGGTCGCGGGCGCCAACGGCGGCTCTTCGGTCAGCGCGCCCTGCTGGACGGCGTAGTTGCGCTGCGTCACCAGGCGCTGATGATCCGCGAAGGCAATATCCACGTAGAGCGTGGGGAGATCGCTGGCATGCCAGAGGGAGTTGGCGGCCACGCGCGGGCGGCGGATGAGGACGGCCACGAAATCGCGCACGGCTCCCAGCCCATCGGGGCCGGAGAGCAAAACCCCCAGCGCAAACGCCGCCGCCATCCCCGCCGTGAACACCGCGCCCCAGGGGAGCGCGGCGAGGCGCTCCGACCAGCGACGCCGCGCCGCAGATTCACCGGATGCGCGCCGAGGGCCGGGCCGCGCCTCGGATTGCAGGTCTCGCTCCGTGATGCGCAAATCAGCCCCCCAAGCGCCGCTCTTGCTGCAAGAAGCTGACCTCGTTCACGGGGAAGTTCGATTTGAGGTCGGCGATCAAGGCGTCAAGGATTTGCGGATCGCCGCAATCGATGAAGTAGGTCAATTGGAGCGTACCATCGCGGCTATCCAAGCGCCGGAAGTTAATCGCGTCGATGTGACGCAGGAGGCAGGCGCTCACTTCGTGGAAGAGCGATTGCTTATCCTCCTCGCGCAGCAGAATATCCAAATAGAGATTCGTCTCTGGCGGGCGCTGCTGCAACGTCATGCGGATCATCATATAGGCCAGCGTCGTCAGCACGCCGATGACGGTGACCCAGCGCTGATCCGCCCCCACCCCCAGGCCGATGGCAATCGCGATGAAGAGGAAGATCAACTCCTCCGGCTCCTTGATCGCGGTGCGGAAGCGGACGATGGAGAGCGCGCCGACCAATCCCAAGGAGAGCGCCAGGGAGGTCTTGACGATGCTGATCACCAGCGCGGTGGTCAGCGTCAACACGGGCAACAATCCCGCCAACTTGCGGCGATTGGCCAAGGATTGGCCGTAGTGTTCATAGTACCAGCCGACCAGCAGCGCGAGAATCAAACCGATGCCCAAATTCAACACCACCGTCGCGGTGGAGAGGGGCGTGGGAGCATTCCAATCGATCATAGGTTACCTCATATCAGAAAATTTTTTTGTGATAGTTTAGTCTTATGAGCAACGCTCCAAGCCCTCGTCCCCGAGGGCATCTGAGCAGATCAAAGTTGCTTTTTAAACGTCCCCGAGACGGGGACTGAGAGCTTTTTCGAATGTTGTAAAATCCGCTCACGGAACTAAACGGTACAAGGCTCATATAGGAAATCGGGTGAAATCATCCCCCGTTCATCCAGCGGTTTAATTT
>CAYXVS010000014.1:0-26294 GCA_964468735.1 uncultured Anaerolineales bacterium | reverse complement strand
TTGCGAATGATAAATTTCCAGCCGCATCCTCATCCATTTGTGGAAAGCTCTGAGGTGCAACGCACTTTTGGGCTTATGACCAGGCATATACTGCATAAAGGCTGTCTTTCCGTCAGTTCAAGTGCGTTGCACCTTGGTCTGCTCACATAGCTATCTGCTCTCCTCCGCTTCATCTGCTGATTGTACCGCCGCCAACATCGCGCTGAGGCGCTCCGGCTCCTCCTCGAAGATGTAGGTCACGGGCGTGACGACCACGCCGCTGCCGCCGATGGCCCGCAGCTCGGCGATGGCCGCCGAGAGGTCGGCGCG
Source organism: uncultured Anaerolineales bacterium (assembly GCA_964468735.1). Classification (GTDB taxonomy): domain Bacteria; phylum Chloroflexota; class Anaerolineae; order B4-G1; family SLSP01; genus JAAAOZ01. Next base: position 25,985 of record CAYXVS010000014.1, on the reverse strand, counting down.
GCGCACGACGATCTGCACCGCGTACCAGCCGTCAGCGGCGCCGCCTGGCGCCATCACCTGGGCGATGGTGGGGCCTTGCAGCCCGCCGAGCACCGCCTGGGCGAACATCCGCTCGGCGATGGCCTCGGGCGATTCGCCTCGCATATTCGCGGTGACTAACACGTGCTCCTGCGCGCGGAGATGCGCCTCGGTGTACTCCAGCAGCAGGCGCGCTGCGTCGAGCACATCGGGGCGGGCGGCGAGCCGGGCGCGGTTGGCGATGAGCGCGGCCTGCGAGCGCAGGATGACGCCATCCCTCAGCGGGCGCATGCGATTGTCGCGCAGCGTCTGCCCGGAGGAGACGAGATCGACGATGCAGTCGGCGTAGCCGATGGCCGGCGCGATCTCCAGCGTGCCCTCGGCCTCGACCAGGGTGTGGGGCGCGTCGAGGCGCTCCTCCAAGAAAGCGCGCGTGAGATGCTTGAACTTCGTCGCGACGCGCAGGGGATGTGGCATGCCGCGTGCATAAAGGGCGAGATCGCCCACAGTGTGGACGTCGCGCCAGGCCTCCGGCACGGCCACGCTCAGCCGGCAGCCGCCGAAGCCGAGCGCCTCGTGCAGCACCAGGATCGCGTCGGCGTCACCGCCATACTCGGCGGTCACATCCAAGCCGGTGATGCCAAAATCGACGCTGCCCTCGCGCACACTGACGACGATATCGGTGGGGCGCTGAAAGAGCACCGTCACGCCGGGCAGCTCGCGGAAGCTCGCGGCATATTGGCGCGGGTTCGGCTTATCGATGGTCAGGCCGCACGCCGCCAGGAACGCCTCGGCGTCCTGGGCCAGGCGGCCCTTGCTGGGCAGGGAGATGCGAATATCTTCACGGATCATAGTTTCCTCCTGAGAAAAGTGAATAAGCGAATCAACGAATGGGCGAGTCAGCGAGCAGAATTATCTTCTTCGAATTTTGTTACTGTCACAGAGTATTCGCCACTGCGCCGCGCCGATGGTTGAAACCATCGTCTGATATCTAAAGTGCGTTAAAACGCACTGGGGTTGCTTTTTTGAGCAGTTTTTCAACCCGTTTTTAACGGGTTTTGTGTATCAGCCTCGAATTCATTCGCAGGCGGGCCAAGCGGCGAAAACTTTAAGACACTAGCGATTTTTCCATCTGCTTCCATCTGCTGAGTATCTGCTGACAAAAAAAGCCCCCCGTCGACCGGGGGGCTTAAATAGCTTGCTGTGCTGCTATGTGGCGTCTTTTTGCGTGCTGCGCAACCTCCAAAGACCGCTCACCCAGGTCGGCGTCGGTTCTGGAAGGTATGATGCCACAGCGCAGTGTTTGTCTTTGTCAACATTATGGGGATTTTATCAGCTTTGGGGTAAATGTCAATCAGCAGCATCAGCAGATGGAGCAGATATAGCAGATGGTACCTGTTTAGTTTAATTAGCATATTAAGGTGCAACGCACTTGGATTTAGGTAACAGTTACTCTTGATGCAGTAATATACTTGGTAATAGCCCAAAAGTGCGTTGCACCTCACAAGACTAAACAGATACAGCAGATGTAACCGATGCAGCGCGTGGATATTTTGGAGAGGAGAAGTCCGGTAAATCCCCCGAATTCTGCTAAAATAGAGCCGTATCATTCGCTATTTGCAATTCATCACTTATAATTCCCAAGGGAGGGGATATGAGCAAGACGAAATTTTACACCGGGCGGGGAGATCGGGGCGATACGGCGCGGCTGGCCGCGGAGGAGCGGGTGCTCAAGAGTGACCTGTTGATCGATACGATTGGAACGCTGGACGAGGCGACCAGCGCGCTTGGGATGGCCCGCTCCCTGGCGCAAGCGCCGGCGCTGAAGCAGCGGCTTCCCGTGGTGCAGCGGCATCTCTATCGGCTGATGTCTCATCTCTCGGCGGAAGCGTCGGCGCGCGAGCAGTACGCGGGCCTTTCCGAGGCGGAGGTGGCGTGGCTGGAGGAGCAGATCGCCCAGTTGGAGCGCGATCTGCCGCCGCTGGAGGGCCTTGTGTTGCCGGGGGATTCTGTGGCCGGCGCCGCGTGCCACGTTGCGCGGACCGTCGTGCGGCGGGCGGAGCGGCGCCTGGTAGCGCTGACGGCGGTGGAGTCGAACATTGGTGAGGCGAACCTGGCCTACGTCAATCGTCTCTCGTCGTTGATGTTCGTCGCGGCGCTGCAAGAGGATCGACTTGCGGGGGAAACATCGCGGCTGGCCGCCCACCAGTCGGATCGCTAAGAAAATTATTAGAAATTCTGTGAAACTATTGACAAGCCACCTTATCTTCCCTATAATGAGAGTAACAAGAAGTCTCAAGGCTGAAGAGAAATACAGAGAAGATAACTGAAGAAAAGCCGAAGTTGGTAAGTGGTGGAGGTTAGAAATAACCAAAGCCATAAATCAGTCGAATGGTAGCAGTATCAGGAAGCTGGTAAGCGGTCAGTTGTCGAAAGAATCAACTCACTGGGAACCAACGTAAGTATCTCCCACGGAGTGGAAGTAAGTAAGTTATCAGAAACTGTAAAGTATCAGAAAGTCTTGAGACTTCACCTCGTTTATAGAGACAGCGCCGGCAATTCTTACAGCGCCGGCGCTGTCTCTTTTTTCCCGATCTTGTTCCCCGTTGGTAATTGTTTAGCTTTATGAGGAGATGAAGGTGCAACGCACTTGGATTTCGGTAACAGTTATGTTTGATGCAGTATATGCTTGGTGACAGGCTCAAAAGTGCGTTGCACCTCACAAGACTGAACAGTTACCCCCGTTGTTTTGTTATGGATGCTGGGCTCTCCAGGAATTCGCCGGGTGCAATCGTGCTATCCCCATCCGCAACCTAGTAACGACGCAAAAAAGGTCTGTGATTCCCACAAACGCGCAAATCTTCACCAATTTTAGGGCTGCTTAGGGGATTGTCCGGCAAAATCCAAAAGACCCGGATGCTGAAGTTAGGGCGTCGATAGGCTGACCTCGTAATCGAAGTGGACGGCGGTGGCAATGCCGCTTTCGATCAACTGCTGCGCTACCTGCTGCTCTTGCCCCGGCTGCACCTCTAAGCGGGCGATCTCTTCTGTGAAGTCTGGGAACTCTGTGGATGTGATAAAGGGTGTGATGCTTTCGATCTGATAGGCGTGTTGTTGAGCGTGGAGACTTTTCCGGGCGGCGGCGTCGGTTAGGTGGATGATCAGACGGCCGGGGATGTGGCTCGCGGTGGGCGTCGTGGCGGGTGCGGAGGCGGTCGTCTGGGTCGCGACGGGCGTTGGGTGGAGCGCGGGGGAGCGGTAGCTTTCGGAGATGATGGCGGCGCCGCTCAGGATGGCGGCGGCGACGTCGATGCGCCCGCCGCCATAGATGGGGTCCCAGCCGGCGTCGCCTAAATCTACGGCGGTCTCCTGCATCGCGGCGGCCACGTGATCGGGGGAGTAATCGGGATACTTGGCCCGAAGAAGCGCGGCCAGACCGCTGACGAAGGGCGCGGCCATCGATGTGCCGCTCTTGTAGCTGTACCGGTTGTTGTGGTAGGTGCTGTAGATGCTGACGCCCGGCGCGGCTACGTCGATCTCGGCGCCGTGGTTGCTAAAAGAGGCGATCTCGTCATTGGATTTGGTGGCAGCCACGGCGAGCAGGTAGGGGCAGTTGGCGGGGACAACGTTGTGGACGTCTTGCCCATCGTTGCCGGCCGCCGCGACCACCACGACGCCGTGCTCATAGGCGTAGGTGAGCGCCTCGACTAGGATGGGAACATCTGAGCACTGGAGGTTATAGCTGGGATCGGTGGCGAAGCTCATATTGATGACATCGGCGCCCATATTCGTCGCGTAATAAATCGCTTGGGCGGCGTCGGAGAGCGCGCCTCTGCCTTGACTATCCAGCACTTTGAGCGGTAAAATCTCGGCCTCCCAACCCAGCCCGACGACACCCTCCTCATTGTTGGTGGCGGCGGCGGCGATGCCGGTGACGTGCGTGCCGTGCCCGTGGTCGTCGTGAGCACTGTGGGTCTCGTTCACGAAGTCGCGGTCGAGATCATCGCGGAGCTTGGCGCTCAGATCATCGTGACTGAAATCGGCGCCGGTATCTAAGATGGCGATCAGGGTATTTTCGCCTTTGGTCTCCTGCCAACCCTGGGGCGCTCCGATCTTATCCAATGCCCATTGATCCTCATAGTAGGGGTCGTTGGGCAGAATAGAGGTGGTCATTGTGAGAGAAGCGCTATAGTTGTGGCTGACGAGAGGCAAGAAGACCGTGGATTTTTTCGTGCTCTCCACGGGGGGGCGCTCGGCTTGCGTGGCGCGAGCAGGGGAGGGAGCCGCCGTGACGGCTTGCGCCTCAATGTATAGTAAGAAGAGTAAGCCTAGGATCGAGCTGACGGTATATTTCAGGATGCTCCTGTACTTTTTTGTGTTGTTCACTCGATACCTCGAACTTCACCAAAGTTTAACTTTGTTAGGAAGTTAGGTTTAAATCTAACTATATTATAACAAAAGTAAGAAATAAGTCAAGAGGTTCTAACCAAAAATGGGGGAAAAGTCGGTGTGTCACTTTGTATCTGTTTAGTTTCGTGAGTTGATGTTCCCGGAACTTCAAAAAAAGCTCTCAGTCCCCGGGGACGTTTACAAAGCACCTTCGATCTGCTCGGACGCCCTCGGGGACGAGGGCTTGGAGCGTTGCTCGTAAGACTAAACTGTTACGTTGCTTTTACCTCAAGGCGAAAAAACCCTAGATCAACTTGACCCTTTGCCTACTCACATATATCATTTATGTAGATCACATCATTGAGCGGCGCTGCGCGATATAAGCTGCGCCGTCCGTCAAATTTCCCTAATCCACAAAAGAGGAGGTGCTGCAATGCGGAAGGTCTTAGGCTATATCATTCTTGGATCACTTTTATTGACGAGTGTGTTCCCCGTGCTGGCAGATACTGGTCTCTCCAGTGAGAAGATCCACGTCGTTCAAGCCGGTGAGACGCTCTTTAGCATCGCCCGCTGGTACGGCGTCGATCTCTGGACGCTGGCGCGTCACAACGGCATCGTGAACCCCAGCCACATCTATGTAGGGCAGCGATTGCGCATTCCCACCGGCGGCGCGCCGGCCCCATCTGCCGGCGTCTACGTCGTCCAGCCGGGGGATACGTTGTACAGCGTGGCGCGGGCGTATGGCACGACTGCGTGGGCTATCGCCCAGGCCAATGGGCTTTACAATATGCATCATATTTACGTGGGGCAGCGGTTGCGCATTCCGGGCGCGCCTTCGGGCCCGCCCGCGCCGCAGCCGACGGCGACGCCGGCTCCTGCTAGACCCTCCAACCCCGCCCCGCCTTCGAGCGCGACGACGGGCTGGCAAGGCGCGTATTACGCCGGGACGGAGTTGAGTGGCGGGCCGAAGTTCGTCCGCACGGATCGCGCGGTGAATTTCCACTGGGGCGATAAATCGCCGGATACGCGGCTCGATACGGATCATTTCTCCGTGCGCTGGACGCGCGTGATCAACTTCCGGGGCGGCGTCTATCGCTTCTCGATGATGGCCGACGATGGCGCGCGCATCTGGGTCGATGGCGAGCTGGTGCTGGACGCCTGGGAGATCGAGCCGGGCGCGACGCACGAGGTGGACGTCACGCTGCCGCCGAGCGAGCATTCTGTCGTGATCGATTACTTCGAGGAGATGGGACATGCCACGGCGCAGTTCACCTTCAAGCGCTTGGGGGATGCGCCGCCGCCGCCAATGTCGACGCCCGCGCCTACATCTACAGGGGATGGCGCGGCGACGCCGGCGCCGACATCGGAAGCGTCCACGGTCGCTTGGTGGGGCGAGTATTACGCCAATCGCGATCTGAGCGGCGAGCCGGCGGCCACGCGCTGGGATCCGCACCTGGGCTTCGAGTGGAAACGAGAGTCCCCGATGCCCGATCTGTTGCCCGATGGCTTCAGCGCGCGGTGGACGCGCGAGGTCTACTTCTACGACGATAACTACGGCATCTGTGCGCGCGCCGATGATGGCGTCCGGCTTTATATCGATGGCGACTTGATTATCGATGAATGGCGCGGCTCGGACGCGACTCAGAACTACTGCGTGGAGGTCGATCTGCACGAGCGCTACCACACCGTGGTCGTGGAGTACTACGAGCACGAGGTCGATGCCCTGATCTACGTCTGGTGGGATCGGCGCTGACGTTTGAGGTTTTCCTAAAAGTGGGTATGATTGAAGGCGTTGTGGCCGGCCTCGATTTGGAAGGTGGGAGTCTGACCACATTGCTTTTTCATCTTAATCAACTCTAATCAACAAGCATAAGTAAAGGAGGCACGATGTTAGTCACGAGTAAAGAACTTCTGTTGGATGCCCAAAAGAACGGCTATGCCGTGGGGGCGTTTAACACCAACAACTTGGAAATCACCCACGCTATCTTACGCGCGGCCGAGGCCAAGCAAGCGCCGATTTTGGTGCAGCTTTCCGCCGGCGCGCTGCGCTACGCGGGCGTCAAATTCTTACCGATGATCGTCGCGCGGGCGGCTAACTTGGCCAGTGTGCCGGTTGCGATTCATCTGGATCATGGCCCCGACTTTGAGACGGTGATGAAGGCGCTCCGCAACGAATTCACCTCCATTATGCGCGATGCCTCCAAGCTGCCCTACGACGAGAACGTCGCCGAGGTGCGCAAGGTCGTCGAGGCGTGCCACGCCATCGGCATTCCCGTCGAGGCGGAGATCGGCAAGATCGGCGGGGCGGAGGAGCACGTCGTCGTGAGCGAGCGCGAGGCGACGATGAGCGATCCCGATGAGTGCGTCCGGTTCGTGCGAGATACCGAGTGCGACTTCTTGGCCGTCGCCATCGGCAACGCGCACGGCTTCTACAAGGGCGAGCCAAAGCTGGACTTCGACCGCTTAGATACGATCCGCGAGAAGGTGCCGGTGCCGCTGGTCCTCCATGGCGCTTCGGGCATCCCCGATCATCAGATCGCCAAGGCGGTGAAGGGTGGTATCTGCAAGATCAACATCGATACCGAGATCCGCCACGCCTTCGCCACCACTGTGAAGAAGTTCCAGGAAGAGAACCCGGATCAGATCGATCCGCGCAAGATCTTAGGCCCGGCCATGGATGCAATGCAGGCCGTCGTCGAGCGCAAGATCGAGATCTTCGGGAGCGCGAACCGCGCTTAATTGCCGTTTGAAGCCTTGATGTCCAGGGCACAGCATGGGAGGGCGTCATGCTGTGCCCTCTGCTTGTAAAATCGACGCGGGCTGGGGGGAGCTTGTCATCTGGAAAAGCCTGGTAGATCGGATTGGTACAATCCGCCCTACGCTTATTTTCGGAGGGGGAGAACGATGAACATTGTCTTGTTGTCGCCAAATTTTCCGACGAACTTTTATAATTTTGCGGTCGCTTTACGCCGTCTGGGTGTCAATATTTTAGGGATTGGCGACGCCGCCTATCCCGATCTGCAACCCGCTTTGCGGGATGCGCTGGTCGAGTATTATCGCGTGGATAATCTCCACGATTATGATCAATTGCGGCGGGCGTGCGGTTATTTCGTACATCGCTACGGGAAGTTAGATCGCTTTGAATCCCACAACGAGTTCTGGTTGGAGACGGACGCCCGCATCCGCCTGGATTTCAACATCCCCGGGCCGAAGCCCGACGATCTGGCCCACATCAAGCCCAAATCGAAGATGAAGGAGATTTTTCGCTCCGCCGGGGTGGATGTGGCGGCGGGCGAGGTGGCGCACACCTACGAGGAGGCCAAAGCATTTGTTCAGGAGGTCGGCTATCCTGTGGTGGCCAAGCCCGATGTCGGCGTGGGGGCGGCGGCCACCTACAAAATCCGCAACCAGGATGAGTTGGCGCGCTTCTTCGCTGATAAACCGCCGGTGGAGTATTTTATGGAGGCGTTCGTCGTCGGCGATCTCTATTCCTTCGATGGCCTGACCGATCAGGAGGGCGAGATTGTCTTCTACACGGCGCACTACTTCAGCCAGGGCATCATGGAGACGGTCAATGAAGGGCGGGATATGTATTACTATTCGCTGCGGGAGATTCCCGCCGATCTCAAGGAGGCCGGCTTCCGGGTGATCCCCGCGTTCGGCCTGCGCGAGCGCTTCTTTCACCTGGAGTTCTTCCGCTCCAAGGAGCGTCTGATCGCGCTGGAGCTAAATATGCGCCCGCCCGGCGGCCTGACGATGGATATGTTCAACTACGCCAACGACATTGATCTTTATCAGCAGTGGGCCAACGTGGTGGTCAACGGGCGCTTCGATGGGGAGTACGGCCGGCCCTATCACTGCGCGCACGTCGGGCGCAAATGGCGGCACGCTTATCGTCTCTCTCACGATGAGGTGTTGCGTGAGTATGCGTCCTTGATCGTCCATCACGAGCCGATCTCGGCGGTGCTGGCGCCCGCCATCGGCGAGCACGGTTATCTGCTGCGCACGCCCGATCTCGCTGAGTTGCAGCAGGCCATCGCGGCGATCTTGGCCGTGCAAGCGTGACGAGGCGAGGTATAAGATGAATATCGTACTGCTGTCACCGAATTTTCCGCCGAACTACTATCATTTCGCCATCGCGCTGCGCAACATCGGCGCGACGGTGCTGGCGATTGGCGACGCGCCCTATGACGATCTCCATCCGGCGCTGCGGGACGCGCTCACCGAATATTTTCGCGTCGATAGCCTGCATTATTACGACCAAGTGCTGCGGGCGGGCGCCTACTTCACCTATCGCTACGGCAAACTGCACCGCCTGGAATCCCACAATGAGGCTTGGCTGGAGACCGACGCCCGGCTCCGCACCGATTTCAACATCCCCGGTTTGAAGATCGACGCGATGGAGGGGATCAAGCGCAAATCGCTGATGAAGCAGGTCTTCATCGAGGCCGGCGTCGATGTGGCGGCGGGCGGCATCTGCCGGACATTGGCCGAGGCGCGCGACTTCGTGGCGGAGGTCGGCTATCCCATCATCGCCAAGCCCGATGTGGGCGTGGGCGCGGCGGACACCTTCAAAATCACCAGCGATCAGGAATTGGCGCGTTTCTTCACCGAGAAGCCGCTGGTCGATTACGTGCTGGAGGAGTTTATCGAAGGCGATCTGCACTCTTTCGACGGCCTGACCGATCAGGATGGGCGGATGGTCTTCTCCACGGCGCACTTCTATCAGCCGAGCATTATGGACGTCGTCAACCACGATCTGGACGTCTTCGCGTGCTCCCTGCGGCAGATTCCGCCCGGCCTCCGGCGCGCGGGCACGTTGGCCGTGCGGGCCTTCGATGTGCGCGAGCGCTTCTTTCACATCGAATTCTTCCGCGTTTTCCCAGAGCAAGCGGGGGAGGCCGAGCCGCGCTGGATCGCGGTGGAGATGAACATGCGTCCGCCCGGCGGCCTGATGTTGGATGTCATCAACTACGCCAACGACATCGATCTCTATCAGCAGTGGGCCAACGTCGTCGTCTTTAATTCTTACGATGCGGAGGCTTGGCGTCCCTATCACTGCGCCTTTGTGGGGCGCAAGCGGCGCTTCGAGTATCAGCACACCTTGTCGGAAATCCGCGCAGCCTGCGGCCCGTTGCTCGTCCATCACATGCCGATTGCGCCGGTCTTCGCGCGCGCGATGGGCGATTACGCCTACATCCTGCGCGCCCCGGAGTTGGCCGATCTCCAGGCCGCAATTGATTTTATTATGGCGCAGTGATCCACATCGATTTGAATACGATGGAATTTGAGGGAAAAATGCACGTCGAGTATTACAAAGAGTGGAGTGACCACTTACAGCGGAATATGGAGTTCAAGGTCTACGGGCACGCGGGGAGGCCCGTCCTCGTCTTTGCCAGCGGCGGCGGGAAGTTCTACGAATTCGAGGACTTTGGCATGGTGGAGGCGGTGCGTTGGTTCATCGAGCAGGGCAAAATTCAGCTCTATACCATCGATAGCGTCGATCAAGAGTCGTGGTTAGGCCCAGATTGGGTGCATCCAGAGGATAAGGGCCGTCGGCACAATCAATATGAGCGCTACATCATCGACGAATTCATCCCCTTGGTTCACGATCAGATGGGCGAGGCGCGCCTATTTATGACTACCGGGTGTAGCATGGGCGCGTGCCACGCGGCGAACTTTTATTTCAAGCATCCCGATCTCTTTGATGGGGTCATCTCGCTGAGCGGCCTCTATGGCCCGTGGTACTTCGTGGGCGATTATGTGGATGACAACGTCTATTTTAATTTTCCGCTGCTCTACTTGCCCAATTTGCGCGATCCGTGGTACCTAGACCGCTATCGCGAAAGCGACATCATCATCTGCGTGGGGCAGGGGGCCTGGGAGGATAGTCACATCGAAGAGACGCGCGCGCTGGAGGATGTGCTCCGCCGGTTGGAGGTCGGCGCGCGGGTCGAGTATTGGGGTCACGACGTCCGCCACGATTGGCCCTGGTGGCAGAAGCAACTTCCATATTTCTTGAGCGAGCTGGAGCTTTAACGACTTTAGATGTAGTAGATCATTGAGCAGAATGGGACACAAAGCGTCACTGAGAAGGCACAGAGAGGCACGGAGAAAAGAATCTCTGTGTAACTCTGTGCAAAACTCCGTGAATCTCAGGGCAATTCAGTCTTTGTGCCCCTATATCTGCTCCATTTGCTTCATCTTGCTTCATCTGCTGAGATAAAGATATAAAACTGTCCGGTGATTACATGACTTTGGACGTTTGGCGTTGGACTTTTAACTTTCAACTTGTAACTTGTAACTTGTAACTTATTTTTAGAGGAGCAATCATTTGATGAAATACACAAAAATTATGCGACGAGAAATCGCAGATCTGGTGCACGAGGGTCTGCAAGCGGCGCAGGCGGCGGGCGATCTGGACGCTTTTGAGATCCCGGAGGAGATTCCGGTAGCGCCCAGCCGGCATGAGGCCCACGGCGACTACGGCTCGCCAGTCTGTATGGCGCTGGCGCGGGTGTTGCATTGTGCGCCGATCCAAATTGCGAAGGCGGTGGCGCCCCACATCCCCGCCGTGGATTTTATTAGCGAGATTGAGGTGGCGCCGCCGGGCTTCATCAATTTCACGTTGGATGAGGGCTGGTTGGCGCGGCAGGCGCCGGTGATTTTAGAGATGGGTGAGGCCTGGGGAAACCTAAACGTCGGTGCGGGCGAGCGCGTGCAGGTGGAGTTCGTGAGCGCGAATCCCACCGGCCCGCTGACCATCGGCTCCGCCCGGAACGCCGTCCTGGGCGATGCAATAGCGGCGGTGCTCTCGGCGGCCGGCTACGCGGTCGAGCGCGAGTATTACGTCAACGATCATGGCTCCAAAGCGCGTAAGTTGGGCTACAGCATCTATGTGCGCTATCTATCGCTCTTAGATGAGCCTCCGCCATTTGAAGATGAAGAGGAAATGTATCCCGGCGCGTACATCACGGCAATGGCCCAGGAGTTGGTGGATTCATCGGGCCGCCGCTTTGTGAAGATGGATCCCGAGCAGGCGATTCGGGAGTTCTCAGCGTGGGGCATCGAGCGCGTGTTGGCCGGCGTCGAGGAGGATTTGGCGCGGATGCGCATCCACTTCGATACCTGGCGTCACGAGCGCGATTTCTACCGGGGCGATCCCTCGCTCTACGAGCAGATGATGGCGCGCCTGCGCGAGGAGGGTTACATTGTCGACAAAGAGGGCGCCGTCTGGTTCTCGCATCCCGATCTCGACCAGGACGCCGTGCTCGTGCGCTCCGCCGAGGTTATCTCCAACCCGGAGGATCGGCCCACCTATTTGATGTCCGACGTCTGCTACCTGTGGGATAAGTTGGCTCTCCGCGATTTCGACACCGCGATCTACATCTGGGGCGCCGATCATCACGGCGATGTGCCGCGCGTCGAGGCGGCGGCCCAGGCGCTGGGGATAGATCCGGCGCGCGTGGAGTTGATTCTCTATCAGTTGGTCACACTCCGGCGTGGCGATCAAGAGGTGCGGATGTCCAAAAGCTCCGGCGAATTCGTCACCCTGTGCGAGCTGATCGACGAGGTCGGCCCCGACCCCATCCGCTTTATGATGCTGACCCGCACCGCCGACGTGACCTTGGACTTCGATCTGGAGCTGGCGGTCGAGGCATCCGAGCGCAACCCCGTCTACTACGTTCAGTACGCGCACACGCGCATCGCCGGGGTGCTGCGCCACGCTGCCGAGCGCGGCTGGGACATTGATGATGTCGATGTGATCGGCGATCCCGCGCTGCTCACCCATCCCAGCGAGCTGGACTTGATCCGCAAGATGTTGGCGCTGCCGGAGATCATCGACGTGGCCGCTGAACATCGCGCGCCGCATCACCTCACCGCCTACGCCCGCGAACTGGCGGCGCTCTTCCATATCTTCTACCATAACTGCCGCATCGTCTCCTCCGATCCCGCCGACGCTGATCTCACCCGCACCCGCCTGATGCTGGCCCGCGCTGCAAAAACCGTCCTCGCCCGCGTTTTGCATCTCATGGGCATGGACGCGCCGGAAAGCATGTAAGAACAACGCAAGAAAGGATAATCTATGGGATTGAAACCTGATCGTTGGATTCGTGAAATGGCGTTAGAACACCAAATGATCGAGCCGTTTTTTGCCGGACAGAAGCGCAACGGCGTGATCTCCTACGGCCTCTCGTCCTACGGCTACGACATCCGCGTGGCCGATGAGTTCAAGGTCTTCACGCCGGGCAAGGGCGATTTAGCTGTGGTCGATCCCAAGGCGCTGGACGCCGGCGCACTGATCGATTTTCAAGGCGATGTCTGCATCATCCCGCCAAACTCCTTTGCTCTGGCGCGCAGCCTCGAGTACATGCGCATGCCGCGCAACGTGCTGGGCGCCGTGCTCGGCAAATCGACGTATGCGCGTTCGGGCATCGTGACGAATTTTACGCCCTTGGAGCCGGGATGGCACGGCTATATCACCATCGAGATCAGCAACACCACGCCGCTGCCGGCCAAAATCTACGCCAACGAGGGCATCGCCCAGGTGCTCTTCTTCGAGGGCGACGCGCCCTGCGAGATCTCCTACGCTGATAAGAAGGGCAAATACCAGGGTCAGCGCGGTGTCGTGCTGCCTCGGTTATAGCAGGAGATATTTGATCGGATGAAGATCGAAATTATGCACGAGGCCGGCTACGAACAGGCGCTCGTGGGGCTGAGTTTGAGCTACAAGCAGCCGGTGGGGAATATGCCGGACGTCGCCCAGCGCATCCACGCGAAGGAGGATGGGCACAACAAATTCTTGGAATCGATGATGGTTTGGCTGGACATCACCGCCGCGCGCTATTGGTGGCAGCAGTTCGATACGTACCGAATTGGCGTCACGAAGCAGAGCGAAAGTACGATGCACACGCTTCTCAAGCGCCCATTGACGCAGGATGATTTCGAGGGCGAGATTGATCCGGCGACGTTGGCGCATCTCAACGAGCTGATCGCCGCGCGCGAGTTCGTGCAGGCCAAGCGCGAGCTGCCGGAGTCGTTTCTTCAGCGGCGCGTGATTTGCACCAATTATAAGACGCTCCGACGAATAGTTTATCAGCGCAGCATTCATCGTTTGGTCGAGTGGCAGACCTTCTGCGCGACGATGTGCTCGGCGTTGGCGCACGCAGAATTTGTCCAAGATTGCCTTTCACCTAACCTTGCGAAGGTTGCGGTATAATTTGTGCTGAATATGCCTTTCGATTCGTAAATATCAATGTATTGAAAGCGTGGACGTTTAACCTTCGCAAGGGTTGAGAGTAATATTTTTCGAGGAGGAAATATGCGCATCATTTTAGGGGCGGATCACGGGGGCTTTGCCCTCAAGGAAGAGATCGAAGATCACCTGATCACCCTGGGCCACGATGTCTTTGACTACGGCGCGCACGACGGCGAGACCTCGGTCGATTATCCCGACTACGGTCGGCCCGTGGCGGAGGCCGTCGTCGCGGGCGAGTACGATCTCGGCGTGATCTGTTGTGGCACCGGCATCGGCATCTCCCTGGCGGCGAACAAGGTGAAGGGCGCGCGGGCCGCGCTCTGCACCGATTGCTACATGGCGCGGATGGCGCGCGAGCACAACAACGCCAATCTGCTGGCGATGGGCGGGCGCGTCATCGGCCCCGACCTGGCGCGTGAGATTGTGGATGCGTTCCTTGCCGCCGAGTTCCAGGGTGGGCGGCACGAGCGTCGCGTCGGCAAGATCATGGCGATTGAGGAGGCATAGGTCGAAAGCCGAGATGTCGAAAGTCAAAAGTCAGGAAGTCGAATGGAATCTATGACTGAGACTGCGGCGCGGATTTACGTGGCGGATGCTCGCGCGATGCCGGAGGTGGCCGATGCGAGCGTGGCGCTGGTGGTTACCTCGCCGCCGTACTACACCATCAAGGACTACGACGTGCCCGGCCAGATCGGCCACGGGCAGTCGCTGCACGCTTATCTAGGCGATCTCTATCGCGTCTGGGCCGAGTGCCATCGCGTGCTGCTGCCCGGCGCGCGGCTCTGCGTCAACATCGGCGATCAATTCGCGCGGGCCAAGCGCTTCGGGCGCTACAAGGTGATCCCGCTGCACGCGGAGATCATCGCCCAGGCCGAGCAGATCGGCTTCGATTATATGGGCGCCATTATCTGGCAGAAGCGCACGACGATGGAGACCAGCGGCGGCGCTGTTATTATGGGATCGTATCCGCATCCGCCGAACGGCGTCGTCGAGATCGATTACGAGTTTATCCTGCTCTTCAAGAAGCGCGGCAAGCGTCGCATCCCGCGCGAGGTGCGCGAGGCGGCGGCGATGACCAAGGACGAATGGAAGAGCTTCTTCTCCGGTCATTGGGCCTTCGGCGGCGCGCGCCAGGGCGAGCACGGCGCCGTCTTCCCAGAGGAACTACCGCGCCGCCTCATCCGTATGTACACCGTCCACGATGACCTGGTGCTCGATCCCTTCCTGGGCAGCGGCACGACCGCTAAGGTCGCGCTGGCGCTGGGACGCCGCGCCGTCGGCTACGAACTGAACCCCGATTTTCGCCCACTCATCGAGGCGAAACTATCTGAGGTTGAGGGATTGGCGGCGGATCACGTGCGCTTCGTTTCGTTGGAGCGCCCAGCTTCGCTGCCGCCGATCGATTATACGCCGGCCATCGCCGACATCCGTCCCAAGCGCCCTCGGCAGCGACGCAAGCGCAAGCTCTACAAAGTGGCGGCGGCATCAGGGCCGGCTGTTCTGCGTCTGGCCGATGGGCGCGAGATCACGCTCTTGGGCATCACCGTGTCGGAGTCACAGGAGAGCGAGGTCCTGGCCTACCTGCGCGAGTACGTCGTCGGCAAGCGCGTCACCCTGCGTACACCGCTATCTTCCCGGCCCGACGCGGCCTACGTTTACCTGAAAAATCGCCTCTTTATCAACCGCAAGATGATCGAGATGGGACTGGCCGCACCCGACGCGACCCTCGAGCATCCATATCGCGAGAAATTTGATCAGGCGCACGAGAAGATAAATGAATGAATCTAAAGAATCTAGCGAGACCATAGCTGAAGGCCCGATTCGCATCTTGCACTTTGCTGATTTGCACATCGGCATGGAAACCTACGGCAGCCTCGACGCGGAGACGGGCCTGAATCGGCGCGTCGTCGATTTCTTGGATCGCTTGGATGAGCTGATCGACTATGCGCTGGAGCATCAGGCCGATGCGGTGCTCTTCGCCGGGGATGCGTTCCGCAATCGCTCGCCGGCGCCCACCTACCAGCGCGAGTTCGCCCAGCGCATTCGTCGCCTCTCCGAGGCTAAAATCCCCACCGTGCTCCTCGTGGGCAACCACGACGTGCCCGTGATGGAGCAGCGCGCGTCCAGCGTGGAAATCTTTGACGCGCTGGCTGTGCCCTACGTCACCGTCGCCGAGAAGGCGGAGCTGTTACGCCTCGATACCGCGCGCGGCCCCGTTCAAGTCGCCACGTTGCCTTATCCGGTGCGCCAACGGCTCCTCACCCGCGAGCAATACCGCCGCATGGATCAGGAGAGCTTGGATCGCGCCGTGACTGAGGCTGTCGTGGGCATCATTGAGCAACTAAGCGCCGAGATCGACCCGGAGATCCCGGCGATCTTGCTGGCGCATATCTCCGTGGAAAGCGCCACGTGGGGATCGGAGCGCAGCATCATGGTCGGGCGAGATGTCGCCGTGCCGCTCTCCGCGCTCAAGGATTCCGTCTGGGATTACGTCGCGCTGGGGCACATCCACAAGCATCAAAATCTCAACCCAGAAAACAGCCCGCCCATCGTCTATGCCGGCAGCCTGGAGCGCGTCGATTTTGGCGAGGCCGATCAGCCCAAGGGCTTCTGCTGGGTCGAGGTCGAGCGCGGGATGACCTTCTGGGAGTATGTCGAGGCGCCCGCGCGGCCCTTCATCACCATCCGTGTGGATGTACGCGAGGCGGAGGATCCGCTTGCGGCGGTGCAGCAGGCTGTCGCATCGCGCTTCTTGGCCGATGCGGTGGCCCGGCTGGTGGTGAAGATGTCCCCGGAGCAGGAGCCGCATCTGCGCGACGCGGATCTCTCCCCGCTGCTGGCCGACGCCTTCTTCTCCCAGATCAACCGCGAGGTCGAGCGCGCCGGCCGAGATCGCCTGGCGGGTCTGGAGCCGGACACCCTCACCCCCACGCGGCTATTGGAGCGTTATCTTCTATCGAAGGGTAAGGCCGAGGAGGAAATTGCCCCCTACCTTGAAGAAGCGCAGGCCATCTTCGGGGAGGAAGCTACTGACGCCTGAATGGGAATTCGAAGCAAATTGACCGGAAAAATTGTTGCTTTTGGAACTGCTTCGTTTGCCCTGAATGCGTAAAAGTTGCATAGTTTGCACTCTTGCTTTATCATATTCATAGGAGGGTCTTTTGGGTTTTGGCTAGTGTCTTAAAGTTTTCGCCGCTTGGCCCGCCTACGAATGAATTCGAGGCTGATACACAAAACCCGTTAGAAACGGGTTGAAAAACCGCTTAAAAAAGCAACCCCAGTGCGTTTTAACGCACTTTGGATATCAGCCGAGGGTTTCAACCATCGGCGCGGCGCAGTGGCGAATACTCTGTGACAGTAACGATTTTGCCGGACACCCCCCTAAGCGGCCCTAAAAGCAGCGAAGATGTATACGTTTGTGGGGATCACAGACCTTTTCTGCGTTGTTAATGAGTTGTGGTGGGGATAGTACAATTGCACCCGGCGAATTCCTGGAGAGCCTCATAGGATAACGAAGTTGGGGGTGATGCTGCTTTGTTGGCCCTTCATGGTGTCGCCCCGCCGACCTCCAACCTACAACATCTAATCTCTAACCTCCAACTCCTAGTTGACAACTCCCCCAAATCGCTTATAGTTACACTTTGGTAGTTCCAGAAATTAAAACCTCCTAAACCTGATACTTTTCCCTCAAAAAACCGTTCATTTTTGGAGACTTATTTTCTTGGAACGGCCTTTGTCGAAGCCCATAATCGATTCTGATGAGGAGCTTTCGTAAATGAAATCTAAATATGTCGCGGTGACTGTGTTCATCGCCCTGAGTCTGCTAATGAGCGGCGCGTCAACCATTCGGTCGGCGCCGTGGCAGACACAAGACGAAATGCAGCTATCCCCATATTGGTCTTATAAGGTGCAACGGTGGGGCGATTTGATCGTCCAAGAGGCGGAGCGGCGCGCGTTTGACCCTGACTTTCTGGCCTCTCTCGTGTGGATGGAATCGCGCGGCGACGCAAACGCCGTCGGGCCGGTGGGCGCCGTTGGCTTGATGCAGGTGATGCCCAAGGAGGCCGGGTTCTCGTGGCGGCCGGAAAAAGCCGCGCTGCTTGAGCCGAGCACCAATCTCTTTTGGGGCGCGCGCACCCTGGCCACCGTCGTCGAGCAGAGCGATGGCGATATTTTCAATGCGCTCGCGGCCTACAACGGCGGCTGGGATCAAACCATGTATCGTGGCCCCAAGCACTTCGCGACGATGATCTTGCGCGATTATGCGCACGCTGTGGCACTGCGCTATGCGCAAGAGGAACGTTGGATCGCCTTCTTCGCCGTGCGCGCGGTGGGCATCCACGGGCCGATTTGGGTGGCTGACGCGGCGCGGGACGACGTTTACTTTTACAATCGCTCGAACTGGGTGCCGGATGGTATGCCGCTGATCCCAGATGTGCCGCCTTCTGCGGTGCTGGCGCGATGTCACGATAAAGAGACCGGCGCGCGGTACAATGTGGGCGTGTGGCTCTATGACGTGGCGAATGACGAGTGGGTTGTCCCTGATGATGCGTATGTTCCAACAGTTGTGCGGACCTCGGCCGCGCTGAATAAGGTGGAATCACCGCCAGAGATACCCTCAGCTGTGACAAGCTCGGCCTCCTTGCCGAGTGTGACGCCAACGCCTGCCGATACGCCCACCTTAACACCCACCGCCCAGCCGACGCCTGAGGCGACCGAGACCGCCAAATCTGATCCGCAGCCCGCTCAACCTACCGCGACGTTAGAGACGGACATAGAGGCAGAAGCCGAATCGACACCGGAGATCGAGACGGAATTAATCCCGGAGATAGCATCGGAGCTGCCATGTGAAGGCGGCGACTTCTGGGGCGAGGCATGGTACTACGAGCGGCATAACACACCGGAGGGCTGGAAGGCGACCATTTACGCCATCGGCCACGGCGGCGACTGCCAATACACCTACGCCTGGAAGACCGAGGAGGATGTGCGCGGCGGCCCGATAACCGGCCCCCTCACATTCGAGGTCACATCGCCGCACCGTAACGGCAACATCATCGGCTCGGTGTTGATCACCTCCGGAGACGAGACCATCTCGGTGGGGATTTATATTCCGTCGCCAGAGTGACGCGGGCATACGAGCATCAGTGAGCTTCTTCAAGGCCAGGATTTGATCCTGGCCTTTTTGCTTTTGTGACAAGGCGCGGTTGGTGTACAATGTAGGAGTGATATTGAGGTAAAGGAAGGAGTTGACGCGAATGGAGGGAACCTTACTAGTCCACTCGGCGGCGCAGCTGTGCACCGCGCCGCTGCATGAGGGCGGCCCGCAGCGGGGCGCGGCGTTGGGCGACGTGGGCATCATCGAGGATGGCGCTGTCCTAATCGAGGCGGGCGAGATCGTCGCGGTGGGCGCGACCGCGTTGCTGCGCGCGCGTGCTCAGGCGGATCGCGAGATCGACGCGAGCGGGCGGGTGGTCTGCCCCGGCTTCGTCGATCCGCACACCCACGTTGTATGGATGGGCGACCGCGCCGAGGAGTTCGAGCAGCGCGTCGCCGGCGCGAGTTACATGGAGATTATGGCCGCCGGCGGCGGGATCATGGCCACCGTGCGCGCCACGCGCGCCGCTTCTGTGGCGGCGCTGGTGGATGCGACGCGCCCGCGCCTGGATCGGATGCTGCGCTTAGGCACGACCACCGTCGAGGCCAAGACCGGCTATGGCCTGGCCACCGCTGCGGAGGTGCGCGAATTGCAGGCCATCGCCGAGCTGCTGCGCTCCCATCCGATGACGGTCGTTCCGACCTTCCTGGGCGCCCACGCCGTGCCGCCCGCTTATCAAGATCGCCCCGATGCCTACGTCGATCTGATCATCTCCGAGATGCTGCCCGCCATCACTGAGGCCGCCGAGGCGCTCGACCTGTCACGTCCGCCCTTCTGCGATGTCTTCTGCGAGCAGGGCGCGTTTGACTTGACGCAGAGCCGGCGCATCTTGGAAGCGGCGCAGGCGGCGGGCTTCCCGCTCAAAATCCACGTGGACGAGTTCGAAGCGCTCGGCGGGACGCGCCTGGCGGTCGAGTTGGGCGCTGCGTCGGCGGATCATCTAGTCGCCACACCCTCGGAAGAGATCGCGGCGTTGGGCGCCTCGGACACGGTGGCGGTCTCCTTGCCGTGCACGCCCTTCGGCCTGGGTCATCACGACTATACCCCGGCCCGCGAGCTGCTAACGGCGGGCGGCATCTTAGCACTGGCGACGGACTGCAACCCCGGCGCCGCCTGGTGCGAATCGATGCCCTTTGCCATCGCGCTGGCCTGCCGCTACCTGCACCTGACGCCCGCGCAGGCGTTGGTCGCCGCTACGCTGAACGCCTCGGCGGCGCTGGGCCTCGAGCAGCGCGTGGGGAGCCTCACGCCCGGCTACGCCGCTGATCTGCTTGTGCTGGAGCTGCCCGACTATCGTCACTTAGGCTATCGCTTTGGCGGCAACCCCGTCGGGATGGTCATCAAGGCCGGCGAGGTGGTGGTGGATCGCCGCCGCGAGGTGGGCGCGTGATGGCCGAGCCGACCGGCGCGACCTTTATCCTCACGGGCGATGAGAGCGGCGAGCGCGTGGACCGCTTCATCGCTGACGCGCTGGATGATCTCTCGCGCACGGCCGTCCAGCGGCTGATCGAGGCCGAGCAGATTACGGTCAACGGGGAGGCGCCCAAGGCCTCCTACAACGTCGCGCCGGAGGATGAGATCGTCGTCCACGTCCCGCCGCCGGAGCCGACGCACATCCAGCCCCAGGCGCTGCCCCTGGCGGTTCTCTACGAGGATCACGACATCATTGTGGTGAACAAGGCCGCCGGTCGCGTGGTGCATCCGGGCGCCGGCCACCCCGATGGCACGCTGGTCAACGCCCTGCTGGCCCACTGCCCCGATCTCCAAGGGGTGGGGGGCAAGCTGCGACCCGGCATCGTCCATCGGTTAGATAAGGACACCTCCGGCGTGCTCGTCGTCGCCAAAAACGACAAGGCCATCCGCCGTTTGCAGCGCCAGTTCCGGCATCGTACGGTGAGCAAGCACTACGTCGCGCTGCTGATTGGCAACCTGGAGCGTGCGGATGGCTTTATCGACGCGCCGATTGGCCGCCATCCCCGGCATCGCAAGAAGATGGCCGTGATCGTCGACGGCAAGCGGTCGCGGACGCGCTGGCGCGTGCGCAGTCGTTGGCTAGATGCGCACGGCCACTGGTATACGCTGGTGGATGTCCGGCCGCTCTCCGGACGGACGCATCAAATCCGCGTGCACTTTTCGTGGCTGGGCTTCCCTCTGGTGGGCGATCCGGTCTACGGCCCGCGCCACGGGCCTTTGGATGCGCCGCGTCACTTTCTCCACGCGCGCGATCTGACCTTTGTCCATCCCCGCACCAAGGAGGAGATGACCTTCGAGGCGCTGCTGCCGGAGGATCTGCAGGCGGTGCTGGACGAACTGCGGAAATATGAGGAATGATGGATTGCGAATGATGAATACAAGAGAGAGAATTATTGCTTGTTCCGCGAGATTGCGCGTCGGCGCGCTTGACTTTTCAAATTTCCATTTTTGGGTATCCTTGAATTGATGAAAAAAGAGCGGATGGATCGGTTGTTGGTGCAGCGCGGGCTGGCGGAGAATCTCGACCGGGCGCGGCGGTTCTTGCAGGCGGGTGAGATTCTGGTGGAGGGCCGACTCGTCGATAAGCCGGGCGCGCGCGTGCCGGCATCGGCGGAGATCACGCGCAAGGAGAGGCCGCCTTACGTGAGTCGGGGCGGCGAGAAGTTGGCGGCGGCGCTGGATCGATTCCCGGTGCAGGCGGCGGGGCAGATCGTGGCGGATATTGGCGCCTCGACGGGCGGATTCACCGATTGCGTGCTCCAACGCGGCGCGGCGAAGGTCTACGCCATCGACGTGGGCTATGGCCAACTGGCCTGGACGCTGCGGCAAGATCCCCGCGTGGAGGTGATGGAGCGCGTGAACGCGCGGCATCTGACGTCGCTGCCGGAGCCGGTGGACCTGATCGTCTCCGATGTCTCGTTCATCTCGCTGGCGACGATCTACGCGACCGCCGTGGGGTGGCTCGCGCCGGAGGGCGAGATCGTCTCGCTGATCAAGCCCCAATTCGAGGCGCGACGCACGCAGGTGGAGAAGGGCGGCGTCGTCCGCGATCCGGCCGTGCATCGCCAAGTGCTGGCGGAGGTGACGGCGGCCTTCGCGGCGCTGGATGTGCATCTGCGCGGCTTGATGGCCTCCCCGCTGCACGGCCCCGCCGGCAACATCGAATTCCTGGGCTGGTGGACGAAAGCCCCCGCCGAGCCGGCGACCTCGCGCGCGGCTCTGATCGACGCGGCCCTGCGCGAAGCACATGCTCATAACGACGAGTAACCTCACATCATTTTACGCAATACGCAATACGCTTCTCTTCCATTCGCATCATACTTTAAACTATCAGATCATCTTTAGGCCTGGATTATTCGGGAGGGGACAATGAGTCAATGGTGGGATGCTTGGATGTCAGTACCGAAATCGCGCCGCAGAAAGCTACTGCTGCTGCTGGCCGCCTTGATCTTCTTGGGCGGCATTCTGTGGGCGGTGCGATCGGTCCTGTGGCCTTATGCCTTGGGCCTTGCTCTGGCCTATATCTTGGCGCCGATTGCGGGGGTGATCGAATCGGGTTTTCGATATCTCGGAGAATTCCGCCGCTTGAAATTTTTGAATCGCGTCGCCCGATTAGTCTCCATCATCATCACCTATCTGTTGGTGATTGCGATTTTGGTGGGTTTCTTCTCCATCGTCGTGCCCATGGTAATTCGGCAGGGAAAGACGTTGTGGGATCAGCGGGAGACGGTGTGGAAGTATATCTCCGATTTTGGTAGGGATGTGATCGCGCAATATCAGCTCCTGCCGGACCCAGTCAAAGTGCGGGTGGAGGAGACCATCGGGCGGTTCAGCGAGATGTTGGGCGGCATCATCCAGCAAGCGGTGGAGGGCACGGCGGTGGTCATCTCCTACACCTTCAGTTTGGTCTTGGCGATTTTGATTATTCCGTTCTGGACCTTTTATTTGCTGTTGGACTCCGATGAAATTTCCTCTTCGTTGCATCGGTCCGTGCCGGATATACTCCGCGAGGATGTTTCAAAGATTGTGACGCTGGTCGATACCGTCTTCAGCTCCTATCTGCGCGGACAGTTATTTTTAGGCGTGATTATCGGGATCATCTCCACCATCGTCTTTTCGATTATGGGCGTCAACTTTTCGGTGCTGTTGGGGCTGATCGCCGGTATCTTCGAGATGGTGCCCAACATCGGGCCGGTGTTAGGCGCGATCCCGGCGATATTGGTAGCGCTATCGCAGGACCCGATTTTAGCGTTGTGGGTCACAGTTTACGCGTTCGCCGTGCAACAAGTGGAAAATCTCTTTATCTCACCGCAAGTTATCGGCGAGACCCTCAAACTCCACCCCGTGGTGGTGATGGTCGTCTTGGTCATCGGCAGTGAGATCAGCGGGCTGGTGGGCCTTTTCCTGGCGCCCGTCGTGACGGCGGCGCTGCGGGATCTCTTCCGCTACATCTACTATCGTCTGGGGCCGAATCCGCTCTCGCCAGAGGGGGCGTTGCGTCGCGTGTGGACCGGTGAGTTGTTCGATCTTCGTATTTAGCGGGGACGGGTCTTTTGGGTTTCGCCGGGCAACTCCCTAGATCGCCCTAAAAGCAGCGAAGATTTGCGTGTTTCTGGGGATCACAGACCTTTTTGTGTCGTTACTGGGTTGAGGATGGGGATAGTACGATTGCACCTGGCGAATTCCTGAAGAGCCGTGGGGACTTGCCAATTTCGGCGATTGTTGTATAATTCCAAACGTTGAGACGGGGCGTGGCGCAGTTTGGCTAGCGCGCTACAATGGGGTTGTAGAGGTCCGCGGTTCAAATCCGCGCGCCCCGACAAATAAGATAGAGAGGGCAAAAAAGCGCCCGATTTGACGAACAAGCGTCGTCAGATCGGGCGCTTTTTTTGTTGGTCAGAACCTCTTCGTGCAGATATGAGAAGCCCCCGTCGCTGCGGACGGGGGCTTGCGTTTTTCACGATCTCGATCAAATTTACGGGATGCAAAGCTGTTGTCCAACGGAGATTTCGTTGGAGGTCAGGCCGTTGGCCTGGCGGATGGCATCGACGGTGACGCCGTAGCGCTTGGCGATGGAGTAGAGCGTGTTGCCCCGCTCGACGATGTGGGTGGCTTGGCAGGCGGGCGCAGGGGTTGGGGTGGGCGCTGGTGGTGATGTGGGTTCCGGCGTCGCGCCAGTTTCCGGCAATGTGTCCGGTGGCGGCGATTCTGAATCGCATGTAGGGGCGTTTATCTGCCGATTCTTGAAGGTGATCAGGTCGCACGTACCGGTTGCTTCCAAGTTCACGCGTTGCGAGGTCGGTGAGATAGCTTCCCAGCCTTCTTTGGGGCGTTCATACACATCGTAGGTGCCGGGCGTCAGGCCGTTGAAGCGCGTATGCCCCATGCCATTCGTCCTCTGGATAATGGCGTCCTCCGAAGTGCCATACGCCGGCTTGAGGACGATCTCCCAATCCGCCAGCCCAGACCCGTCGAAGATGTCGATCTTGAGCACATCTAAGCAAGCGTACTTAGTGCGGTTCTTGAAGCGTACGTGCGCGCAGGTGAAAGGCTCAGTGAGCGGGACTTCATACTCGCTGGACGTGACCGCTTCCCAGCCCGGCTGCATCTCCTCGGAGACGATCCACGTGCCTAGAGGCAGTCCCTTGAATTTGAAGTAACCGTTTTGATCGGTGACGGTGGTGAATTCCTCGCCGGTCTCTGTATTGCGCGTCTTGATGACCCACTTATCTAGCCCTTGATCGAGGTGATTGATTTTATAGCCGTCGATGCATCCCAACGGCTCATTAGTGAAGTCGACCTGTTGGCACGTCCCCGGCTCGGATAATGTGACGGTCTGGGAGGCGTTGCCGATGGGGCGCCACCAGTCGTGTATCTTCTCTTGTACCGTCCAATCGCCCAACGGCAGATCTATGAAGCGCACACATCCGGAAAGACCTGTGGTCTGCGCCTCGCTGGGTTGGGTGCCGTCGTCCCGGATGACGCGGATATGCCAGCCCGACAGCGGCTGGCCATCTACATCCACCTTGCAGACATCGATGCAGCTATCGTGAATCTGTTCGTTGACGAAGATGACCTCTTTGCAGATCCCCGCATCCCGAGGTGATTCCAGAACCATCGTCTGTTTGGCCGGAAAGCCCAGGCTGGGAATCCAGCCGGTCTTGCTTTCCTCTGTGACGATCCACGTTCCAGGGCGCAGGTTGGTGAATTGACATTGGCCTAAGCCGTCGGTGGTGCATGTTTGTTTCTCCGTCCCGTTAGAGATGGTGATCTCCCAGTCGGGAATGCCGACCATGTCAGGCAATCCCAGCCGACCGTTCTTATCTACCTTTTTCACGGCTAAACAGGCGGGTCGCAGAGCCTTATAGCGGATCAGCTCGGCGCACGCGCTGCCCTCACCGCTCAACGGCACTTTGAGCGTGCGGGGTGTGATGTCTAACCAGCCTGCGGGGGCGTCGATGTGAACGACCCACAGTCCGGCGCCCAGGCCGGAGAACATGTAACGCCCATTGGCGTCGGCTTTGGTGGTGTGTGTCTTGCCATCTTCCTCGCGGGTAATTTTCACCGTCCATCCCGCGCCGACTGCCTGATGATAGTGATCAATGATGTTCCCCTTGATGCAGGTGCCGCCCACGAAAGGGTTGTCTGGATCGGGTGTGGCTTTCTCCATCGGTTCTGGGCTAGTCGTCTCGCTGGCTGTGCTCGCCTCAGGTTGCGGCGCCGGCTGGACAGCCACGGGTTGTGGAGCGGTGAGATCAGTCTCAGCCGGGGATGCGGCCAGGATGGTGCGTACTGATGTCATCAAAGCGGGCAGAATATCCGTTGGAGCGGTGCGCAATAGCTCCTCGGTCTTTGCGGGCATCTGTTTCGCCGCGGTTCTTACTGTTTCGATGACGGTTGAGATTTCGGAGGCGGCGAGGTCTACTCTCCCCAAGGACAATAAGACAATCGCAATAGCGGTTCCCAAACGAATCAAGCGTGACGTCATAGTTTAGCTCCTTTACTGTGTTATCAGGCATAGATTTGGCTTGTGAGATGTAAATGTGAAAACTCAAGCTCGAATGTCCGGCGTCGCCTGGGCGCCCCTCCGCCTGATCATCGTCCGGTCAGGCGGAGGGGACAGCCTGTGGCAGATTGGGATCGAAGGTGTGCGTGAGCTTTGAGCCATTCTTAGATTAACATGCTTCGCAT
>CAYXVS010000013.1:0-27174 GCA_964468735.1 uncultured Anaerolineales bacterium | reverse complement strand
TGGCGGGGCGTCGTGCCAGGATAGAGACTTTCTAACCCTTGCGAAGGTTTCGAACAAAATCGCTCCCAAAGAGCTTTGTGGTGCGAGTATCATCAACTCAGCACAGATACGTGATAACCTTCGCAAGGTTGGCGATTATCCAAGCAAGAAACTTATGGAGGAACTATGAGCGAACATAATTTACAAGTCTTAGCAGCATTCGATTATGACGTCCCGACCGTCGAGAAAGGGTACACGGGACAGACATTATACGTGAACGTGGACAGCGGCGAGATTCAGGCGAAGCCCGTCACCGAGGATATGAAGGAGAAGTTCGTCGGCGGGCGGGGCTTCGATCTGTGGCTGCTGTGGCACGGCGTGGAGGACGAGACCGACTGGGACGATCCCGAAAACGAGATCGTCATCGCCTCCGGCCCCTGCGGCGGCACCACCCAATATCCCGGCTCCGGTAAGTCCATCGCGGTGGCGATCTCGCCGCTGACGCACATCCCCATCGACAGCAACGCGGGCGGGCACTTCGGCCCCTACCTCAAGTTCGCCGGCTGGGACGCCATCGAGGTGCAGGGCAAGGCCGAGGACGAGGTCATCGTCTACATCGATGGCCCGGCGGGCAAGGTGCAGGTGCTGGCCGCGCCGGAGGATTGTCCCACCGACACGCACATGTTGGGGCATTGGATGATGGATCACTTCGCCGCCAGCGAAAAGGACAAGCGCCAGCTCTCCTTCGTCAGCGCCGGGCGGGGATCGGATCACACGCTGATAGGCTGCCTCAACTTCAGCCTCTATGATCGCCGCCGCCAGGATTTGCGCTATAAGCAGGCCGGGCGCGGCGGGATCGGGACGGTGTTGCGCGACAAGAAGATCAAGGCGGTGATCGTCAAGAGTCCTCCCGTGCGCGGCGATTCCAATCAGCCGGCGGAGATGGAGCGCATCGCGGAGACCGGCGCGGAGATGCAACGCGAGGTCGCGACCTATGACGACCAGCAGAATCGGATGCGCCACAGCGGCACCTCCTACCTGGTGGAGATTATGAACGACTACGATCTGCTCCCCGTCCATAACTTCAAGTTCGGGCGGCATCCAGAGGCGGAGCAGATCAAGCGCGAGGTGTGGGAGGAGCGCTACACACAGGGCATCCCCGATGGGTGCTGGTACGGCTGCACCGTCGCCTGCGCCCACGCGGTCGATGGCTACGAGGTGCGCACCGGCCCCTACAAGGGCCAAACGGTTATTGTGGATGGCCCAGAGTACGAGACCATCGCCGGTTGCGGCTCCAATTGCGGCATCTTCGAGCCGTGGTATCTGCTGGAGGTCAATTTCTACTGCGATACCTACGGCATCGACACGATCTCTTTTGGCACGGGCATGGCCTTCGTGATGGAGTGCTACGAGGCGGGCATCTTGGACAAGGAGAAGACCGGCGGGCTAGAGTTGACCTTTGGGAACGCGGAGGACGCGATAGAGGTGTTGCATCTTATGGCGCGGGGCGAGGGCTTCGGCCTGATCTTCGGCCAGGGCAGCCGCAAGATGAAGGATTACTTCGTGGAGCATTTCGGCGCGGATCGCGACTTCGTCGAGGACATCGCGATGGAGGCCAAGGGCTTGGAGTACTCGGAGTATATGACCAAGGAATCGCTGGCGCAGCAGGGCGGCTACGGGCTGACGAACAAAGGCCCGCAGCACGATGAGGCGTGGCTGATCTTTATGGATATGGTGAACAACGAGCTGCCCACCTTCGAGGATAAGGCCGAGGCGCTGCACTACTTCCCGATGTGGCGCACGTGGTTCGGGCTGTGCGGCTTCTGCAAGCTGCCCTGGAACGACGTCGTCCATCCCAAGAACAAGACCGCCGATGAGCCGCAGAAGATCCCCCACCACGTCGAGAACTATCGTCAAATCTTTATGGGCGTCACCGGCAAGGAGATCGCCACCGAGGATCTCATCACGCAATCGGAGCAGGTCTACAACTTCCAGCGCGTCTTCAACATCCGGCTGGGCAAGGGACTGCGCGCCAACGACGCGATCCCTTATCGTTCGGTCGGGCCGGTCACCGAGGAAGAGTACAAATCGCGCCAGGAGCGCTACGACAAACAACTCCGCGAGTGGTTAGATCTCGACCCGGAGGAGATGACGTTGGAGGAGAAGATGGCCGCGCATCGCGAGTACCGCACGCAGCAGTACGAGCATCTGATCGACGCGGTCTACGAGCGCCGAGGCTGGACGAGCAACGGCGTCCCTACCCCGGAGAAGTTAGCCTCGCTGGGCGTCGATTATCCAGAGGTGCTGGCGGTGGTGGAGAAGCATTTGTAAAGAGTTGCAGGTTACAGGTTAAAAGTTAAAAGTTGAAAGTTGAAAGTTGAAAGTTGAAAGTTAAGGTGCAACGCACTTGTCTCGATCACGAGAGGGGCAGACACCCACAAAGTTATGGCCGGCATCCCCGCCGTGCCAGTGCGTTGCACCTGATGGCTCAAACACATCTATGATTACGATCAATCAACGAGAGCGAATCGAATGGACGCCGGGGACGACGGTGCAGGATGTGCTGGATAGGATGAACTACACCTATCCAGAGGTCGTCATCCGCGTCAACGGCGAGGTGGTGATGAACGAGGACTACGACAGTTACGCCGTCCCAGACGAATCCGACGTGCGCGTCATTCACTTGATCGCCGGCGGATGAGGGAATTCCAAGAAACGGAGGAGGCAATATAATGGCGCCTGGCATCGCGCTCGCGTTGAAGATTTTCCTATTTTTCGGGATGTTAATCGGTCTCTTTGGGCTGGTCGTGCCGGTCTTCCCCGGCGTCACCGTGATTTGGCTCTTCACCTTAGTCTACGGGATCATCTTTGAATTCGGGACGTTGGGCGGCTGGCTCTTCGGCCTGCTCACACTGCTGGCCGTGATCGGCGAGCTGGCCGACAATGTGCTGATGAGCGGGAGCGCCCATCGCGAGGGCGCGAGCTGGTACGCGATTGTGTTGGCGACGCTGGCCGGCCTGATCGGCAGCGTGCTGCTCACCCCCCTTGGCGGGATCGCGGCGGCGTTAGGCGCGCTCTATTTGGTCGAATATCTCCGCCAGAAGGACGCCCATCTCGCATGGCGGCGCACCAAGAGCATGGCCATCGGTCTGGGCTGGGCGTTCGTCGCGCGCTTCAGCATCGGCGTGGTGATGATCGTGATCTGGATTATCTGGGCCTGGCTGGGGGGATAAATAAGTCGGAGTGGTACTCCGACCTACGTGCATGATCAAGCGGGTAGCCTGAACAACGGCTACCCGCTTTGGTTTTTGCATCGGTGGCTCGGCGGGGACGCCGGCCACAACCCATTTTTCACTACGAGACCTCGTCCTCCGATGCCGGCGGCTCGACCTTGCGGCTCAGCTTGCCGATTAAATCGGTGGCCCGACGGGCGACGCGCTCATCCTCCAACGCCGCATCGACCTGCGCGGCCTTATCTGGCCGCTGCGTTTTCACGTACTCCGTCGCCGTCTCCAGCACATCGCGGGCCATCTCCTCGGATAGCCCCGTCATCTCCGCCAAGCTCTTGATCAGCGACGTCAAATCTGCCATATCTATCGTCTATCCCTTCTTCTTGCCAAAGAGGCCGCCCAGGCCCTTCGCGCCCTCATCGAGCAACTTCCCGGCCTGATCCATCATCGCCTCATTATCGAGCGCCGCATCGACTTGCCCCGCGATAGGATCGGGCAACCGATCCTTGAGAAAACCAATCACCGTCTCCACCGCCTGCTTCGCCTGATCTTTCGGTAAACCTGTCTTTTCCATCACCATCTTGACTAATTCTTCCATTTGTTTCCTCCTCAAATGATAGAGAGTGGATAAATTGATCTACGTAACCTAATTGTAAGGCAAAATCTCAAGCATCGCAACCTTGGAAGGTCGGGGAGGCCGTCGTCTCGCCGCTGAGGGTCTCGTCCTCAAATGATTCCTCTTCATCATCCCCACAGCTGTACTTGGCAAACTCACGCAATTGATCCGCCACCAAGGCATGCACCGAATCTTCTGGAAATTCCCCGTCGTCTACCAATGACGCGACCTCCAGATCGGTCAGCAACGCCAGCCCCTCATCGACCGTCGCGATGGGATAGATGTGGAATTGCCCCGCGCGCACGGCCTCGATGACCTCCTCGCACAGCATCAGATGCGCCTGGTTGGAGGCGGGGATCATCACGCCCTGGGTACCCGTCAGGCCGCGCGCCTGGCAAATCGCGAAGAAGCCCTCGATCTTCTCGTTGACGCCGCCGATGGACAAAATCCGCCCAAACTGATCAACGGCGCCGGTCACGGCCAGATCCTGCCGCAGCGGGAGCTTGCCAATCGCCGAGATGAGGGCGTAAAGCTCAGCCGAGGAGGCGCTGTCGCCGTCGATGTCGCTGTACAGTTGTTCAAAGCTGAGGCTGGCCTCCATCGCCAGAGAATGCCGGGCGCCGTACTGGCCGCCGAAGTAACCCACCAACGTCAGCACGCCCTTGCCGTGGATCGGGCCGCTCAGGTGAACCTCGCGCTGAATATCCAACACGTTGCCGCGCCCGACGTAGACACGCGCCGTGATGCGATTGGGCAATCCGTACTCGTAGCCGCCCAGCGTCACCACCGACAGGCCATTAACTTGTCCGATTGCCGTTCCTTCCGTGGCGATGACCCGCTGCTCCTCCAAAATATCCTGGCGATCCAACTCCTCGGAGAGATTCTCGCGACGCCGCCGCTTGCGCAGCGCGGTCAGCACATCGGCGCGGCGCACGTGCGCTTCCCCCGCCTGGCGCGCCCAGTACGATGCCTCGCGCACCAGATCGGCGATCTGACCAAAGAGGGTGCTCAATCGCGCCTGATAGCCAGCCAAGCGCGAGCCGAACTCGACGACGCGCGCCACCGCTTCCGCCTGAAACGGCAACAGACCCTCCTCCGAGGTCAGCGAGCGGATGAACTGCGCGTAGGTCAACTCGTTCTCCGGCGTGCGTTTCATCTCCGAGCGGAAGTTGGCCTGCACCTTGAAGAGCTTGGCAAAGTCATTGTCGCGGTCGTGGAGCAAATAGTAGATGCCAGCATCGCCTTGCAAGATCACCTTGACCTGCAACGGGATCGGCTCCGGCACCGGCGTGACAGTCCGCACCAATTGCTGGCCATCGGGCGATTCCACGCGCAGGGTGCGATGGAAGAGCGCGCGCTTCAATCCCGGCCAAGCGTAGGGATCATTAAGCAGCGCTTCGGCATCCAAGATCAGATAGCCGCCATTGGCCTCGTGCAGCGCGCCGGGGCGGATGAGCGTGTAGTCGGTCGTCGTCGTGCCGTAGCGCACGTCATACTCGATCCGCCCGAAGAGTTTGCCGTAGGTCAGCGTCTCCAACTCGACCATCGGCGCGCCCGACGTCTCCCGGTGATCGACCAGCAGGTTGACGTGATAGCGATCCTGCAACGGCACATCTAAGAGCGATCCGCCGCCATCGCTCTGTTCCTCGCGGTCCGATCCGACGGGAAATAGACCCACGTGCTGGACGATGTCCTCGCGCACCTCGTCCAAATAGACCTGCACCTCCGGCTGATCCTCGTATTTCTCCTTCAGCTCCTCGAGCAAGGGACGCACGGTGAAATCCGCGACCTCCCGATCCAACTGCTCGACGGCCGCCGAGGTGCGGCGCTCGTGCTCGCGCAAGCGACGCAGCGCGCCGTTGAGCATATCCTCCAACTCGGCCCGCTCCTGATCTAAGCGCGCGCGCTCCTCCGGCGCCAACTGGCTGTAAGCCTCCGGCGAGAGCACCTCGCCCTCCTGCACGGCGGCAATGTAGATGCCAGAGGGCGTGTTCAGCAGCGCGAAGCCGCGCTCGCGACAGGCCAAATCCACGCCGGATAGCTCCGCTTGCTGCGCGGAGCGCCATCGCTGCTCCAACTGCTCCCGCGCCGCCGCGTACTCGTCCGTCTCGAAGGCTTGAGTCAAGCGCTCTGCCAGCCCATTGCTGAAGCGCTCCATATCCGCCCGAAATTCGGCCCCCTTCCCCGGCGGCAGGGAGATCGCGCGCGGCGTGCCGGGATCGGAGAAGTGATTCACGTAGACCCAATCCGGCGGCGTCTCCGCCTGGCTCGCCCGCTCCGAGACGATGCGGCGCACCGTCGAGCGGCGCCCCGATCCCGTCGGCCCGAAGACGAAGAGGTTGAAGCCCGGACTCTCGATATCCAATCCAAAGTGAATGGCCTCCACCGCCCGCTGCTGCCCGATGATGCGCGTTTGATGGGGCAATTCGTCAGTCACGGCGAAGGAAAATTGCGCCGCATCGCACCGACGGCGCAACGTTTCCAACGACAAAGCTTGTATATCTTCAGGTTTTAATGTCGTCATAACTAAGTTTTTCGCTTACTCCCTAAATTTGATTATGCAACCTTCTGGGAAGCTACAAAAGCTGCTGGCGAGAGTCTCCCACAGCTTCCCGGAAGGTGATGACCTTTCCTATACACACTCAAGCCGGATATGAGATGGCGCGCATCTCATATCCGGCTTAGGAATTCTACCTTGATTCGATAGCCTTTTAGATCTTAGCGTCGCCCTAAGTGCATCGGCATCACGACGTGCACAAAGTCATCGTTGCCGATGCCCTTGATCACGCCCGGATTGGTGGCCTCGGTCAGCTCCAAGCGCACTTGGGGCGTCTCCAGGGCAGAAAGGACGTCGATCAGGAAGCGGACATTGAAGG
This sequence comes from uncultured Anaerolineales bacterium, assembly GCA_964468735.1. Lineage (GTDB taxonomy): Bacteria > Chloroflexota > Anaerolineae > B4-G1 > SLSP01 > JAAAOZ01. The sequence goes on along the minus strand of CAYXVS010000013.1, from coordinate 20,473 downwards.
CAATCTCCAGTCCACTCTCCACATCCTCGCCCTCGACGTTGGCCGTCAAGCGGGTGGAGCCTTGGCCCGACTCCGACGAATCGGCAGAGACGACCATCTCGTTCTCGCTGAGGGTCAATTTGACGATGTAGGCGACATCGCGGGCGAAGATCTCGGCGCGCTTACAGGCTTGCAACAGCTCGGTGCGGCCCAACACCACGGTCAAGCGATGGGCCGAAGGAATGATCCGCCGATAGTCGGGGAAGTGACCGTCGATCAACTGCGAGTTGAGGACGGTATCTTCTAACTGGAAGAGGATTTGGTTGTGGGGATGTGTGGTGGAGATCGAGACCGGCTCCTCCTGCGAGCCGATGATGCGCATCAACTCGGAGAGGGCGCGCGCGGGGATGATCACGTTGAAGGGGTGCGGCACGGGATGGATCATCGGGATGTGGCGCACGGAGAGGCGGAAGCCGTCGGCGGCCGCCAGGGTGAGCGTCTCGCCCTCGAACTCCGCCAGCACGCCCGTCAAGACGGCGTGGCCCTCATCGGTGGAGGCGGCGAAAGTCACCTGCCCCAGTCCCTTGCGCAGATCGCCCGCCTCGACGGCGAAGCCATCGCCTTCCTCTGGATCGGGCACGACGGGGAATTCCTCCGCCGTGATGCCCCGGAAGCTGGCGTTGACGGCGCCGCACGAGAGCGCCATCGACAGGGACGAGGCGTCAATCTCCATATCCACCTGCTCCGGCGGCAGGGAGTTGACCAGGTCGATAAAGTTACGGGCGGGGACGGTGATCTCCCCTTCCGTCTCGACGCGGGCGCCGACCCAGTGGACGATGCTCAATTCCAAATTCGTCGCGGCTAACTTGAGCTGGCCTTGATCCGTCGCCATCAAGACATTGCCTAAAATCGGCATCGTCGTCCGCGAAGGGACGGCGCGCCCGACAATGCTCAAGCCTTTAGAGAGGTTTTCTTGCAGACAAGAAAGTTTCATCGAGGGGCCTCCTAAGAAGTTGAATGACCTAAAATGTGTGCATCAACCCGCATCTTAAAAAGGATGCGCGGTTGTAAATATCATATTACTCCAAGTATACTCCGAAGCTGAACAAACACAAATCTATCTATACACAGAGCTTCACAGAGTTCTTCACGGAGATACGCAGAGAACTTCACGTCTCCATGCATCTCTATGCCTTCTCGATGATGCTCTGTGAGGTAGAAGACGCGATCTCCGTCGCGGCGGCGGCCAGCCCAAAGATGAACCAGAAGAGCGTCACCGAATGGTGAAAGTCCAGGCTGAAAAAGTAATGATCGAAAATGCCGCTGATCAAGCCACCTAGCAGCGCGGCGTGGGCGCCGTACCAGAGCGGCTCCAGCTCAGGGCGCGAGGCGGCCGCGCGCCGATGCCGCCAGAATCCCACGAAGAGCACGCCCACGACGACTAAGAACGCCGCCAGGCCGATCAACCCCATCTGCTCGGCGATGATCAAGTAGGTGCTGGCCACACCGATGTAGATATCCAAATCGGGCGCGCCGGCGAAACCCACGCCTAGGAAAGGGTAGCGCCGAATCAAGATGAAGGCGTCCTTGTACTCGCCCATCCGCATCTGCGTGGAAAGATCCTCGCCCTGAACCCCTTCGATGAAGTGGCTGATATAGCCCTGCGTCCACGGGAGCAGCAGCACCAACATCGCAGCCAGGACGAACCACGGCAGCAGCTTGCGATAGCGCAAGACCGCCAGTGCGAATACGCCCATCGCCATACCGACCATCGCGCTGCGCGAGATGGTCAAGCCCAAGCCCAGGCCCAGCACGCCCAAGCAGGGGATTAAGATGACGCGCGGAAGCAGAGGCCGCCTGGCAAAGAGCTGCGGCGCCGCCATCACCATCGCCATATTGAGGAGGCTGCCCAGCACGTTGGGGTCCACCGAGGTGGATGTGGCGCGCTGCATCAAGGCAGGATCGTCGCGAATGTAGCGCAACACGCCCGGCCCCATAGGATAGCCCACGCGCCCCAGCGCGGAGAGCGCGCGGATGGCCAGCTCGTCGGGCACGAAGTAGAGCGCGATCCCCAACGCCGAGGCGGCGGTTGCGCAGAGGATGAGCCAGCGCATCAAGCGCCGGAGCCGGCCCACGTCGCGCACCGTGTTGACGATGAGATAGAAGAGCGCGATGCTCAGCAACACCTCGGCGAAGTGGCGGATCAAATAGCTGTTCAGCGCGCTATGTGAGAGGCCCGCGACAAAGGAGACGACCGCAAACAATGCGAAAGCGAACACCGGCCCCCCCACCGGCGTAGCGAGGAAGGATCGCTCCTCACCGAGCGCGTAAGGGAGCACCCACACAAAGAACAATCCGCCCAACGCCATATCCAAAAAGGTCGGTGTGAAGCCGATGTTGATCGGGAGCGAGGCGAAGGGCAGCAGCGTCACGATGCCGATGACCCCCAAGTAAGCAATCTCGATATTCTGGAGCATCCACACGAAATACCCCAGTCCAATCACCAAAGCCGCGACAGGAATGATGCCCAACTCGGCCAACAGCCATCCGCCGCCGATCCCCACGCCGACTGCCAGCAGCGCGGCCAAGATCACCGGCAGCCAGCCATGGCGCGTGAACACCACCCAGCGCAGGGGGCTATCCTCCACCAGATCTTGAACTGTCGTTCGCCAATTCATCACGTTAACCTCAACCTCCAAAGGGTGATTATACCGTCCTCAAGAGGCGCGTCAACCGTCCTATCAGCTTAATCCGAATCGTTATGGCTGATCATATCGATGATAATGGCGCAGGCCAAGATCAACACATCGTCCTCGCCTGCGGCGACATCGATGCCATAGCTATCGCGCAACGAGACCCATTGCTTGGACACCCGCGCCACCGGACGCCCGCCCCGCTCGAAGCGATAATTGTGCTCCAGGATATTCCCTTCGATCTCGATGTCGGGCGTGCCATCGTGCATTTCCACCTTGAACTTGTCCTTCAACAGCGTGAAACGGCGCTTCTTGACCATCGCCTGCACCTCGCCATCGCGCAGAATGCGATAGCGCGCGCCTAAGCTGAGCACCTTCTGCCGCACCTGCGCCACCATCTCGCCATTCGGTCGATAGATATCCAACTTATCGCCGATGCTCAACAGCTTCCCTTTCACCTCGAAGGCCGGGTTCCCTTGAGCATCCTGAATCGTAAAGCTGTCCGTCAGTGAGAAAAACTTCTGCTTCATGATATATCGCATCTTGCCCCTCCTTGAAAGGCTAACCTCTCTTCCTCTTCATCTTATCACGGTCTGACAAACAAGCCAAACTGTCTCACAACCCTCAGCGCCCCCACGCTCAAATCCTCACTTGCAATTACTAAATAATTGTGGTACTCTCTAATACATAATTACCCCATCATCTATATGTAACCCAGAAGGGAGTTGCCATGGACGCTTTGAAGAATCTCTGGTACAACATTCTTACCGTATTTTTTGGAATATTTTCGCAGGTAATGGTGAAAGCCCAACCCATTTGGGACCGGTTTAAGATTCCGATTTCAATTACGCTGGGCCTAATCCTTGGACTTATCATTGGATGGGTCCTCTTCCCGGTCGAGTGGGAAAATGCCACGCCCGCCAACCTGCGGGAGGATTTCCGCGCTTACTATCTCGATTACGTTGCCCAGGAATACGCGATGACGCTAGATGCTAAGATGGTCCGCGAGAAACTGGGCTTGAATATCGAGAAGGCTAAAGATATCCCTTGGAAGGAAAAGAGGCAAAACCTGCCCAACGACATCCAAGCGGCCATCGATGGCGCCGAACGATTCGATCTCAACTCTCCAAATCTGCGCCAACTCCAGGCCGACCTCGAAACCATTCGTGCGGAACCAACAGAGACGCCCCCAGAGGGGGTTGAAGCGCCGGCTGAGGATGGCGGCGGCCTCAATCTCCTGACGATCCTTGGCGCGCTTCTCCTCGTCTTTATATTTGTTGGGGGGATCCTCTTCTATCTATTCCGATCATCCGGCAAACGCCAGGTAGCGGAGAAAGAAGGGCTGGCGCCCGGCCCATCGCTGGCCGAGGAGTACGGCGCGCCCATCACAGAAGCCGAGGGCGCACGCGCACCGGCGGCCAAAGGTCGCAGACCGCTCAAATCGTTTACCACTACCTATGTCCTAGGGGATGATTACTTCGATCCATCATTCAGCATCGAGGTCGAACGAGACGCAGAAGAAGGTGGAAGCGAGTTCCTGGGCGAGTGTGGTATCGGCATCTCGGAGACCATCGGCGAGCCTGATCCTAAGAAGGTCACAGCCTTCGAGGTATGGCTCTTCGATAAGAGCGACATCAAGACGGTCACCAAGGTGCTGGCCAGTGAGTTCGCGATGAACGAGCCGGATCTCTACGCCAAGCTGGAGCCAAAGGGCGAGGATGTACTCCTCTTGAAGCCGGGGATGGAGGTCGTGCTGGAGACAACGGCCCTGCGCGTCCAGGCCAAGATCAGAGAGTTTCAGTATGCGCAAGGCAATCTTCCTAATAAGAGCTTCACCCAAAAGCTCAGTGTAGAGCTGCGCGCCTGGATCAAACAAGAATAGGCCGTTCCAAGAAAATAAACCTCCCCAAAACAAGTGGTTTTCTAAGGGAAAAGTATCAGGTTTGGGATGTGCACGTTTGTAGGGATCACAGACCTTTTTTACGTCGTTACTAGGTTGCGGGAGGGGGGCGCAATAGCGCTTGGCAATTGCACCCGGCGAATTCCTGAAGAACCAGCTCACATCAACCAGTAACATTAAAGATGCCCGACAGTTGACCGCTGTCGGGCATCTTGGTATTGGAATGACTGGAATGGAATGAGATCGCCGGATTCGCCGGGCGGTGAAATCTTCGCTATCCCTCCCCTTCCTCTTCTGGACGAATGACCTCGGCATCGGCGGGCGGATCATACCCCGGGCCGTAGAGATAACGCGCCGGCCACGGCACGAAGTCGCTGACGAATGTATCGCGGTACATCACGTTCCCATCGGCGTCATGTACCACGCGACCTAACGTCGCGCGCAGCCCGTTATGAGCGGTCTCGACCTGCCGCACCGATCCGGCGGGCAGATCAGGGTCGTACTCGTAGACGGAGGTCTCCGGCGGGTTTGGCTCCCCCCACTCCGGGCCGATCTGCTCCACCGTGCGCCCATCCTTCGTCCCGTAGATGACAAAGCGCAACCGCGCGCTCGCCCCATCCACCTGCGGCTTGATGAGCAGATGATGCGGCGTGTCATTGACGAACCGGAAATCCACCAGCGGGGAGTAGACGGTCGCATCGAAGCCAGGGCCGTAGCCGCCCAGCTCATAATAGCTCACGCGATAGGCGTGCGGCCAGCGCTCGACGATGGGGAATCCGCCATAATAGGCCGCGCGGAACATCGTCGTCGCCACCTGGCAGATGCCGCCGCCCACGCCCGGCACCGTTCGATCCCCGATGATGACGTAGGATTCATCGTAGCCCTTCTCCAGCGTCACATCGCCCAGATGCTCGTTGAAGGAGAAGGTCTCGCCGGGCGGCACCAACACGCCGTCGAATTGCGACGCGCCCAGACGAATGTTCTTATCACGCGCCGAGGAGGAGCCGGTGAAGTAGGATTCGCCCACCGCCGCCACCTCCGTGATGCCCAGATCCGCCGCCGTCAGCGTGTCGGGATAATCGGGCGGGATCACATTCACGACCAGCGGCACGAAATGCTCGCCGTTGCGCAGCCTCGCCTGGATCTGTGAGATTGTCGCCTCGATGTCCAACTCGCGGCCCGTGACGCTGGGCGAGATGGGTGTGACGTCACGCAACTCGGTATCGAAGCTAAAATGCGCGTCGACGGGATCGCGATGGACGGCCATCGCCACCGGCCCCAAGAATTCGCGCAGCGCCGCGTCCTCCAGCGCGATGGAGACCTCATCCGCTTCCGTGCGCACCCGCAACATACTCGCCATCACCTCCGGCGAGAGCGTCCACGGGCCGACATCCCCGGCCTGCGGATCGGAGAAGAGCAAGGTGAGCGGCTCATTCAATATCGCGTTGGCGACGTTCAACGCACGGGCGGCCTCCTCGTCCGTGACCTGCGGCGCCTGCTCATGCAGCACCGGCACGATCTCGGTCGGCGTCAGGCTGTGCAGATGCGGCTCGAGCAGCGCCAACGTGGCCGTCACATCCATGCGTCGCCCGATTTCGCCGGACGCCAGGTGCAGCGACGCCCCCTCGGAGACGATGCGCGCGTTCTCCGGCGGTCGATTCAGCGCCTCCGCCACCATCTGGAGTTGCTGCTGCGCCGCTACGGCATCCCAGGCCAGCACCGGCGGCAGAACGACACCGTGCCAGATCACCTGGAGCCGCTCCCAAAGCGCCGCCGCTCCCGTCTCCGTGTGGCCGATGCGATAGGCGCGCGTCAGCGTCGCCTGCGTATCGACCGCCATGCCCAAATCCGAAGGGGAGAAGGCCCAGCGCTCTCCCTCCGGTCCCACGAGGACCACATCGGGCTGATGCAGTGGGAGCGCGGCCTCCAAATGCGCCTGCATCTCCGAGGGCGTCATCCACGCCAGAGATATATCCCACACCCAGACGCCCGGCACGAATTGTCCTTCCAGCCCCGGCCCCAAACGCCAGCCCACCGCGACCATCAACACCATCAAGATACCCAGTAACAACATCAACCAACGTCCCATCTCGACCTCCCACAATTTACGTTTCGATCACCCAACCTCATCTACTAGACCCGAGGTTCTGAAAGGTAACTAATCCCACAATAATCGGTTACGCTTTCCATTCTACCACACTTTCTACCACACTTTCTACCACACTTTGACGCCTATCTCGCGCCACCTCCATGAAAAACGGGGCGGGATTTCCCGCCCCGAAAGGTCTTGGATCTAGCGATCAAAGGTGCGATTACAGATGCAACTCCATCAAACAGAGCGCCAATGCGCCCCACAAGCCCACATCCCGCCCCAACTTGGCTTTGACGATCTTAGTCCGCTCTTGATAGATCGCCGGCGCCCGATTCTTCACAACCCGCCGAATGGGATCGAAGATTAAATCACCGGCGTGGGTCACGCCGCCGCCCAGCACGAAGAGCGCGGGATTGAGCATGTACATCAAGCTGACGATGGCTGAACCGAGATACGTGCCGGCCTCCTCGAAAAGCTCCCGCGCCAGTTCATCACCCGCCGCGCTGGCCTCGCTCACCTCCTTGGCCGTGATCTGCGAGAGATCGCCCGCGACCATCTCCCGCAGCATCGAGGGTTCATCTGCATAGAGGCGCTCGCGCGCCCGCCGCGCAATCGCCGTGCCGGAGGCCATCACCTCCAGGCAGCCGATGTTACCGCAGTTACAGCGGGGGCCGTGGGGATCCACGGCCATATGGCCGATCTCACCGCCCAGGCCCTGACCGCCGGTGAAGAGATGGTCGTCGAAGATCATCCCGCCCCCCACCCCGGTGCTGATCGTCATGTAGATCATGTCGGAGACGCCCTGCCCAGCGCCGAAGCGATGCTCACCCAGCCCTGCGACGTCCGCGTCATTGCCCAGAAAGACAGGGACATCAAAGGTGTCGAGCAGTTCATCGCGCAGGGGAACATTCTCCCAACCCGAAAGATTTGGGGCGAAGCGCAAAATCCCCTGGTTGAAATCAATCGGCCCCGGCGCGCCGATGCCAATCGCCGAGATTTTCTCGTCCATCGGCCATACCTGGCGAATGGCGGACTTGATCCGCCGCATCACAAACTCCACGCCGTCCGAGGCCCCGGTCGCCATGGCGACGCGCGCCTCCTGCACCCCATCCGCCGTATATCGCGCGGCCCGGATTTGAGTGCCGCCTAAATCAACTGCCACAAACCGCAAAGATGACATCCGACCTCCTGCAAGAAAATGGTTAAAGGTTGGAAGTTGAAAGTTAAAAAGTTCCAATGCTGAGGGAATGAACTGTATTTGAACAGGGTTCACGATTGGGGCGATTGGCCGGCCTGGATCGCTCGCGCGCCGATCAAGATCGTGCGCTCGGTTTCGCGCCCGATGCCCTTGAGTTGACGCAATAGTCCGGCCTCGGCGGCGGAGGCCAATTCGGCCAAGGAGGTGATGTTGAGATCCTGCCAAAAGCGCTGCGCCCGTCGCGGCCCGACGCCCGGCACGGACAACATCGCCACAACGCCGTCGGGCACGTGATCGCGCAGCTTCTGGTGGCTCTCTAACTTGCCCGTGCGCAGGTACTCGTCGATCTTGGCCGCAAAGATATCGCCGATCCCCGCGATCTCGTCCAGCTCGCCACGCTCCTGTAGCTCCCGCAGCGGGGTCATCAGCGCGCGGAGACTTTCCGCCGCGCGTCGGTAGGCCCGCACGCGATGGTCATCGGCCCCCTGAATCGCCAGCCGATCCCCCATATCCGCCAATATCTCAGCTAATGCCAAAGCGTCCGATTGTTCAGCCAATTTACATCTTCTCCTCTTTCTAACATCACGCTTATATTATAGAGGCATTTGATCAAAGAAACAACCCGCAACAATGTATTTGAACCAAAGTGATTTCCCGCAATCATAAAATCGTTTGACAATTTCACCATTCTCGATAAGATGACCTTAGTAATCTCAACGACACCCTTCGATTATCGATAGCACACATCAATGGCGCGCCCCGGAACAGGAGACTATGAAAGCATACCGCGAATATGTGGGCAATGCCCACATCCACTCCGTCTATTCAGATGGCCATGCCACCCATCAAGAGATTGCACGGGCGGCAAGTGAGGCCCACCTCAACTTCGTGATCGTCACCGATCACAATGTCTGGGTGCGCGAGATCACGGGCTATTACAACAACGTCCTGGTGCTCGTCGGCGAGGAATTGCACAATGTGCGCCGCCATCCTCAGGCGAACCATCTCCTGGCCTACGATACCCAGCACGAGATGGCCCCCTACGCCTTCAGCAGCTCGCAGACGCTGATTCAGGCGGTGCGGGCGCGCGATGGCTTCTGTTACCTCGCGCATCCCGTGGAGAAGAGCAGCCCCCTCCGCCGGGATACCGAGTCGATCCCGTGGGTGGATTGGCCCGTCGAGGGCATCACGGGCATCGAGTTGTGGAATTATATGTCGGAGTTCAAGGGACTGCTCTGGTCGCTGCTCCCCGCGCTGATCTACGCCTTTCATCCCGATTGGGGCATCCGTGGCCCCTATCGCAAGACGCTCAAGCTCTGGGATGAGCTACTGGGCAAGGGACAACGCCTGGCCGTGATCGGCGGGGCGGATGCGCACGGCAAGCGCTACCATTGGGGGCCGATTTCGCGCACGCTCTTTCCCTACAAGTATCTCTTCCGCTGCGTCAACACGCACATTTTGACCACCGAGGCGCTGATGGGCGATGCGGAGCGCGACAAGGACTTGATCTACGAGGCGTTGCGCGCCGGCCGCACGTGGGTCGGGTACGATTTGCCCCATTCGACGCGCGGATTTCGCTTCCACGTGCGCAGCGGCTCCGCCCAGGCCACCGTCGGCGAGGAGCTGAAACGGTTGGGCGCGGTCACCATCCACGTGAACTTGCCGGCCTCCGGCGAGATCCACCTCATCCACGATGGAAAACGCATCCAAAAAGCGAGCGGCGGCGAGATGCAATACACCTCTGTGGAGCCGGGCATCTATCGCGTCGAGGTCTACCGCCGCTACAAAGGGCGGAAAATCGGCTGGATCTTCTCCAGTCCGGTCTACGTCGTGTAAGCCGCTTCCTTCAAATCCTCCGTAAAGCTCCAAGTCCTCGTCCCGAGGGCGTCTGGACGGTTCAAGGATGCGCTATGAAATCCCTCGCCTGAACCCTCTTTGTTGATCGTTCTTTCATCCATCCATCTATCTATCCGATTCGACTAGCCCCAGGCCCTCTTTTGATTGCACCCCATCCGTCTTTCTCACAGGATCATCCTGAGAAAATTCTCAGCCTCCTCTTGGCATTCTCTTAGATATACCGTGTAGCATGTTGAGGTAGTGCTTGAAGTAGCGCCTAAAAAGAACAGCAGGGGACAGAATAGGCCAATCGAGAAAATTGGAGGTTAAATCTATGAATACGAAGCCGTTTAATCGCGAAGATGCACACAGAACATTGAGCGTAAAATTACTGAGCTTGCTGGCGCTGATGATCCTGCTGATCGCGGGCTGCGCCCCGCCCGCCCCGTCAGAGATCGTGGTCACGCGCGAGGGCGCTTCGCAGCAGACCACCGTGATCCAGCCGGAAACAAAACAGATAACAGCGAAGCCCCAAGGCGAGGTCTCGCCCATCAACTATGAGGCGACGCCCGCCGCGGCCGCGATGGCGACAAGCGAGGAGGCACGCACGCTGGAGGAGACGCTCGTGCACCTCTATCAAAAGGCCAATCCCGCCGTCGTCACCATCGTGCTTCCCTCCGGTAGCACCGGCAGCGGGTTCGTCTACGACGAGGCCGGCCACATCGTCACCAATCGCCACGTGGTGGCCAACGGACGCTCCTACGAGGTGGTCTTCGCCACCGGCGAGCGCCAGTACGCCGCCTTGGTCGGCGCGGACACCGATAGCGACCTGGCCGTGCTCCGGGTCGAGGAGCTGCCCGAGGGCGTGACGCCGCTCTCCCTGGGTGATGAGACCACTCTCCAGGTGGGACAGTTTGCCGTCGCCATCGGCAACCCCTTTGGCGAGCAAGGCTCGATGTCGCTGGGCATCATCAGCGGCCTGGGGCGCAGCCTGCGCTCTCAGCGCGCGACGACCACCGGCAGCACCTACTCGCTGCCGCAGGTCATCCAGACGGACGCGCCGATCAATCCCGGCAACTCCGGCGGCCCGCTGCTGAACTTAGCGGGCGAGGTGATCGGCGTCAACGCCGCCATCGTCAGCGCGACGGGGACAAACTCCGGCGTCGGGTTCTCCATTCCCGTCGCCGTCGTCAAACGGGTCGCACCCAGCCTCATCGAGCACGGCGAGGTCGCTTATTCCTACATGGGCGCCAGCTTCGATGGCGAGATCTCACTGGAGGAGCAGGAGCAGTACGACCTCCCTCAAACCCAAGGCTCCTACGTCATCAGCGTCGTCCCTGGCAGTCCGGCGGACGAGGCTGGCCTGGTCGGCGCGAACGCCCAGACGGGCCGGGGCGGCGATCTGGTCATCGCCATCGACGGCCAGCCTATCGACGACTTCTCCGATCTCAACACCTACCTTGTCTTCGAGACCGAGCCGGGCCAGACCCTCCAGATGACCGTGCTTCGAGATGGCGAGCGAATGACGCTCCCCCTGACGTTGGGCGCCCGGCCCTAAAACTCTCAGCGATCTCTCAGGAATCTCTTAGGTTATTTTAAGGCGCGGGGGATATGATAGAAGCGTCGTGAGGAAGTAGACGATGGAAGTTGGAGGTTGGAGGTTGGAAAATCACATCAAATCACCTAAGGAGGTACACAGATGTTGAAGAAGAAATGGATGTTCGTATCAATGATAGGCAGTTTGGCTTTGGTGCTTGCACTCGTCGGCGTTTGGCTGTTTGGCGGAGCGACCGCCGTCAGCGCCGCCGAGAATTTAGAAACCGTCACCGATGCTTCGGCACAGCCGGGGCTGCTCAGCGAAGGCTATCTCAATCACGGCGGCCCGAGGTTCCGACCGGGGAATTGGGGCGGCAAGGGCGACATCGATTACACGGAGTTACTGGCGGACGCGCTCGGCCTCACGGTGGAGGAACTTGAGGAGGCCTACGAGGCCGCCCGCGAGGCCGCCATCGCTCAGGCCATGGATGAGGGAATCATCACCCAGGAGCAGGCCGATCGGATGTTGGTCTGGGGCGGGCGCTTCGGATTCCCCGGCGCTCAGGGCCGAATGCCCGGGCCCGCCGGCGCCATCGACGAAGCAACCTTGTTGGCCGATGCGTTAGACATCACCACGGACGAACTCCAGGCCGCGCGCGAGGAGGCCAATGAGGCCGCCATCGCTCAGGCCGTGGAAGAAGGGATCATCACCCAGGAGCAGGCCGATGAGATAGCCCGCCGCCGGACGTTGCGGGAGGATTATCTTAACCGCGCGGCGCTGCTATCCGAGGCGTTGGGGATGACGGTCGAGGAGTTGGAGGCCGCCTATGCCGAGGGCCAGACGCTCACCGATCTGTTGGAGGCGCAAGGCTTAGAGGCGACCACGGTGCACGATAACCTGGAAGCAGCGTTCGAGGCCGCGCTGGAGCGGGCCGTGGCGGATGGGATCCTCACCCAAGAAGAGGCCGATAAGTTCCAGAATGGCTTCGGACGCGGCGGGATGATGCCCGGCGGGCCGGGCATGCAGCGCCCTGGTTGTGAACGCGGTCGTGGCGGTCGCGGAGGACGTGGCGGCCAAATGCCCGGCGCACCGGGAGCAGGTGACGCCACAGATACGGGCTTCGGTCGGCGCGGCGGCTTCACCCCGCCTATCGAGGGCAGCGACCTGTAATCCGCTACAAGATTCACCACCTAAATTCAAGCGCGGGGTCTCTCAAGGAGGCCCCGCGCTTTTGACATTGCTTAATCCGCCGCATCTGCTGACTATGCTTCGCAGCGCGGGCGGCGACCTGGCAGAGTTCCGGCTGCAAGCGCAGCCAGGATATTATCCTGAACCTCGCGGGAGGCAGCGATGAAGGTATGGCAGTGCGCCAAATCGAGCTGATCCAACACCGCCGTCTCGGTGAGATCGCCGTGAACCGCGACCACGTCATCCATCAAACCGACCTCGAAACTTGCTCGCGCCCCGACAGCACGAAGACGTTGATTCTCTTGCTCATAATCCCCATTCTCCAAACAAACCTTGCGAAGGGTTAAATATAATTATGCTCCGAGCGGATCGATAGACCCGCGATATCCACGACCCTATCGCAGACGGGGATCCAGCGATCCCCTTAGAGTGAGGAGGGGCACCCATATCACCCCCAACTTCGTTTGCCTTCCAATCGTAGACGAGGGCCAAGATCCGCTGATCCGGCGCGAGGACGCGATGAATTTCACCACCGGGATAGCGCGATTGGATTTGGAGCAATTCATCGGTGCGGCCAGCCACAAAGGCGAAGCGGGCCGGCGCCGTGACGCCGGTGGGCGTCTCCTCCGGCATCACATCCACGCCGGGCTGATCTCGGAGCAGGAAGGCCAAGGCGCCAAAATCCCAGTAGATCTGTGGCGGCCCGAAGAAGTAAGTCCTCCCCTCCGGCGGATGCGCCATCGCGAACCGCGCATACGCCGTCGCGATTTCGGCGGTGGGATTGCCATAAGAACGGCGCGGGGTGTAGATGCCAAAGTAGAAACCGGTATTCAAGATGATGATCAGCGCGATCATCACGGCTCCGGCGCTCCAGAGGATTTTTCGCCACGGATGGAATAGCTCAATCAAAGCTTCGATGCCCCAAGCGACGAGCAGCGCCACCGCCGGCGCCAACAGCAGCCCCCGCTGGCTGCTGGGCGGATTTTCGGTGAGCGTCCAGGCCATCAGCAACGTGGACCAGAACCACAGCAAGGTCAGGCCACGCGAGGGCCAACGCCAGCGAAACAACGCGGCCAACATCCCTACCACCATCAGTGTCCCGCTCACAAAATCCAACAAGGGCATCTGCGGATAGTACCAGAAGGTCGGATCGGGGGTCAGATGGAAAGCGGAGATCGATTTCCAGAATTGCTGTAGTAAAGCCTGGAAGGCACTCTTGCCCGTAACCTCGACCGCGCTACGGAGCCAGCCGGAGGCGAAGATGCTCACAGCATTGTAGCGCTCCGTGAGCGTGCTGGGGTGCGTCGAGTACCAGGCCAGCAGGGGCAAGACGACGATCAGCCAGCCCAGCATCAGGCAGATCAGGCCGCGCCGATGACGGGCCAGAAAGCGCGGGCTGGTCGCCGCGCGCCATGCGAGGATCAACGCCGCCAAGAAGGTCATCCACCGGGCGCCGAAATAAGCGTACCACCCGGCGCCCAACACCACACCGGTCAATCCCCACGCCGGCAGCCGCCAGAGATCCGAGCGCGAGCGGTGCATCCCTTGCCACAAGAGCCAGGTCGCCAGCGTGCCAACAAAGGGGTCGATGATCTGATTGGAGGCCAATCGGCTGTAGTGGATGTGATAGGAGGCAAAAGCGACCGTCAACGCGACCCACCAGCCCGCACGACGCCCGCCCAAGCTGCGGCCCAAGAGCCACGAGGTGAGCACGGTCAGCGTGCCGATAAGGGCCGAGAGCGCCCGTCCTCCCACGATGCCAACGCCGAATAGGCGCATCGCGAGGCCATAGGCGAAGAAGGACATCGTTGGGACGGAGTACCAGCCCGTGGCGAAGGGATTGCCCAGCGGCGGCTCGATGAGGCGCAGACCGGCGAGCAATTGCGTGCCCTCGTCGCCGCCCAAGTTGGCGGGAATATGCCCCAGGCCGATCAGACGGACGGCGCCCGAGGCCAGCAACAGGCCGCCCAGCGCGATCCATTCCCAGCGAGGAAGCGCATCGCGGACCTCCGCGAGCGATACACGTCGCAGCGGGGGCAGGATCAGGGTCGCGGCGAAGGCGCCCACAGCGAACAGCCACAAGATGAGGGGAAAGGTATAGTCAGTCACGGTCGTTTGGCGCGTCATCAAGCCGACGACCACGGAGAGCGCCAGCGCGCCGAGCCGCCCCCCTACGCGCCATGACCATCGCGGCCAATGACGTATGCGCTCCGCCCTCGCGCGAACTGGGAACAACGCCCGGCGCATCGCGATCAGCAGACCGATCACCGAGAGGGAAAATAGAAGGGCTGCATCCCACACATAGCGTTGAAAGGCCAACAAATACGTTGCTATGAGAAGCAGCCCTAGGGCAAATGCCGTCAGAGGAGCCATCTATGACATTTTATCCAGAAGGGGTGTCGGTTACGCCCCGCACAACTGAGCGATCATCTCGGCCGCGCCGCGCGCCCGATGCCGCAACAGGCCTAGCGGGGCGGCGCCCCGCACGACGACGGCCATCAGCGCGTTTTGCTCCACGCTCAGGGCATAGAGCATATAATCGTCGCCGGCAATGCTCTGCTCAAAATTGACCTGCTCGCGTCCCAACACGCGCGCCACCTCGGCCGAGGTGCGCCAACCATGGATGACGGCCCGCGCGACGGATTCGGCCTCCCCCTGCGCCAGGCCACCGACCCAGGTCAGCATCCCGCCGCCAAAGGTCAACAACACCGCATCAGCGCCGACCTCCTGCGCCAAGCTATCCATGACCCGCTCGATTTCTGTGCGATTCGTCTCAAAAGCATCATACGCAAGCCCTTGATCCTTCTCATCCTCCGACATCTCTTCGATGTCTTCCAGTTCCATCTCCTCCATCTCCAGACCTCCCAGCTCCACAACCGCCGCCGGCTTAGGCTCCGGTTCAGGCGCGGGGACAGGTTCTTCCTTGACGTCGGGTTCAATGGATGATGCTTCTGGAGATAGTTCCTCGGTGATGACTTCGACCGGAGCCTGCAACGCCGATTCCACGCGATCTGGCAACTCCGGCAAGAAGAAGGGTTTGGGCAAGACGCCCTGCACCGAAATAGAGGCCGCTTCCGGTGAAAGATCCTCCCCCATCAGGGGGATCAACATCACGCGCATGTCCGCATCTATCTCGCGAAGTTGCTTAGCCAACGCAATCGCGCCCGGATCTTCCAAGGCCATATCCAAAAGTGATAGATCCGGCAAGTTTCTGCGCGCAGTCCGCAATGCTTCCTCCTCACTCACACACAAGGAAACATTATAACCTTGCCGTTTTAACTCTTCGGAGAGAAGAGTGGCAAATGCTTCATTCGGATCAACAACTAAAACATGCGTCATAATTTTACCTCGATATAGAACTCAATAATGAACACCTCCCATTCTATAAAGATTAGGGGAAAACGCAAGGCCGGGCGCAGAAGAGCAATTTCGGGACTTCGAGCAGGCCAAGCTTATTTGCCCATAATCCCCACAAAGTGGTAGAATTAGGGCAACCGATAAAAAGCTCTGAATTTGGAGGAACCTAGTGATGCGTTTTTTCAAAGCCGCTCTGGTCATACTGTCATTTGTGATGTTGCCGATCTCGCTCGCGCGCGCCGCGCCGCTCCCGCCGCTGCCCGAAGTCACCGAGGCCGAGGGGCGACTGGGCACGTGCTTCTCCTACTACGATGACGACGCAGGCAACCCGCGCGCGCCGCAGGCCTATGCGGCCGGCTCCCGTGGCGATCGCTTCGATTTCCGGTGGGACGTGATTGAATCCAGTCACGGCGACTTCAGCTTCGCCGGTCACCACAACGTCGTCGATATTGACCACGCCAACGAGCTGGACACCGTCGGCATTCTGTGGGCCACACCCGATTGGGCCGCGTGCAGCCAGGTCGCCCGCTGGCGCGCCTTAGCCGCCCCGCAGCCGCCGGGCAATCCCCATGGACGCAACCGCGCGCCCGATCCCGGCTCCCGCATCCCCTGCAACTTAAATCTCGCCTGGGACGATCCCCAGAATTATTGGGGGCAGTACGTCTACCAGGTGGTCTCCGAGTTCAAGGACAAGGTGCACATCTGGGAGCTGTGGAACGAGCCGGATCGCCCCGGTTTTTGGGCCGGCGACGAGGCGCAATACGCTCAACTCCTCAAGGTCGGCTACCAGGCCGTCAAGGCCGCCGATCCGGCGGCGACGGTGCTCTTCGGCGGCACCGCCTACTGGGGCAACGAGGGTTTCCACAAAGTCGTGCTCGATCATCTGCTGGCGACCGACCCCGCCACGCTGGAGAACAACGGCTACTTTGATGTGATGTCCCTACATTTGTACAGCGGCGCCTATCACAACCACAACATCTCGGCTAAGGTGAAGCGCGAGGTCGATGAGCGCGTCGGCCCGCATCCCCTGTGGCTGACCGAGACCGGCGTCCCCATCTGGGATGAAAAGGTCGGCGATCCCGCCCACTACGAGGCCTCCGCCGAGGAAGCCGCCGCCTACGTCATCCAGGCCTTCGCCGGCGCGCGGGCGGCCGATGTCGACCGCTTTTTCTTCTTCCGCCTGCACGACGCGGACATGATTTACGGCGATCAATTCTTCGGCCTCACGCGCAATGACGCGACCATTCGGCCCGCCTACTTAGCTTACCAGGTCGCCGCCCGCTACCTGCGCGGCGAAAATCAGATCACGGGGCCGTTCGTCACCCCGCAGGGCATCGAGCGCATCACCTTCTTGGGGACGCCCTATGGCCGCATCGACGTGCTGTGGAACACACTGGAGGAGCACACCACGAGCTACGCGCATCCCGCCATCCTACCGACCGCCACGTTGGTCACCCATCGCGGCGTGACGCAGACGCTTACACCCTCGGCGGGGTCCTTCGATCTGGAACTGGCGCCCGCGACGGCCAACCTGCACCCCGACGGCGTCTACTTCATCGGCGGGCCGCCCGTGCTCTTGCTCCAAACCGATACCGTCGCGCCAACCTCTGAGCTGCGCAGCCTCTCGCCCATCGACGCCCACAATCAGCTCACGCTCACATGGGAAGCGATGGATGATCTCGCCGGGTACTGGCACGAGGAAATCCAACTCGCGCCCACGCCCGAAGGCCCTTGGGCAACCATCGCCGGCCTGAGCCAGACGGACAACGTCACGCAGACGACCATCACGCTGCCGCCGCCCAGCACCTACTATCAGCCGTGGTACTTCCGCGCCCGCGCCCGCGACCGGGTCGGCAATTGGGAGCCGTGGCCGGAGGAGGCCGAACTCAGCACCGAGACGATCACCCGCACCGTCCGGCTCGAGGCCGTGGCCTACAGCGATCAGCCCAGCACCTTCCGCTATCCGCTGCCCGGCGTCGCGATGACGTGGGAGGCGCCCAACGGCGCAGCCATCAGCCAGACCCTGGGCGCGTCCACCATCTACAGCGAAAGCCTGATGCTCCCCGTCGGCCTGCCATGGGTTGTCACCAGGACCGTGCCGGCCGGCGTGCACCACCTCACGATGTCTCACCCGGAGCACTTACGCGCTCACCTCCCCCTCCACGTCCATCCGGGCGCGGGCGTGCAGCAGATCACCGTGAGCCACGAGTTGAGCTTTCGCCGCGCGCGGCTCTTCCTGCCGCTGGTGGCTCGGACTTCTTGAGATCGCGACCGCTGCGCCGCTATAGCCTCCCGCTCCTATTATGGATCGGGGTATTCGCCGCCTGCACCGACACAGAAGCTGTCTATCTCTACCAAGAAGCCGCAGCGCACATCGCCGCCGGGGAGTACACCGCCGCCGAGGCGCTCTACCAATCGGCTCGCCAAGCCTACCCCGACGATCCCCTACCCGCCTGCCGCATGGCCCAGCTCTATCAGCAGTGGGGGCGACCGGAGGCCGGGTTACGCGCGCTGGAGGCGGCCATCCGCAACGGCCTGCCCGCCCAAAAAGCCGAGGCAGCGCAATCGCTGCGCCTGACGCTGCTCGCGCAGGCCGGCGCGTGGGATCAGGTCGTCGCCGAGGCCGAGACGATGCCCCCGGACGCGCACACCCTCGAGCTGCTGACCCGCGCGCATCTCCAACGCTACGAGTGCGACGCCGCCCGCCAGAGCGCGGCGCAGTGGCATGAGCTTGCGTCGGAGGAGCACAAAAAAGCGTCCGCGCGGATTTCGGGCTTGCTGGCGGATGACCCCACGCGGATCTGTACGGCGGATGCTGATCTGTGCGCCCTACTGGCGACCTGCTCAGATGATCCAGGCGCGTGCGATGCGATAATCGGGCACGCGCTTCTTCGGGCCGGTGATTGGGGCTTGGCCGCCTGTGTGCTCACGCGCGCGGCCGCCGAGCACCCCGCCTCCGCCGAGGTCCACGCCTGGCTGGGCGAGAGCCTCAATCGCCTGGGAGAGACGACCGCCGCGCGCGAGCACTTGGAGCGGGCCGTCGAGTTGACGCCCGACAGCGCTCAACCGTGGCTGCTGCTGGGGATGTACGACTTCCAGCAGGGCAACCTAGATGTAGCGAAGAGTGAACTGCTGCGCGCCCAGCGCCTAGATCCCAACAATCCCGCGCCCTGCCTGGCCCTGGCGGAGTTGAAAGCGCAGCAGGGAAACTACGACGAGGTCAATCTCTGGGTCGAGGCGGCGCTGACCCGCGCACCGACCGACGCCGATCTCTGGAAGGCCGCGGCGCGCCTCTATTTGCAGCGGAGCCTGCGCCAACCGCCCTACCCCCTGGCGGCCGCCGAGGGCGCCGTCACGCTGGCGCCGGATGACGCGGAGGCCCATCTGCTCCTGGGTTGGGCCAGGTTCGAGCGCGACGAGTTAGCCGCAGCCCTGGACGAACTGCACACCGCCGTGGAACTGGCGCCCGACCTCGGACACGCCTATTACGTGCGCGGGCAAGTCCGTGAGGCCCTGGGCAATACAGAGGCCGCGCAGGCAGATTTCACCCGCGCGGCCGATTTAGGCTATTTTCCGTGATTTAGGTTCGTAGTCAGCAATCCTACCTTCCGGGAAGCTTCTACGTGCGTTCTCGAATCAGAATGACTCGATTAAGACGGTATCTTTGTAATTTCAGACCCTTCATAGCTTCCCGGAAGGTGAACCCTACTCCGAGACCACAACCTCCCCCAGCGTGATGCCGTCCTCGCCCGCCGGCGTGACCAGGCGCGGGCCATCGACCACATACATCCCCACGCGGACGGGGTAGCGCCCCGGCGGCGTCCCCTCCGGGAGAATCAGGTCCCTTTCATCTAACACGATCTCGCCGACAGCCCAGCCCGTCGTCGGGCGCGTCCATCCGGCCGGCTCGCCATCGTTCTGGGCGATGATCTGCCCGGCGTCGTCCAGCACGTGCACAAAGACGTGATACGAGACCGTCATCTCTGCGAGACTCTCCCAGGCCAGATGGACCGTCGCCTGCCCCCCCGGCGCCGCCTCTCGCGGCTCGATGCGATAGCCGACCAGGCGCACGCTCTCTCCCAGCGACACATCCGTCCCTGGGGAGATGAAATCATCGGGCGCCGTCCAACGGCGCTCCGGCGCGACCACCATCAGCGGCGCGGAGGCCAGATCGGGGCAGCCGGGCAAGCTCACCGTCAGGCGATACTCGCCGCTGTGCAGCGATCCCGGCAGCCGCACGGCAGACTTCCCCACCCAGCGCTCGCCCGCGCGCCATTTTTCGACCGGCCAGCCGGCGACCAGCGGTACGGCTTCGCGCATCAACGCAGCGCCCGATGCATCACGCAGCGTCAGCGTCAGCGATAGCACGTCGCCTTGATCCGCCGGGAGCGCGGCCTGCGCCTCCCACACCGTGCGCAGCACCATCAGATCCCCCGGCGCGGCCTGCGTCCGATCCGCCGTGAACGACCACAGGCGCAAGGCATCACACATCTGAGGCGTCGCCTCGGCGGGGACGTCCAAGGCCGCCAGGCTTGGCGGACGCTGCGGGCGCGTCACCGTGAGCGCGCCCAAGGCCAAGTCCGGCCCCTGGGGATGGCCCGCCGCGTCCTTCACGGAGGCCGGCGTCAGCGTTTCGCGATCAAAGAGCGAGAGGCGCACCTCGTAGACGCCGGGCGGCAGCCCCGCCGGCAGA
>CAYXVS010000012.1:4022-27360 GCA_964468735.1 uncultured Anaerolineales bacterium | reverse complement strand
GCTTAGCCGCTCAATGTGTAACATCGCGCCTCCTCCAAACCACCATAGCCTTCATGGCTCTTCAGGAATTCGCCGGGTGCAATTGCCAAGCGCTATTGCGCCCCCCACCCGCAACCCAGTAACGACGCGAAAAAGGTCTGCAATCCCCACAAACACGCAATTCTTGGCTGCTTTTAGGGCTACTGAGGGGGTTGCCCGGCAAAATCCAAAAGACCCGCCTTCATTATAGTCGAGCCTGCGCGTAGAACAACCGAAGAACGCGATTTTTAATGCCGAATTCGGGTCGCATTCCCCACCGGTCCTGGAGCAGAGGGATGGTAACAATTTGGTCACGTTTCCCTGCGAAATGTTACAAATCCATAACGATATCCCAAATTTAGCCGATTTCAACCTCATTTTTTGGGATTTCCCTATTGCAATAGTTGGGAAATTACGCTATAATGTGGGTAGTCGTGGGGAGTAGTGGGGAAAAATGGGGGAAGTTTCCCATTTTTGTGGGGTAAAACCCAGATTGGGTGTGGATTTTTATGCTTGGGAGAGACTAAGCACTTATGTTTTTAGGACAATATGCCTACACAATTGATAGCAAAGGGCGTGTGACCATCCCGGCGCGTTTCCGCGAGGAGTTGGAAGAGACCGTGGTCGTGACGCGGGGATTGGATCGCTGCCTTGCTATTTACCCCATTGATGTGTGGGAGAGCATTGCGCAGAAGGTGACGGCGCTGCCTATCACAGATCCGCGCGGCCGCACGCTGCGACGGATCTTTTTCGCGGATGCGGTGCAAGTCGAGCCGGATCGGCAGGGGCGCGTGCTGTTGCCGGAGCGTTTGCGCAGCTATGCCGGCCTCGTACCGACGGAGGAAGCTGTAATCGTCGGGCTGGATCGTTTTATGGAGGTCTGGAGCCCTGAGCGCTGGGAACGAGAGAACATCAGTCAACTTGAAGTCATGGAAGAGGACCCAGCGTTATGGGAGGATCTTCAGATCTAGCTTCACACGAGGCCGATACTCAGCGGCATATCCCCGTGCTGCTGGATGAGGTCGTCGCATACCTGGCGGTTGCATCGGGCGGCGCGTATTTAGATGCGACCGTTGGCGGCGGCGGGCACGCCGAGGCGATGCTCAATGCCTCCGCGCCGGATGGACGGTTGCTGGGTTTGGATCGCGATCCGGAGGCCGTGGCCCGCGCCCGTGCTCGGTTGCGCCCATTTGACGAGCGCGTTTGTGTGCGCCATGCGCCGTACACGCGCCTGCGTTCGTTGGCGGAAGCGGAAGGGATGGCGGCCTTGGATGGCATCCTCTTCGATTTAGGATTCTCTTCGTGGCAGATCGACGATCCGACGCGCGGATTCTCTTTTCGTTTCGCGGCGCCGTTGGATATGCGCTACGATCCCGAAAGCGACGCGCCGACGGCGGCCGACTTGGTGAACACGCTGCCCCGCTCGGAGTTGGCGGATGTGATCTACGAGTATGGCGAGGAGGGGCGCAGCCGGCGTATTGCGCGCGCGATTGTCGCCGCCCGCCCGATCCGCGACACGCAGCATTTAGCGGAGGTCGTCGCGGCGGCGGTGGGGCAGGGCGCTCATCAGCGCGGCATTCACCCGGCGACGAGGACCTTTCAAGCGCTGCGCATCGCCGTCAACCGCGAGTTGGAGCTTTTGGAGGCGGCGCTGCCGGAGGCCGTGGCGGCCCTGCGACCCGGTGGTCGCCTCGCGGTGATCTCCTTCCATTCGTTAGAGGATCGCATCGTGAAGCATTTCTTCAAGCGGGAGGCGAGCGCGTGCATCTGTCCGCCGGAGATCCCCATCTGCGTTTGCGATCACGAGGCGAGCCTGCGGGTGCTCACATCCAAGCCCATCCGCCCCACCGAGGAGGAAATCGCCGCGAATCCGCGCAGTCGCAGCGCGAAATTGCGGGTCGTAGAGCGGATTTGAGACTCACGAGGAGCACAACGGGATGGTGTAATCGTTTAGTCTTGTGAGGTGCAACGCACTTTTCGGCTTATCACTAGGCACATCCTGCATGAGGCGTGGGCTTTCCTTCCGTTTAAGTGCGTTGCACCTTGCTGAGGCTTACTACGAACCCAATTGAATCTGCTTAAATCTGCTGAATCTGCTGACTATCAGACGAAAGACTACCTGGCCACCCAACTAAATTCGGAGGTGCCCTGATGAGTGTGATCTGGCAACAACAAACGCACGGCGTCCCCCGCCGGCGCAGCAAGATGAACCGCTCGGTTGCCCAGCTTTTCTTGATGGTGCTGCTGTTGTGCGCGCTGTTGGCCGCGCTCTACCTCTGGCTGGTAGCCTCCAAAGTCCAGCTTTCCCGCCAGGTGTGGGCGATGGAAAACGAGCTGGTGGCGCTGGAGCGCGAGAATCGTCTGCTCCACGCGGAGATCGCGGAGGCCAGCTCGATCCCCAGCTTGCAGGAGCGCTCCGTCACGCTTGGCTATCAGCCGGCCGGCGCGGTCGATCATCTGTATGTAGGAGCGCCGTAAGATGTTACGCGGTCCTGAAGCTCGACTCCGTTTGGTCGTCGCGTTGCTGATCGCTGCCCTAATCCCCGTGTTAGGGCAGGTGGTGCGTTTGCAAGTATTGGAGCATCGACACTATCACGATCAGGTGGAGCGCCTGGTGCGCCGAAGTTACGCGCTCCCCGATCCGCCGTGGGGGGCGGTCTTGGATT
Organism: uncultured Anaerolineales bacterium; assembly: GCA_964468735.1. Classification (GTDB taxonomy): domain Bacteria; phylum Chloroflexota; class Anaerolineae; order B4-G1; family SLSP01; genus JAAAOZ01. Next base: position 24,676 of record CAYXVS010000012.1, on the reverse strand, counting down.
GCCACGGTGATCTGCTGGTGGGCAGCGTCCCCGTCTATGACGTCGGCGCGGAGGTGAATTTAGTCACGGACACCGTCAAAGCCGCGCAGGAGCTGGCGCCTATTCTGGGGCGTTCGGTTGAGGAGTTGACCACCCTGTTGACCCTGCCGCCGGATACTGAGAATCTGGTGTGGCGCCCACTGGCGAATGAGATCTCGGCCCAGCAGGCGGAGAAGTTGCTGGCGCGCAATTGGCGCTGGCTCACACTCACGCCAAAGTGGGAGCGCTACTATCCCGAAGGCGCGTTGGCAGCCCACACGCTGGGATTTGTCAATCGGGAGGGGATGGGGTATGGTGTACAGGCGGGGCAGTTGCGCTTTTTGCACGGTGAAGTGGTGCAGCGCTTCGGCGCCGTCAGCGGGGATACCAGCCCGATGCCCGATGAGCTGCTGTCCGATAGGATGATCCCCTATCCAGGCACTGATCTGCGCTTGACCATCGATCGGACGGTCCAGGCCTACATTGAGGGCGAGTTGGATCGTGCGATGGCGGAATATCAGGCCGAGGGCGGGACGATCTTAGTGATGGATACCCGCACCGGCGCGCTCATCGCCTTGGCCAGCCGCCCGACCTATGAGCCGGCGCGCTACGCTGATTACGCCGCCGAGGGGCAGGAGCAACTCTTTTTGGATCCGGCGATCAGCGTGCCGTATGAACCCGGTTCTGTCTTCAAGATTGTGACGGCGGCGGCGGCGTTGGATTCGGGCCAGGTGGACCTAAATTGGTCGTATCAGGACGCTGGTCAGTTGGAATATGGCGGTGTGAAGATTCGCAATTCAAACGGCGCAGCGTATGGCCAGCAGGATTTAGAGGGCCTCTTGGCGCACTCGCTGAACGTCGGCGCGGCGACGCTCTCCACGCGCGTGATGGGCGCGGAGGATTTCTACGCCTATGTGCGCGCTTTTGGCTTTGGGCGTCCCACCGGCGTCGAGGTGACGGGCGAGGCGAAGGGTACCGTCCATTTGCCCACGGATTGGGATTGGGCCGATAGCTATTTGGCGACCAACTCGTTTGGGCAAGGCATCGCGGTGACGCCGTTACAGATGGCGACCGCGGTTGCGGCGGTGGCGAACGACGGCGTGATGATGCAGCCATATTTGATCGCAGAGCGCGTCTACGCGGATGGTCGCCACGTCGAGATTCCTTCGCGTGCCTTGGGCGAGCCGATTTCAGAAACGTCCGCGCGACAATTGACGGAGCTTCTGGCACGGGCCGTCGAGCGGGAGATTACAGCAGCTCAAGTTTCGGGCTATCGCATCGCCGGGAAGTCAGGCACGGCACAGATTCCCGCCAGCGGCGGTTACGATCCAGAGGATGTAATCGCCAGCTTTGTGGGCTACGGGCCGTTGCCCAATCCGCGCGTGCTGATTTTAGTCAAGTTGGATCGCCCGGACGTTGCGCCGTCGCTTCGCTGGGGCGCCAAAACAGCCGCCCCCGTCTTTAGCCAGGTGGCGACGCGGGTGTTTGTGTTGTTGGATATTCCGCCGGTGGCGTTGCAAGCCGCGACGAATTGAGGTGTGATGAGCAAAGAGTTAATGTTGGGTGATTTGATCGCGGGGATGGGGGAATGGCGTCCCGTCGGGCTAGAGATTCCCATCTCGGTGGTGGTGGACTCTCGAAAAGCGTCGGCAGGCGCGGTTTTCTTCGCCTTCGAGGGCGAGAACGTGGACGGCCACGACTTTGTGAGCGACGCCTTCGAGCGCGGCGCGGTCGCCGCTGTCGTCTCGCGTGAGGTCGAGACCGACGCGCCGATGATCGATCTGGAGAACGGCCCACCTTTCGCGACGATGCCATCGACGCCGTTGGTTATTCGCGTCCCCGACGTGTTGGCGGCTTTGCAGGATGCGGCGCGTTTTTGGCGTCAGCAACTATCGCCGCGCGTGGTCGGCATCACCGGCAGTGTGGGCAAGACGACGACGAAGGAGGTGCTCTCCAGCGTGTTGGCGCAACGCTATCACGTGCTGCGGAGCGCCAGTTCGTACAATAATGAGATCGGGGTGCCGCTGACGCTGCTCTGTCTCACGGAGGAACACGAGCGCTTGGTTTTGGAGATGGGCATGTACGTGCGCGGCGATATCGATTTCCTGGCCGGGATGGCTCAACCGCACGTCGGGATCATCACCAACGTGGCGCCCGTTCACGCGGAGCGCGCGGGCAGCATCGAGAACATCGCGCTCGGCAAGCGCGAGTTGGTCGAGGCGTTGCCCTCCGCGCCGGAGGGCGTGGCGATCCTCAACTATGATGATACTCGCGTGCGGGCGATGGCCGAGCACACAGAGGCGCACATCTTCTTCTATGGCTTCACCTCGGAGGCCGATCTCTGGGCGGACGAGGTCGAGAGCCTGGGGCTGGACGGCATTCGCGTGCGGCTGCACTACAAGGGCGATCAGCTCTACGTCCGGGCGCCGCTCCTGGGACGTCACAGCGCGCATACAGTGCTCCGTGCGACCGCCGGCGGGCTGGTCGAGGGGCTGACGTGGCAGGAGATCATCGAGGGGCTGCGCTCGCCGGGCGCGCAATTGCGTCTGGTCACCGTGGAGGGGCCGAATGACTCGTTGATTTTGGACGATACCTACAACGCCAGTCCGCCTTCGACGTTGGCCGCATTAAACCTGTTGCGCGATTTGGAGGCGAACGGGGAAAGCTCCCCGCAGACCGGGCGGCGGAAGATCGCCGTCTTGGGCGATATGCTGGAATTGGGCGATTATGAGGAGGCCGGCCATCTCAAGGTGGGATGCCGGGCCGCCAGCGTGGTGTCGGAGTTGGTGGCGGTGGGGGATCAGGCGCGCGTTGTCGCGCGCGGCGCTGAGCTGTGCGGCTTGGCGCGTGCGCGCATTCACATTGCGTCGGATAGCGCCGCCGCCGTCGAGGTGCTGTGCGAGATTTTGGAGGCGGGCGATATTATTTTAGTCAAAGGTTCGCGGGCGATGCGAATGGAGAAGATCGTCGCGAAATTGAGTGAGGAGGATGCGTGGCATTCGCATTAATCCTGGCCAGCCTTTCCTTCTTCATGGTCGTCTTTTGGGGTCAGCCCTACATCAGCCTCCTGCGTCGCTGGAGCATCGGCAAGCGGATTCGCATCGATGGCCCAGACGGACACTTTACCAAGATGGGCACGCCCACGATGGGCGGCGTGCTGATCACCATCCCCGTATTGCTGATCACAGTTGCGTTGAACATTTACAACTTGATGGGGCAGACGGTCATCGGGCAGTCGATCTTGGTGCCCTTGGGCGTGATGTTGGCCTACGCGATTTTAGGCGCTTTGGATGATTGGGCCGGCGTGCGCGGTGTGCGACGCGGCGAGGGCTTCACTGCGCGCTTCAAAATGGAGATCGAAATCGTTTTCACGCTCTTGGTCGCGCTGGTGCTCTATTACGGCTTGGATTTGCGCAGCGTGGCGCTGCCCGGCGTCCCGGAGAAGATCGATATCGGGCTGTTCTACATTCCCATCGCGATGTTTGTGATCATCGGCTCGGCCAACGCCTCCAATTTGACGGATGGCCTGGATGGGTTGGCCGGCATCATCATGGCCACGGCATTCGCCATCTACGGCGTGGTGGCACACTTGCAGGGGCAGGTTTATCTTGTGCGCTTCTGTTTCACCGTGGTGGGCGCGTCCTTCGCCTTCCTGTGGTACAACGCCCATCCCGCCGAACTCTTTATGGGCGATACCGGCTCACTCGCGCTCGGCTCGACGTTGGGCGTGGTGGCGCTGATGTCGGGGCAGTGGCTGGTACTGCCCGTCGTGTTGTTGGTCCCGGTTGCGGAGACGCTGTCCGTCATCATTCAAGTGAGCTACTTCAAGCTCACTAGGCGCTGGCAGGGCGAGGGGCGGCGCGTCTTCAAGATGGCGCCGCTGCACCATCACTTCGAGATGCTGGGCTGGTCCGAGACGCAGGTGGTGCAACGTCTGTGGCTGGTGGAGATTTTGGCCGCGATGGCCGGGATGGCCTTGGCGTTGATTTAATCGGTATTCATAGCTTACCCTTGCTTACCCTTGCGAAGGTTGGCGTGAATCTTGTCATAGAAACAAGCTATTCGGGCCACAAGTTACACCGGATAGATAAGTGTTGAGAACCTTCGCAAGGTTGCCTAGATAGGAGCGAAATAATCGTATGGCGTCTGATGTACCTTCCTCGGTGGTGATTTTGGGCTTGGCGCGACAGGGCGCGGCGCTGGCGCGCTTCTTCGCCGCGCGCGACGCTGAGGTGACCATCTCGGATATTCGCCCTGCTGAAAAATTAGAGGCCGAGATGGCGGCGTTAGAAGAGGAAGGACTGTCCATTCGCTACGTGTTGGGCGAGCATCCGCTGACGCTGCTTGAGGACTGTGGTCTGCTCTGCTTGAGCGGCGGCGTTCCCTTGGATCTGCCCATCGTCGCGGCGGCGCGCGAGCGCGGCATCCCCCTGAGCAACGACGCGCAGGAGTTCGTGGCGCGCTGCCCGGCGCCCATCGTGGGGATCACCGGCTCGGCGGGGAAGACGACCACCACTACGCTGGTGGGCAAGATGCTGGAGGCGGAGGGCTTCACCACCTGGGTTGGCGGGAACATCGGCAATCCGCTGCTCAACGAACTGCCCAACATTGATCCCGATGACCGCGTGGTGATGGAGCTTTCGAGCTTCCAGTTGGATTTGATGAGCGTCAGCCCAGAGGTGGCCGGCGTGCTGAACATCACACCCAACCATCTGGATCGCCACAAGACGATGGCGGCCTACGTCGCGGCGAAGCGCAACATCGTCGCCCATCAGGGGCCGGAGGATGTGGCCGTGCTGGGCTATGACGAGCCGAACGCGCGCGCGCTGGCTGCATCGACGCCGGCGGGGGTGCGCTACTTCAGCGGCGCGGATATGGCGGAAGCGGATGCCTTCCTGCGCGATGCTGCGCTGATGCTCCGGCGCTCAGAGGAAGCTGACTTGATCGAGGTCTGCATGCGAGAATCTATCCAGCTCCGAGGCTTCCACAACGTGCTCAACGTCCTGGCCGCGATTGCGCTAGCGGACGCGGCGGGCGCATCTGTGAGCGCGATGCGCGCGGCCATCAGCGCGTTCACGGGCGTGGCCCATCGCTTGGAGGTCGTGCGGCGCTGGCGCGACGCCCTGTGGGTGAACGATTCCATCGCGACGGCGCCGGAGCGCGTGATCGCCGCGCTGGACTCCTTTGACGAGTCGATCATCCTGCTGGCCGGGGGGCGCGACAAGGACCTCGAATGGGAGGAGATGGCGCAGCGCATCGTCGAGCGCGTGCGCATCTTGATCACCTTCGGCGAGGTCGGGCCGCTGATCCGCGAGCACGTGTTGCGCGCCTGGGTGCAGGCGCAGCAGGAGGACACACCCGTCACGCTGATGGAGAGCGTGCCCGTGGGGCCACTCTCGGCGGCGGTGCAGGCAGCGACCGCCCGCGCGCGCCCCGGCGAGGTCGTGTTGCTTTCGCCCGGCGGCACCAGCTTCGACGAATTCAAGGACTTCGCCAAGCGCGGCGAGCACTTCCGCGCGCTGGTGGAAGATTTTCGGTAGTTAATCGCCAACCCTTGCGAAGGTTGACAGGAGCTTGGGTAAACAGTTTGATTTGCTCGCTGCACCTACTACGTGCTGTTTGAGGTCACTTGCGTAACCTTCGTAAGGGTGGGTAACGAGAATCAAGTCGAGAACTCTTGCGAAGGTCAGCCAGGGCTAGTGCTCTAGGAATGCTAAGTCCTTCGTAACCTTCGCAAGGAAGGGTAGATATATGGAGAAATCAATGAGAAGAGCCACTCAGAGAAACGCCGGCAAGATCGATTATATGTGGCTGGCCGTCATCTTGGCCCTGGTCATCTACGGGCTGTTGATGTTGTACAGCGCGACTTTCTACGTGGGGATCGACTTCTGGCGCCGCCAGTTGGTGTGGTTGACGCTGGGGCTGGGGATGATGTACGTGACGGCGCGCGTTCCCTATCCCGTTTGGCGGATGCTGGCGACGCCGCTGATGATGCTCACCCTGCTCTTGCTGTTGTTTGTGTTGCTCTTGGGGGAGCAGGTGTTAGGCGCGCAACGCTCACTCTTTGGGCCGTCGGTGCAGCCGGGGATTATGAGCCGCTTGGTGGCCGTCATCTACATCGCGGCGTGGCTCTCCTCGAAGGGCGAGCGCCTGAACCACGTGCACTACGGGCTGATTCCGTTCGCCATCATTATGGGCATCGTCTCTGGGTTGGTGGCCTTGCAGCCCGATTTGAGCACCTCGCTGCTCTTGATCGTCACCGGCCTGATGATGTTCTTCTTTGCCGGCGGTGATCCCCTCCAGATCTTTCTTTCGGTGGTCGTGGGAGGAACGGCGTTTGGATTGCTCGCGTGGCAACTGCCGCACGCCCGTGGCCGCTTGTTAGCTTACGTCGCGTCGCTGCACGATCCCACCCAGATGCCCTATCACGTGCATCGCGCCGTGACCGCCATCGGCGAGGGCGGCATCTTCGGCGTGGGGATCGGCAACGGGCGACTCAAGACCGGCTACTTGCCTTTCCCGCATACCGATAGTATTTTTGCTGTAGTAGGCGAGGAGGTCGGCTTGATCGGCGTCCTGATGGTGATTGGATTGTTCGCGCTGTTGGCCTATCGCGGCTATCGCATCACACTGGAGATGCCCGATCCCTTTGGATCGCTGTTAGCCTTTGGCGTGACGACGATGCTGGTGACCGAGGCGTTGCTGAACGTGATGGTCATGGTGGGCTTGATCCCCTTCACCGGCACGGCCCTGCCCTTCTTCAGCTATGGCGGCTCGGAGATGGTGATCACGATGGCGGGAGCGGGGCTGGTATTGAGCATTTCGCGCGGACGACCTAAGGGAGAGTGGCATGAGAGTTTGGATCGTTGGTGGCGGGACTGGCGGGCACGTCTATCCCGCGCTCGCCGTGACGCAGGCCTTGCGAGACGCTGAGCCGGCGATTGATCCCGCAATGGATCTGATGTGGGTGGGCACGACCGACGGCATGGAGGCCGATCTGGTCGAGCGCGCCGGGGTGTCGTTTTTGGGCATTCCGGCGGGCGGCGTCCACGGCGTGGCGCTGCTCAACGCGGTGCGCAACGGCTGGCAATTGACGCGCGGGACGGCGCTGGCGTGGCGTCACATGCGCCGCGCGCGGCCCGATGTGCTCCTGACCACCGGCGGCTACGTGAGCGGCCCGGTGGCGTTGGCGGCCCAAGCGCATGGCGTGCCGATCCTGCTCTTCGTGCCCGACATCGAGCCGGCCCAATCCGTGCGCTTTGTGGCGCGGATGGCGGAGCGCATCGGTGTGACGGTGGCGGATTCGCGCGCGTATCTCCCGGAGGAGAAGGTTGTCGTCACCGGCTATCCGCTGCGCGAGGAGATCACGCGCTGGACGCGGGGTGAGGCCCGCGAGGCGCTCTCGCTGTCGCCCGAGGGGCCGGTCGTGCTGGTGTTCGGCGGCAGTCGTGGCGCACGCTCGATCAATCGCGCGCTGTTGGCGCGGCTTTCGGAGATGCTCGCGCTGGCCGAGATCGTTCACATCAGCGGAAAGTTGGACTGGCCGGAGGTCGCGGCAGCGCGCGAAACGCTATCCGCCGAGGAGCGCGCGAACTATCACGTCCACGCCTATCTCCACGAGAGGATGGGGGCGGCGTTGGCGGCGGCGGATGTGGCCGTCTGCCGCGCGGGGGCGTCGGTGCTGGGCGAGCTGCCCTACTTCGGCCTGCCGGCGGTGCTGGCGCCCTATCCGCATGCGTGGCGCTACCAGCGGGTGAACGCGGGCTGGTTGGCGGATCGGGGCGCGGCCCTCGTCGTGGAGGACGCCGACCTGCGCGAGGCGCTTGTGCCCACCGTCGCGGCGTTGCTCGAGGATGATGACCGTCGTGCGAAGATGGCGGCCGCCGCGCATGTGCTTTCCCGCCCTGATGCGGCGGCCCACTTGGCGGCGGAGCTGTTGGCCCTGGGCCGAGATAGCTAACGAGGGAGGTCGGATGATTCCATTAGAAACTGCCTTTTTAGGATTGGTCATTTTTTTTGGCGTTATCGGCGCGCTGCGTGGTTGGGCAAAGGAGCTTTTGGTCGCCTTTAGCGTGATTTTGGCGCGATTTGTCGAGTTGGTCCTGATAAGCTATATGCCGGTGATCAGAGGGGTGCTTCAAGCCCTGGCGGATAATCAGTCGATGACCTGGTTTTATGTGCGCGCTTTGATCTTTATCGTGATTATCGTGTTCGGGTATGCCACGACGGTCATCTCGGCGGCGCTGGGCAAGCGGGCGCGCAAGGAGAAGCTACAAGATACGCTCCTGGGCTTTTTCTTGGGAAGCATCAACGGATATTTGATCGTGGGCATCATCTGGGGCTTTCTTATCGAGATTAATTATCAGATATGGGGGATTGTGCCGCCTGAGCAAGCAGCCGCTATGGGGTTGCAGGACGCTGCCGGCCTGGTGGGGTTGGCCGAATATCTACCTCTCACCTGGTTGGATGGTTCTTTGTTGTTCGTGGCCGTCGCGCTCTCATTTATGTTTGTCTTGATCGTCTTTGTGTAGAGGTAGCGGGCCTGAGGGATAGCCGGGAGGAACGGGTGACGAATTTACAATCGTATGATGAAATCCACATTGTGGGCATCGGCGGCGCGGGGATGTCCGCCATCGCGAGGATTCTGCACGCGCGCGGCTTCACCGTCCATGGGTCGGATCTGCGCGACTCGCCGCTGACGGCGACGCTGCGCGACGAGGGCGTGCCGGTGATGATTGGGCACGCGGCGGAGAACATCGGCGCGGCCGATCTGGTGCTGGCCTCCTCGGCGATCCCGGACGACAACGTGGAGTTGGTCGCGGCGCGGGAGGCGGGCGCGCCGGTGAAGCGACGACCGGAGTTCCTGGGGGATCTGACCGCAGGTTACAAGGTCATCGCCATCGCTGGGGCGCACGGCAAGACGACGGTGACGGGGATGGTGACGCTGCTCTTGCTCGACGCGGGTCTCGACCCGACCTACATCGTCGGCGGCGTGCTGGAGAACCTGGGCGTGAACGCCAGCGCCGGCGCGGGCGACTACTTCGTGATCGAGGCGGATGAGTATCGCAATACGTTTTTGGCCCTGTCGCCGTCCATCGCCGTGGTGACCAACGTCGAGTTCGATCACCCCGATTGCTTCCCCAGTTTGCGCTTTGTGCGGCTGGCCTTTGGCGACTTTGTGGACAACATCGTCGAGGACGGCATTTTGATCGCCTGCAACGATGACGAGGTCGCGCACGCTATCGGCGCCTCGTTCCACGCGAACGGTGGCCATCTGCGGCTCTACGGTCGCCACGAGGGGCAGGGCCTGGCCTGGCAAGCGGTCAACATCCACCCGAATTTGCGCGGCGGCGTCAGTTTCACCGCGCTGCACAACGACGCGCCGGTGGGCGAGCTGCACCTGAAGCTGCCGGGCGTGCACAACGCCGTGAACGCGCTGGCCGCGCTTTCCGTCACGTCGGAGCTGGGCATCGAATGGACCCAGGCCAAGATTTCACTGGAGCGCTTCACGGGAACCGCGCGCCGGTTCGAGGTGCTTGGCGAGGCGTCCGGCGTGATCGTGATCGACGACTACGCCCACCATCCCACGCAGATTCGCGCCGTGTTAGAGGCGGCGCGCCATCGCTATCCAGAGCGCCGCATCGTGGCGGCGTGGGAGCCGCACACCTTCAGTCGCATCCAGGCGCTAAAAGAGGACTTTATGGCGGCCTTTGATGATGCGGATCGCGTGGTGGTGCTGCCCATCTACGCCGCGCGCGAGACCGATGATGGGACGATGACCTCGGCAAGCATCGCGGCGGAGATCGCCCACGCAGAAGTCCAGGCGGCGGATACGTTGGATGGAGCGGTCGAGCTGTTGGTCGCGGGCGCCGAGAAAGGCGATCTCATCCTGCTGATGGGGGCCGGCGATGAGACCATCGTCGGACAGCAGGTGCTGGAGAAGTTGCGCGCCTGAGAAGTTTATTGTAGAGACGCAAGATTTTGCGTCTCTACTAGGAGATTTATTTTCTTGAAAAGGAGGGGGAACGATGTCGGAATTGAAACGCTGGTTTAACAAGCTCTGTTCGGTGCAGGATCGACGCAAATCCAACTCGCGGATACGCTCCTACGAATCGGATGCGTTGGCGGTGAAGTTGGAGCAGATCAAACAGGCAAAGAAGCATCAGGAACAAGACTCTCAGCAGGATCGGGGGTAGATTTGATGGATCACGCGCGTCTGGTGGAACTGGCCCAAGTGTTGGGCGATGCAGCGCAGTTGGACGCGCCGCTGGCCTCGTACTCGCGGGCCGGCATAGGCGGGCCGGCGGATCTGCTGGTCGTCGCGCGTGATACAGCGACCTTGGTCTCGGCGGTGCGCGGGGCGCGGGAGGCCGATGTGCCGTGGCGCATCTTCGGCGGCTTGACCAACATCCTGCTGCCCGATTCGGGGCTGCGGGGCGTTGTGATCATCAACCAGGCGACTGCTGCGCACTTCGACGCGGCGACGCATCGCGTGCGCGCCGACTCCGGCGCGGTGATGATCAAGTTGGCGCGCGAGGCCGTCCGGCGCGGGTGGGGCGGCTTGACCTGGGCCGTGGGCCTGCCCGGCACATTGGGCGGCGCGGTCGTCAACAACGCCGGCGCCTTCGGCGGGGAGATCTCGGGGACGCTGGTCGCCGCCGAGGTGTTAGGCCCAGAGAGCGAGACGCACGAGGTGGATGCGTCGTGGTTCGATTTTCGCTATCGATGCAGCAAGCTCAAGGGCGCGGGCGACGCCTGGGTGGTGTTGGCGGCGACCTTGCAGCTTCGGCCGGGGACGCCGAGCCATCTGGCGGCCAAAGCGGCGGAGTACACGGAGCGTCGGCAGCGCACGCAGCCGCCGGGCCGCACGTTGGGATCGACCTTCAAGAATCCGCCGGATGATTACGCCGGGCGTTTGATCGAGGCGGCGGGTCTCAAGGGCCATCAGATCGGCGGGATCAAGGTCTCGGAGCAGCACGCGAATTTCTTGATCAACACCAACCCAGAGGGGGGCGCCGCCTCCAACTATCGCGCGCTGCTCCGCGTGGTGCAGACCCAAGTCCAGCAACAGTTCGACGTCTGGCTGGAGCCGGAGATCGAGATGTTGCCGGAGGAATCGCGGCGGTTTTTGGTAGGTACCGTCCTCGAAGGAGGGCGGATGGCCGCGCGGCCTATCCAGGCGCCTTTAGTCCCCGTCCAGATTGATACGCAATGTTAACACAAACGTATACGGAGTTAGATTAAGGTAAGATAATATGACGGAAAAGATCAAAGTGGCAGTGCTGTTCGGAGGCCGGTCGGGCGAACACGAGGTGAGCATTATGTCGGCGCGCTCCGTGATGTCGGCGTTGGATCCCGAGAAGTACGAGATTATCCCCGTGGGAATCACGCGCGAGGGCGCGTGGATCACGGGCGAGGATCCGATGCGCGCGCTGGAGCAGGAGGCCTTCGAATCGACGCAGCACGCCGCGATCTTTGCCGATCCCTCGCAGAAGGGGTTGTGGGCCGGCGTCGGCGAGAAAGGCAAGGATGAGAAAATCGAGGATGCTCCCTTAGTCGAGAACGGCGCCGAGGCTCAACAACTTGCCGCGCTCTCGCGCGTGGACGTGGTCTTCCCTGTGTTGCACGGCACCTTCGGCGAGGACGGCACGGTGCAGGGACTGTTGGAGTTGGCTGGCGTGCCCTACGTGGGCGGCGGCGTCCTCAACTCCGCGCTGGCGATGGACAAAATCGCGTTCAAGGCCGTGGTGCAGGCGCACGGCCTGCCCATCCCGGCCTACGTTTGGTCGACGCGCCGTCGCTGGGAGGCCGATCCCGACGCGCTGCTGGACAGAGTCGAGGCCGAATTGGGCTATCTCGTCTTTACCAAACCCGCGAACCTAGGCTCCAGCGTGGGGATTCGCAAGTGCCACAATCGCGAGGAGCTGCGCCAAGGCCTTGATGAGGCCGCGCGCTATGATCGCCGCCTGCTGGTGGAGATCGCCGTGCCGGAAGCGCGGGAGATCGAGGTGAGCGTCCTGGGCAACGAGGAGCCGAGCGCCTCGGCGCCGGGCGAGATCATCCCCAGCCGCGAGTTCTACAGCTACGAGGCCAAATATTTAGATATGGGCGCGGACGCCTCTGATCTGCTGATCCCGGCGCCGTTGGACGAGGCCCAGATCAAAGAGATTCAGGAGATGGCGGTGCAGGCCTATCGCGTTATCGACGGCGCGGGGATGGCGCGCGTGGACTTCCTGCTGAGCGACGCGACGGGCGAGATCTATCTCAACGAGATCAACACCATTCCCGGCTTCACCACCATCAGCATGTACCCCAAACTCTGGGAAGCATCCGGCATCCCCTATGAACGTCTGTTGGATTGGCTGATCGATCTGGCGTTGGATCGCCACGCGGAGAATGCCCGGTCGGAGCGGGTGTATCGATCCGCAACGCAGGAATAGTTTGAAATCATAGAACGTATTTCGTATTTTGTATTGCGTAAAAATCAATGCGGTAGACGCTTCATGTTTTTCGTAACCACTCAGGGGGAGTGTCTGAACCTTCCGGGAAGCTGCAAATAGCCCGACATTGTAGGGGAACTGGCCTGACCGGGTAATTTAGCTTGAGAAAATTCGTTTAGAGCTTCCCGAAAGGTAGAAGTCTGAGTACTGTTTTTCATTTTACGCGATCTTAGGTAGTTCTAGGAATTAAAGCCTCCCAAACCGGATGCTTTTTTCTCGGGAAATCCTTGTATTTGGGAGATGTATTTTCTTGGAACGGCCTTAAAGAGCACAACCGTCATTTTTATCCGTGGGAGGGCGATTATGAAGAGAAAAAAGCAGCGCAATTATTATCGCACGACCGCTCTGTTGGGCGCGCAGCCCCAGGCTGCCGCGAAGAGACGCGGGACGCGCCGCTCGATTCGCCGCTCGCTCCGCAACCTCCCATGGAAATGGGTGGCGCTCCTGGTGATTGTCTTGGCCTTGGTTCTGTGGGTGTGGCTGGATAATCGCTGGTACGTGATGGGCGAGGATCTGGAAGTGGCGAACGCCTCGTCCAACACGTTGGCCTACGACGTCGCGTTGGCCTCGGATCTGCTGGGATGGCACGCTTTTTGGCTGGATATGGACGCCGCTGCTGAGCAGATTTTGGAAGCGGTGCCCGGCGTTACCTCCGCCGAGCCTACCTGCCGACGTTTCCCCGCGCACTGCATGATTCACGTCACCGAGCGCGAGCCGGCGCTGATTTGGGAATCGGAGGCTGGCGTGAAATGGGTGGATGCGGAGGGTGTGATCTTTGTTGCGCGCACGGGGCAGCCCGATTTACCCGTCATCCACGGCCCGCTGCCTTCATTGAAAGAGGGCCGCATCCCGGCGAGTATTTTGGCGGGCGTGGAGGCCTTGATCGAGCTGGGCATTCCCGGCGACCGCTTGGGCTATCTGCCGGAGCGCGGCTTGATCTGGGTGGATGAGGAAGGGCGACGCGTCGCCTTCGGTGTCGGCCCGGAGATGGAAGCCCGATGGGTGATCTATCAGGCGCTGATTGCGGATCTTGAGCGGCGGAAAATTTTCCCGTGGACGGTCGATGTGCGCTTCCCAGCTGCGCCGACCTATTCATTGGAGCGAGCATGGTGAGCGCGAGTGGTCGTGTCGCCTGGAAAGGGGGAGCGTAGTGGAACGATCCGTTGTAGGCATTGATATTGGGAGTCACCGCATCTTGGTCTTGGTCGCCGAAATCGATGAGCAAGAGCGAACGCGCATCGTCGGTGTGGGCGAGGTGCCTGCGCGCGGCATCAAGAAGGGCGTCGTTGTCAACGTGACCGAGGCGACGACCTCCATTTTGGAGGCGGTCGAGCGGGCCGAGCAAAGCTCCGGCTATCAAATCGAGCGCGCGTATGTCGGCGTGACGGGGGCGCATATCAACTCGCGGAACAGCCAGGGCGTCGTCGGCGTCTCCCGCCGCGATCGCGGCATCACGCCCGACGATATCGACCGCGTGTTGGAGGCGGCCGGCGCCATCGTGCTCCCGCAGAATCAGGAGCTGCTGCACATCCTGCCGCGCACCTATACCGTCGATGGCCAAGAGGGCGTGCGCAATCCGCTAGGGATGCACGGGTTTCGACTGGAGGTCGAGGCCCACGTGGTGATGGGCGCGAGTACGGCGCTGCAAAACCTCACCAAATGCGTCGAGGGCGCCGGGGTCGAGGTCAGCGAGCTGATTTTGACGAGTTTGGCCGCCGGGCGCGCCGTCCTTTCGGAGACGGCGAAGGAGATGGGCGTGGTGCTGGTCGATATTGGCGCCGGCTCCACGGACATCGCCATCTTCATCGAAGGGACGGTGTGGCACACGCGCTCGCTGCCGATGGGCGGGGAGTACATCACCAACGACATCGCCATCGGCTTGCGATTGCCGCCGGAGGTGGCCGAGCGGGTCAAGCTCAAGCACGGGCACGCGGTGGCCGCGCAGGTGGCGGAGGATGAGCGCTTCACGATCTCGCCGTATGGGGATGACAGCCCGGTGGCGGTGCCGCGCTGGAAATTGGCGGAGATCATCCAGGCGCGCTGTGAGGAGATGTTGGAGAATGTCCAGCAGGAGATCAAGCGCTCCGCCTATGATGGGCTGCTCCCGGCGGGATTGGTGCTGTGCGGCGGCACGGCGCAACTGCCCGGCCTGAGCGATCTGGCCCGCGAGATGTTCGAGCTGCCGGTGCAGATCAGCAAGCCGCGCCACGTCTCCGGCCTGACGGATCAGGTGTCGGACCCCAGCGCCGCCGTCGCGGTGGGCTTGGTGGGCTGGACGCCGATGTGGGAGGATGGCGGGTGGCGCGCGCTGCGCTCCCCCTGGTGGAAGCGATGGTGGCCGTGGCTCAGGACGTTGTTCCCGGGGTAGGCTATACTTAAGACCTTCCGGGAAGCTGCGAATAGTTCGACCCTGGTGGGGAGCTGGCTTTAGCGGGCAATTTCAGCTTGAGAAATCCTGCCTATAGCTTCCCGGAAGGTAGAAGGCTGGGTCATTATGAGAGAGTTTTATTTAGCAAGTTGGGAGAGGGAGGATTGAGATGGATATGCGAACGTATCAGACACTATATGAATCGGATGAGGGAGGTTCTAAAATGGCCGTTGCTCAGGGAGAAAATTTTGCTCAGATTCGAGTTGTTGGCGTTGGCGGCGGCGGCAGTAATGCCGTCAATCGGATGATCGCAGAGGGACTTCAGGGCGTGGATTTCATCGCGGTGAACACCGACGCCCAGGCCCTAATGCTCTGTGATGCGCCCAAGCGCCTGCGCATTGGCGATGGCGTGACGCGGGGTTTGGGGGCGGGTGGTCATCCCTCCGAGGGAAAGAAGGCCGCCGAGGAGTCGGAGGACGAGATCCGCGAGGTGCTCCAAGGCTCCGACATGGTCTTCGTCACCGCCGGGATGGGCGGCGGCACCGGCACCGGCGCCGCGCCCGTGATCGCGCAGATTGCCAAGGAGGAGATCAAGGCGCTGACCATCGGTGTGGTGACGCGCCCCTTCACCTTCGAAGGCTCGCAGCGCGGCAACGTCGCCGTGGAGGGCATCGAGGAGTTGAAGAAGGTCGTCGATACCCTGATCGTCATCCCCAATGATCGTCTGCTGGAGATCACGGAGAAGCGGATGAGCCTCACCCAGGCGTTCCGCGTCGCGGATGACGTGCTGCGGCAAGGCATCCAGGGCATCACGGAGGTCATCACCGTGCCCGGCTTGATCAACCTGGACTTCGCGGACGTGCGGGCCATTATGGAAGAGGGCGGCGCTGCGTTGATGGCCGTCGGGCGCGCCGAGGGTGAAAATCGCGCGCTTGAGGCTGCGCAGCAGGCTATCTCCAGTCGGCTCTTGGACATCACCATCGACGGCGCGCGCGGCATCCTCTTCAACATCACCGGCGGCGACAGCCTGACGCTGTACGAGGTGAACGAGGCCGCCTCGATCATCCGCGAGACCGCGCACCCCGACGTCAACCTGATCTTCGGCGCGGTGATCGATCCTGAGATGCCCGACGAAGATGTCCGCATCACCGTCATCGCCACCGGTTTCGATGGCGAGCCAAGCAGCGCTGAGCAAGTGGGCATGAAGCGGCAACGACGGATGGAATCCCAGGACATTTTCTCGGCGGGGGCGGTCGATCGCGATAACATCGACGTCCCGGCCTTCCTGCGGCGTCGCGGCTAAGAAGCATTCTCGTCGCATATCCAATCACGCGCGTCACCTCTCCCCCCGCGATCTCAGGGAAGGGGAGGGGTGACGCTGTTGGCGTCTATCCTAAGGGAGATTCAACATGGAAGGGAACCTACTCGCAGCTCTAGTTGAGCACGGCATAGCTATTGTGGAAGCTTTCGGAGCCTTAACTATTCTCATCGGGGCCTTCCGCAGCATGTGGATTTATCTTAAGCGCTTTTGGAAACACAGTGATTATGACCTAGATAGGTTGCGCGCTCAGTTTGGGCAAAGCCTGGTGATGGGGCTTGAGTTTCAGGTCGCGGCGGATATTTTGAAGACGGCGAATTCTCCCACATGGGACGATATTCTGAAGTTGGCCGCGACGATCACAATCCGTACCATTCTCAACTATATACTGGAACTGGAGTTTCATATGTTGGAGCCAGGCTTGAGTTTTTTGAACAAAGTTAAAAAAAAGGCGCCCGAAGAAGCAACGCAAGCGTGACTTTTGCCGGCGCCTAGGAGATACTATCCTTTCCAATCGTAGCGATGCTTTTCGCTGCGATTTTTTATGAAATATCTACCCAAAAGCTATAAAAACCAGTGCGAGAAGCGAAGGCTTTAGTATGACTCAATCTCAGCAGCCGCTCACTGAAACCACCTTTGCCGTCTTCGATGTCGAGACCACCGGCCTCGACCCTACCTACGGGCATCGCATCTGCGAGGTGGGATGTCTGCGGGCGCGTAACGGCGTGGAACTGGAGCGCTTTGAATCGCTGGTCGAGCCAGGCCGAGCGATTTCGCCGGGGGCCGCGCGCGTCAATCGGATCACGTCAGAGATGTTGCGAGATGCCCCATCCTTCGATCAGATCGCCGGCCCGCTGCTGGACACAATCCAAGGCGCCGTGCTGGTCGCTCACAATGCCCCCTTTGATTTGAGCTTCTTAGCGGCAGAACTGGAGATCGCACAGCGGCCCATCCCCGACAATCCCGTGATCGACACGTTGGCCCTGACGCGCCGCACCTATCGATTGCCTCGCAACAGCCTGTCCGACGTCGTCGCCGCGCTGGGCGTGAAGACCACGCCCACCCATCGGGCGCTGAGTGACGTGCGAGCCACATGGGGCGTCTTAGAGCGGATGCTTCGGGATCTGGCGGGGCGGCATGGCATCACCACGTTGGGGCAATTGATCGAGTTCCAGGGCGGGCCGATTCCCTATCCCCAGGCTCGCGCCCTCTCCCTGCCGTCGACCATCGCCGAGGCGTTGGACAACGGCGGGCGTGTGCAGATGCGGTATCGAGACGCCAAGGGTCGGGAGACAGAGCGCCTGGTGCGTCCCCTGCGGGTGAGCGAGCGCGGCGGCGTCCTCTACCTGATTGCCCATTGCTATCGGCGGGATGATCAGCGCACCTTTCGTTTGGATCGCATTGTGGAGATGACGTTGGAAGCGTAACGCGGCATAATGAAGTACGGGGTAGTTCAGTTGTGCATCATCCATCGTAGCGATTAGAGAATCGCTACGATTTTTTCTTGGTTAGAAAATAATATGAACATCTATTAAAATCGTAGGATTGTGGTATAATCTAGGCGAATTGAGAGACGTGGAGGAGTATGTCATGATTGAAATGCAAGGATTGACCAAAAAATTCGACGATTTGACCGCCGTGAAGGATGTGACGCTCTCCGTCGCGCCGGGGGAGGTGTTAGCGCTGCTGGGGCCGAACGGCGCGGGCAAGACGACGACGGTGCGGATGCTCTCGGCCATCCTGGCGCCGACGGCCGGGCGCGCACGCGTCGGCGGCCACGATGTGGTCGCCGAGGGGCAGGCGGTGCGCCGCCACGTGGGCGTGCTCACCGAGGCGCCCGGCCTCTACACGCGGATGACTGGGCGCGAATATCTGAACTTCTTCGGCGAGGTGCGAGGGCTTTCGGAGCGCCATCGTCGCCGGAGGATCAGTGAACTGGCGATTCAGTTTCGGATGGCCTTTGCGCTGGAGCGTCGCTTGGGGGAGTATTCCAAGGGTATGGCGCAGAAGATCGCCCTGATGCGCACACTATTGCATAATCCGCCGGTGTTACTGTTGGATGAGCCGACCTCGGCGATGGATCCGGAGAGCGCGCGCCTGGTGCGCGATTCGATTATGCAGATGCGGGACGACGAGCGGCGCGCCATCATCGTCTGCACGCACAATCTGCCGGAGGCGGAGGAGTTGGCGGATCGGATCGCTATCATCCGCAAAGGCGAGATCATCGCGGAGGGCGCTGTGCCGACGTTGAAATCCCAGATGTTGGGGCCGCCGCTGATGGAGGTGCGATTCGGGGTATCCTCGAACAACGGCGTGGCGCCATTGATCGGACGCTATGCTCAGGTCGAAGCGACGGGCGAGCGCTGGGTGCGCTACAGCACTACTGATCCGGCGGAGGTCAACGCTAAGCTTCTGAAGGAGATGATTGCGGCGGAGCTCCCCGTCGTCACCCTGAGCGAGGTTCCGCAGAGCTTGGAGGCCGTCTATTTGCGCGTGGTGGGAGAAAAAGAGGGGATGATACGATGATCGACGCATTGGAATTTGGTAAAATTAAGCAGTGGCGGCAATCTCTCTGGTCGGATCTGGGGCCGGCGTTGGTCGTGACCCGCCGCGAGGTGCGCGATACGATGCGGGATTGGCGTATCGTCTTCCCCATCGTCATCCTGGTGACCTTGTTTCCCTTCCTGGCGAATTTCGCGGCCAATGAGGGCATCGATTTCGTCAACGAATACGGCGCGAATCTGATCATTGAGCGGCTCTTCCCGTTCCTGATGTTGGTCGTGGGCTTCTTCCCCAGCTCCTTCTCCTTAGTGATCGCGTTGGAGACCTTCGTCGGCGAAAAGGAGCGCGGCAGCTTAGAGCCGCTGTTGGCGACGCCGCTGACGGATCGGCAGTTGTATTTAGGTAAGCTACTGGCAGCCACGATTCCACCCGTATTGGCCAGTTATCTGGGTATGGGCGTTTATTTAGGACTGCTGAATCTATCGATGGGATGGCGACCGGAGCCGGAGCTTTTGATCTTGGCCTTGTTGTTATCCTCGGTGGAGGCCCTGGTGATGGTCTCTGGCGCGGTGATTGTCTCCAGCCAGGCGACCAGCGTCCGCGCGGCGAATTTGTTGGCGAGCTTCATCATCATCCCGATGGCGTTCTTGCTGCAAGCGCAGGCTGGGTTCCTGCTCTTTGCGGATTACGCCGTCCTGTGGTGGATCGCGACGTTTTTAGTCGTGGTGAACATCCTGCTGATTCGACTAGGTATTCGTATCTTCGACCGCGAGCACTTGCTGGGCCGTGATTTGGACTACATCGATTTGGGCCGGGCGTGGCGGACTTTCCGCACCGCTGCGTTGCCACGCCGGGGATTGAAGGCCCTCTACTTTGAGGAGATCCCCGCGCTGTTGCGAGCGATGCGCGCCGAGCTTCTGATCACCTTTCTGGTGGTCTTTGTCGGCGGGACGTTAGTCGGCGTATGGGGCGCGGTGAAGTTCCCCCTGCCAGAGGTGGCGGTCGATTTTGAGCGACTCTCCGATGTGACGATGATCGAGGAGGGAGTGGCGCGCACCGGGTTGCTGCCTGTCTTCTCGACGGAGGCGGTCTTTTTCAACAATGCGCGCGCCTTAGTTGGCGGCGCGCTGCTGTCGATCTTCTCGTTGGGCGTATTGGGCGAGATGCTGCTGCTGGCGCCGATCGCGCTCATCGCGTATGTGGCGTTCCAGATGGCGACATTGGGGATCAGCCCGTGGCTCTTTGTGACGGCCTTCGTGCTGCCGCACGGGGTTCTGGAGTTGCCCGCCGCGCTGATCGCGACGGCGCAGGCGATGCGGATGGGGGATGTGATCCTTGAACCGCCGGACGACGGCGGCGGCGTGACGGGCATCGTGCGCGAGTTGGGGCGCTTTGTGAAGCTCTTCGTCGCGCTGGTGCTGCCCCTCCTGCTGATCGCCGCGTGGATCGAGGTGAACGTCACGCCGCAGTTGGTGGTGCGTCTCTTCGGGCAGATGGGGTAGGCTTGGAGAAGCTTCAGCAACATAAAACCGGGGGAGGACTGGATGTCCTCCCCCGGTAGTGTTTTCGTGGCTCAGGCGGGGACTGGAACCAACTTGTAGATCCGCGCTTGTTGGGATGCGGTTTGGAGATCGCCGCGACGTAAGGCTGCGCGGACATCATCCAACTTATAAGCATCCTCAAGAGATAAATAGGGCGACCAGCCGGCATTACCTTCGTCGGTAATGAGCAACTCGACCTCTACTTCCGCAACGTAGTTCCCTTCGTAGATGTGTTTAGTGTGTGATTTTCTGATCATGCTTTGAAAACTTGTTCGTAGTAAGGCACGAAATGCAATGGCGTGCCGTCATTTTCAGACTACGAACTTTGCCCCCGTTGCCTATGAAGCATTAATATGAAGCATTAAGATGAAGCATTGAGCGGGCGGCACGTGACGTGGAGATAGGCG
>CAYXVS010000012.1:0-3922 GCA_964468735.1 uncultured Anaerolineales bacterium | reverse complement strand
TATGAAGCATTAAGATGAAGCATTGAGCGGGCGGCACGTGACGTGGAGATAGGCGAAGTCGCCCTGGGGCGGCAGAAGATCGGTCACTTCTACTACCTCGTAGGTCTCATCCCCCAACTCCACAAACTCCCCGACCTCCGGCGCTTCCTCCTGGTTGATGATCGCGCCGGTTTGATTTCCCCCTAGGATGACGTAGCTCACTTTGTAGATCATAGTCATAGGGTAGCCTCCCCCTGGGGCATCACGCAGGTGAGGTTGCGAATCCGCAGCTTGAACGCCAGATCGCGCGCGATGTTGAACATCATCGTGTAACCGACGCGACACTCTCGACCCCAAAATGATAGCAGGGCGTCGCGCGTGAAGGTGTAGATTTCGGTCTCATCGGAGAGACAGCGGATGGTCGCCGAACGCGGCCCGGCATCCAAGAGCGCCATCTCGCCGAAGCTCTGTCCCGCCCCCAAGATGACCAGACTGGTGGCATTTTCCGCCAGTTCAGATATGACCTCCACCTGCCCCGATATGACGATGGAGATCTCCGTGCTCTGCTCGCCTTCTTTGAGGATGACATCGCCCTGATGGAAGAGTTGTTTCTCGCCGACCTCCGCCAACGCTTTGAGCTGTTCGATGGTCAGGCCAGAGAACAATTCCGCTGATTGTAATGTGGATATAACGCCCATAGGTGCCCTCCTTTAAAATCGTCGGTAAAATGATCGGATGGTCTTTAGTCAGGTAGTTGGGTAGTCGAAAAATGTGAGAAGCCGTGCGCTTTGTGTACAAGTCTCTCTTGCATTATATGCGAAATCGATTGGAAAGCCAAGTTTTTGGGGGAAAAATGGGTAGGGGGAAGGGGGAAAGGGAGAAGTAAGGAAGGAAAACACTCGCCCGCCCCTGAGATTTTCAGGGAACGGGCGATGGGATTGACGACGGATGATGCGGAAACCCCTAGGCCGTGAGCACCTCGCGGATCTCGCCCAGCGCCCAATCCAAGGTCTCTTTTTCGATGACCAGCGGCGGCGCGAAGCGGATGACGGTGTGGTGGGTCTCTTTCGCCAAGATGCCGCGATCTCGCAGCGCCTCGCAGAAGCGACGCGCGCCGCCGGCCTCGGCCTTGAGTTCCACGCCGATGAGCAAGCCCTTGCCTCGGATCTCTTTGACGTAGGGGCTGTCGATGGCCGCCAACTCCTGCTTGAAGTAGGCGCCGAGTTCGCGGGAGCGCTCGGCTAAATGTTCCTCCTCGAGGACGCGGAGCGATTCGCGGGCGACGGCGCTGGCGAGCGGGTTCCCGCCAAAGGTGGAGCCGTGGCTGCCCGGCGTGAAAAGCCCCAGCACCTCGCGGATCCCCACCACGGCGGAGATGGGCATCATTCCGGCGGAGAGCGCCTTGCCGATGGTGATCATATCCGGGGTCACGTCCTCCCAATCGCAGGCGAAAAGCTGGCCCGTGCGCCCCAAGCCCGTCTGGATCTCGTCGGCGATGAATAGCACGTTGTGCTCATCGCAGATCGCGCGCGCGCGCTGGAGGTAGCCCTCCGGCGGCGCGACGACCCCCGCCTCGCCCTGGATCGGCTCGACCATAAAGGCCGCCGTGTTTGGTGTGATGGCCTCCGCCAGCGCATCGGCATCGCCGTAGGGGATGATCTTGAAGCCGGGCGTGAAGGGGCCGAAGCCCTCTCGGTAGAGCGGCTCGCTGCTGAAGCTGATGATGGTGACCGTCCGCCCGTGGAAGTTGCCCGCGCAGACGATGATCTCCGCTTGGTTGTCGGGGATGCCCTTGACCTTGTGTCCCCACATCCGGGCGGCCTTGAGCGCGGTCTCCACCGCCTCCGCGCCGGAGTTCATCGGCAGCATCATATCGTAGCCCGTCATCGCGCACAGCTCGCGGGCGAAGATGGGGAGTTGGTCGTTGCGGAAGGCGCGCGAGGTCAGCGTAAGCTTCGCGGCCTGCTCCGCCATCGCCTGGAGGATGCGGGGGTGGCAGTGGCCTTGGTTGAGCGCCGAGTAGGCGCTGAGGCAATCCAAGTACTTCTTCCCTTCCACATCCCAGACCCAGACGCCCTCGCCCCGCTCGATCACGACATCGAGGGGGTGGTAGTTGTGGGCGTTATACTCATCCTCCAAGGCGATATAGTCCTTTGTGTGCATGGTTATTTACTTGCTCCTTACTTTGTATTGTGTGATGTTTCTGGATGGTGACCCTCGGATAACTGGGGGTGTCCAATCACCCGATCTCTGATCCTGATCTACTTTCATCTAACACTATCCTAACACCCGCTACAAAGTGAGCAAGTGATGCTTGTCCATTGCGTGGCGGAGAATGGCCTAGGCCCAGATTAGAATCCGCCCATCCCGCCGCCCGGCATGCCGCCCATATCCCCGCCCATGTCGTCCATCAGATCGGGCATCTCCTGCTCGATTTTTTCGGGGTCCTGGCCCGATTCCAGGCGGTCGATGACCTCGTCGAACTCCGGGCCGATGTCGCCGGCCTCATCCCCCAACTCATTCTTCATCTTGCGCATAAAGCGCCCCATGCTCTTGGGGTCATTTTCATCGATATCCCACTGGCTGGGATCGGCCATATCCTCCATACGGCTCTCCTCGGAGCGGATCGTCCGCACGCGAGAGATCAAGCGCTGGACATCGTCGCTGCCGCAGTAGTTGCATTGGATCTCCGCTGCTTCCGCATCGGAAAAAGTGCGCCAAAATTTGGAAAAGCGACGACGACACTCTTGACAACGATATTCGTAAATTGGCATCTTTTCTCTCCTTTCAAAAAGTGTGATATAGTTGTAATATGGTAAAAGTCATTCTACCTTCTGAGAAGCTGTAAACACATTTTCTCAAGCCAGAAGCGCTCGCCGTAGCTTCCCGGAAGGTTCGTTTGAGTTAAGTCGATTATACGAGAAAACTGTACGAGGAGCAAGTCTATGCATAATGCTGATGTGGTCGATCCGTATGATTTTCAGCCGCACCCCCTGTTGATCGTGATCTCCGGGCCGTCGGGCGTGGGGAAGGACACCGTCGTGAGCCGGATGCAGGAGCGGGGGATTCCCTTTCACTTTGTCGTGACGGCAACCTCGCGCCCGCCGCGTCCCGGCGAGGTGCACGGCGAGGATTATTTCTTCGTCTCCGAGGCGGCGTTCGAGACGATGATCTCCGAGGACGAGTTGCTGGAGCACGCTGTCGTCTACGGCCAGTACAAGGGCGTGCCCAAGCAGCAGGTGCGCGAGGCGATGGCCAGCGGCAAGGATGTGGTGATGCGCTTGGATGTGCAGGGCGCCGCGACGGTGCGCGCCATCGCGCCGGATGCGGTGTTGGTTTTTCTCAGCGCCTCTTCGGAGACGGAGCTGTTTGATCGTCTGCGCCGGCGCAAGATGGACACGGAGGAGCAGGTACGGCGGCGGATGGAGGCCGCGCGCGAGGAGATGCGCCGTTTGCCGCTCTTCGATTACGTTGTCATCAATCACGAAAGCCATGTGGATCAGGCGGTGGATGACATTTTGCGCATCATCACGGCGGAGCATCTGCGCGTGCATCCCCGCCAGGTGACGTTATAATGCACGCGCCGCCGGATTTTGGGCCAGTCGAATCTCAGTCGCCGCCGATGCCGTCTCAGGGGGGCGTGCAGGTGCCGCGCCATTCGGTCGCGTGGACGTATGTGCTGATCGGCATCAACGCGGTCATCTTCTTGGCGGGGATGGTACTGGGGGATTTTCTCCTGAATTGGGGCGCGCTGATTCCCGGGCGCGTGATCTATCTGGGCGAGTGGCAGCGGGTCATCGCCGCCGGATTTTTGCACGCGGGCATCTTGCACATCGGCTTCAATCTCTACGCGCTCTACTTTTTGGGGCAGGGCGTCGAGCGCTTCTACGGCGGGGTGCGCTTCCTGGCGATCTATGCCGTCTCGATGTTGGGGGGCAACGCC
>CAYXVS010000011.1:9335-27452 GCA_964468735.1 uncultured Anaerolineales bacterium | reverse complement strand
GGCCCTAAGGCCCCATGGCCGTGGGAAGGCCCCATGGCCGTGGGAGGAAAAAGCATCAGGTTTGGGAGGTTTTAATTTCTGGAACTACCTAAGAGCAATTATAGATTGTAGGTATCCGTTTAGTTCCGCGGGTGGCTGCTCACAGAATTTTAAAAAAGCTCTCAGTCCCCGTCTCGGGGACGTTTAAAAAGCAACTTTGAATTGCTAAGACGCCCTCGGGGACGAGGGTTTAGAGCGTTGCTCATAAGACTAAACTGTTACGATTGTAGAAAGTAGAAAAAGGAGTTTGCCGTGAGTGAAGAGAAGAGTATTTTAGTTGTGGATGATGAGGCTTTCATTCGTGTCCTCTTGGCGCAGACGTTAGAGGAGCTAGAGGATTTGGAGGTGGAGATTTTGTTGGCGGAGGATGGCCAGGAGGGGCTGGATTTAGCGCTGGATGAGCGCCCAAATTTGGTCTTCTTGGATGTGATGATGCCCAAGCTGAGCGGCTACGAGGTCTGCCAGCGCATCAAAAAGACCGATGAGAGTATCTATGTCATCCTGTTGACGGCCAAGGGCCAAGCGGTGGATAAAGTGACCGGCTCGGAGGCGGGCGCGGACGAATATGTCACGAAGCCCTTTGATCCCGATTATATTTTGGAGAAGGCCGCCGAGATCTTAGAGGTTGATCTGTTTTAACCTCCTCGGACATGCTACGGTCAGCTCCCCTCCGCGTTGTCACTGGGCTGCTGGTGGAGCATGGTCCCATTGCACCCGGCGAATTCCCGAAGAGCCAATATCTTCTCAGAAGATTGGGGGCCTTTCGTCCCGCGTGGCTCTCCCTCATACATAGAGAAGATACGAAAAGTGCGTTCTACCGAATAGTGCGTGGGAGATACGCGATATGGACGAATCGAAGGTAGGCAACCCCGTGGATATGGATGTTTCGCACGTGCGCCGGAATATTATTCTGATGTTCGCCGTCGCCGCGGCGGCGGGTATTATCATCTTAGGCGTGACGACCCCCGCAGTGCTGCACTTTCGCACCAAAACACAAGGGCAAGCGCGCATGCTGTACGTCCTCTTCGGCCCGATGATGCTCGTGGGCGTCGTAGCTTTCCTCTACATCTACCTGCGCCCTATCGCTAAATTGGCCGAGTTGCAACAGTCTGGCGCTCCTGTCCCCCCGGCATTGATTCAACGCGCGCGGACGTTGGCGTTTAGAGCGCCTCTCTATTTTATGGGCGTCCCTGTGTTGATCACCTTCTTTGTGGCCCTTCTTGGCGATTTCGCCGGCTTGCTGTTTGTCGAAAATTACAACTTCTTCCTGCACCTGCTGGGCACTGTGTTCATCACCATCGTGGCAGCCAGCCTCTCCTTGCTGATGTCAGTCTTTGCCCGCCGAGCGTTGAAGCCGGTGTTGTTCTTCACCTTCGCGGACGCGCAGGATATCGGCCCGCGCTTCTCGATCCGCAAGCGGCAATTCGTCACCTCGATGCTCCTCACCGTGATCGCTATTACATTCCTGGGCCTTTTCGGCTACACTCGGATGCTGGAGATCACCCGTCAAGCCGCGCAGCAGACCTATCACCAATTGGGCGAAAGCGTCGTCGAGCAGTTAGCCGGTCGCCTGGAGAATCAAGCTCTGCTCGATTACGTCGCAGCGCTGAACCTCGACTATGGCGTCGCGTTTGTCTTAGATGAATCCACGCAGCGCATCCGCACCGAGTTGCCGAGCGCCTACGATCCCCTGGAAGCAATGACGCCCTCGCTGCTGACCTTCGCGACCAGCGCCCCCGCCCCCACCGATGATCCCATCCTCTTATGGGAGGGCGAAGTGCTCTTCTTCGATCTAACAGCGGCCGAGCCGGGTTGGTGGCTTGGCATCTACTACAGCATCAAGATGCGGGACATCCCTTTTCTGCGGAGTTCCCTGTGGATCTTGGGCGCTTTTGTCTTGAGCATGTTTGCGCTTGTCTTCATGACCAGCCATTACATCTCGAAGGACATCACGCGAGATCTCAACTATGTCATCGAAGGGATGCGAGCCTTGGTGAAGGGGCAGGAGGGTGTGAAGTTCAAGAAGTTGGAAGTGCTCTCCTTGGATGAGGTCGGCGATTTGGTCGTGGCGTTCAACGCCGTCCTGGATAAATTCCAGGAGCAACAGCGACAATTGGCGCAGGAGAAGGCCGAGCTGCGCGCATTATTAAACATCTCCCACGATATTGGCTTTCTGCTGGATACTGACGAACTGCTCAACCGCATCTTAGCCAGTGTGAAAGCGGGTTTTGGCTACGAGAATATCCTGGTCTTCCTGGTCGATCAGGACGCTGGAGATATTTATTGCGCCGTCGCGCCCCCGCATCTCGCTTATTCGGAGGGCAAACGCTGGCCCCTTAGGCGCCCCAGCTTGGTGAGTGAGGCGGCGACGACGAGCGAGATGCAGTATGTCGCGGGGCCGGAGCGGGCCCAGCTCTCCTACTTCCCCAGAGGGACTAACATTCAAGCGGAGTTGGCGGTGCCGATGCGCGTTGGAGAGGACATCCTGGGCGTCTTCAACGTCGGTTGCCTGCGGGCGGATGTCTTCGGCGAGCGCGACCGGCGCATCATCACGGCGGTGGCCGATCAAGCCGCCGTCGCGCTTCACAACGCGCGCCTCTATCAGGAGGTCAAGCGTCAACGAGAGACCGCATCGACCTTAGTCGAGTTAGCCAAGGTTATCAACTCCACGCTCGATTTGGCGCCGTTGCTGAATGCGGCGCTGGAGCAGTTGACGCGCGTCATCCCCTACAACTCCGCCTCGATCCTGCTGATCGATGGCCCGCCCGTCGCCGATCAATCCCGGCTTTTGCAGCAGGATCTGGTCGTCGCTGCCGCGCGGGGCTTCGATAGCGTGGCGGATGAGATCGTGGGCAGCACCTTTCATCCTGAGGATGAGCGTGATATTGGCTACCAGGTGATGCGCGATCAGCGCGTCAAGGTGGCGCCCGATGTGCGTGAGGAGCCAGCGTGGGGGCAGGACAGGGATCAAATTGAAGCGCTCAGCGCTATTCGTTCCTGGATTGGCGCCCCGCTGGTGGTGCACGGCTTGAGCTTGGGCCTGGTGACCATTGATAGCACTCAGACCGGCTTCTACAATGATCGCTATGGCCAACTGGCCCAAGCCTTTGCCGATCAGATCGCCATCGCGGTGCGGAACGTGCGCCTCTATCGCATGGCCAAAGAACGGGCCAAGCAACTCTCGCTCCTGCACGAGGTCTCGCAGCGCATTACCGCCGTGTTGGATGTGGACAAGCTCCTTGCGGAGATTGTGCGGCTGGTGCGAGATGCTTTCGCCTTCGAGGTCGTGACCGTCCATCTATTGGACGAGACGACGGGTAACTTGAACCTCGTCGCCCAGCAGGGAATGGACACAGAGATAGCAGATTTCGACTGTATGGCTGTGGGGGGCGCGGGCGTTGTCCCCTGGGCCTTCGAGCACAAACGGCCTTTGGTGATCCCCAACGTGCGCGAGGAGCCGCGCTACGTGCCCATCGCGTCGGATATTCGCTCGGAGTTGGCCGTCCCTCTGAAGGCGGGCAAGCGCGCGATCGGCGTCTTCAACCTGGAGAGCAAAAAAGTTGACGCCTTCGATGAGAACGCCATCAAGTTGATGACCGCGTTAGCGCACCAGATTACCGTCGCCCTGGAGAACGCGCACCTCTTCCAGCGCCAGCGCCAACAGACGGTCGAATTGGCTCACATGGCCGACGATCTGGCAGAGGAGAAGCGCCGCTTAGATGCCGTTCTGCGCAACATCACCGATGGGCTGGTGGTGACCGATGCCGATTGTCGCGTGATTCACGCCAATCCCGCCTTTGGCCGAATGTTCGGTGTGGATGTTCACACGGTGCGCGGCTCGCGCCTCAAAGAGTCGCTTGACGAGGAGCATCTGTATCATTTGATCCAGCGCGTCTTGGAGAATCCGACGGAGACGTTTACGTCAGAATTTTCAACCCGAGGAGATCGGGTCTTTCAGGCCACCGCCGTCGCCATCCAAGAGGATCATTCGTCAGCTACTGCGGCCGAAATCGAAGAGCAACCGGTGAAGGTGAGGAACGTGGTGACCGTGGTGCGCGACATCACCCACGAGAAGGCCGTGGATCGGATGAAGACGGAGTTCATCTCCACCGTCTCGCACGAGTTGCGCACGCCGTTGACCTCCGTGTTAGGCTTTGCCAAGCTCATCGACCGCACCTTCGAGCGCCACATCGCGCCGCAGGTTGATACGGAGAAAAAGCGCACGGGGCAGGCGTTGCAGCGCGTTCGGGATAACTTAGACATCATCGTCGTTGAAGCCGAGCGCTTGACGCGCTTGATCAACGACGTGCTGGACATCTCCAAGCTGGAGAGCGGCAAGATCGAATGGCAGGATCGCCTCTTTGAGGTGGGCGCTATCATTGATCGGGTTGTCGCGCGGGCGCAGCCCAAGGCCGCCGACAAAGGCCTGGACATCAGGGCCGACATCGAGTCGGGCTTGCCCCAGATGGTGGCCGATCCCAGCCGCGTCCAGCAGGTGATCAGCATCCTGGTCTCCAACGCCCTGAAGTTCACGGACGAGGGACGGATTGAGATCACGGCCCGCCGGCTCGATCCCGGCGAGGCGGTGCACGGTTGGCAAGCGCCGGCAGAGGTGGAGGGCGGCGTGCTGATCTCCGTGGCGGATACGGGCGTGGGCATCCCCCAAGCTGCGTTGCCCAAGCTCTTCAATCGCTTCCAGCAGATGGTGACGGACACCTTGACCGACAAGCCCAAGGGCACCGGCCTGGGGCTGGCGATCAGCCGCGAGATCGTCACGCACTATGGCGGCATCATCTGGGCGGAATCGGTCTGGCGCGAGGGCGCGACCTTCACCTTCACCTTGCCGCTGAAACCGGGCGCCCTGGCGGAGGAGGGGGTGGACATCCAGCCGCTGGCGGTTGGCGATTTGGCGGTGCAGAGCGTCCCGCGCGCCGGCGACGAATCCGCTCCGACCGTGCTCATCGTGGATGACGAGCCGCACATCCGCTCCCTGTTGGTGCAGGAGCTGGAGGCCGAAGGTTATCGCGTGCTGGTCGCTGCCAACGGGAAAGAGGCGCTTGCCCTGGCCCGACACCACAAGCCCACGCCCGCTCTCATCGTCCTGGACATTATGCTGCCGGACATCTCTGGCTTTGATGTGACGCGCATCCTCAAAGTCGATCCGGTCACGGCCAACATCCCCATTCTCATCCTCTCCATCGTTGAGGATCGCGAGCGGGGCTTGGCCTTGGGCGCTGAGGAGTACCTGATTAAGCCGGTGGAGACCAGCACCCTGCTCGCGGCGGTGGGATCGCTGTTGCAGCGCGCCCGGGGACAGCCGGATGGTGAATCGGTCACGTCACCGGCGCCTCCTGCCTGGAAGACAATCCTGGGCGTGCTGCGCTCTCAGGGCTTCGAGGTGTTGTCGGGCGCAGATCACGAGGAGCTGATCGCGGCCTTGCAGCACTGTCTCCCGGAGGCCGCTCTGCTCGATCAAGCCGCCCCCAACCTCGCCGATATGGAAATGATTCATGCGTTGACTTTTTACGAGGACGATCGGGTCTATGTGATGTTTCTGCTCGCCACGGAGCGGGGCGAGACTCAGAGCGACGAGAGATCCAAGCAGCACAACGACAAAGTAACAAAGAGACAAAACAATGATGCGTCGGATGATGGGACGATTGAATAACCTGCGCGCTTACCCAGCTGCCTGGGGCCTCCTGTTGATCGGGATGCTCACGCTGGGATATGTGGGCCTCTCGTTGGGCGTGCAGGCGCGGCAGCCCTCCGATGGCGTCTTGCTGACGGAGATCTCCGGGCAGGGCGTCTGGGTCGCGACGCCGCTGCTTCCCACGCCGCTCGAGCGCGGGGATCGCTTAATCGCCATCGATGAGCAACCGGTGTCGGCCCTGGTGAACGCGGCCCTGCGCGGCACATCGCCGCTATCGCCTGAGATGGGGGAGGCCAGCGCGTATCGCGTGCGGCATGGCGATGCGAGCGTCACCCGCTGGGTGCGCTGGCGTCCGTTTCCATGGCAGCGGCTGATCTTAATGCGCTTTGGCGTCTACGTGTTGGCCGGCGTCAGCATGGTGATCGGCGGCTATCTGCTGCTCTATCGACCGGGGGAGGCTGCTACTCGGTTGATCTTCATCGCGGCGTGGAGCATGGCCGTGGTGCTCCTTCTGCACTTTCAGGTCACCGTGCTCCTGACGCCGTGGATGTTGCTGACGGAAAGTATTCTGAAGTTGTTGTTCTACGGCTTGCTCTTCAGCGCGGCGCTGCATCTCTTTCTGATCTTCCCGGCGCCCAAGGTGTGGATGGCGTCGCGCGAGCGGTGGGTATGGGGATTACATCTCATCGATCCGCTGGTGGTGGGGGGCGCGGCGTTACTCTTCGGGGAGACGCCGCTTGCGAAGCTGAATTTAGCTTGGCAGATCACGCGGTGGTTCAATCTCATTATGCTATCCGGCGGCATCTTGAGCCTGGTGCATACGTACGCGACGGTTAAACGACCCGCCGTGCGCGGCCAAATTCGCTGGATTTCCTGGGGCAGCTTGCTCGGTATCGTGCCCTATATGTTTTTGACGGGGCTGCCGGAGGTGTTGTGGGGCTATCCCCTGGTCAACATCGAACTCACGGCATTCTTCGTGATCTTGGCGCCGCTGTCCATCGCCGTGGCTGTCACGCGATACCGGCTCTTCGATGTCGATTTCGTCGTGGTGCAGGCGCTGGGACACGTACTCCTCTCAATCCTGGCCGTTGGCTGTTACATCCTGATCCAGCGCGCGACGGCCTGGAGCATCGAGTGGATCACAGGTAGCTCCAACGCGGTGGCCTCCGTCTTCGTAGCGTCCTTGATAGCGACGTCCGGCTTTTGGCTCCTGCGTCCCAAGTTCTTGGCCTATTTGGATCTCCTGGTCTATCGACGACGCAAGTATTCGCCTCCGGGCGCGTTATTGGATCAGATGATGGAAGATCTCACCGGCGCGATTCGACTGGAACAGATTTCGGCGCTGCTCACGGAGACCATCCCCAGCCAATTGGCCGCGCTTCATGGCGAGCTGTTGGTCCTCAATGAGGAAGGAACCTCGCTGGTGATGGTGGACGGAGATTTCTCGCTGCCGCTTTCCGCTGCACTTGAGCAATGGGTGACCAGGGGGGCGTTGCCCCTGCATCGCGTCATCCCGCCGGATTGGGCCTCAGACGAGGTGTTGGCGCTGATGGAGGAGCGCGAGATTGAATTGGCGGTGCCGTTGCGCGTGGGCCAGGAGATGGTCGGCATGCTGGGATTAGGGCCGCGCGCGGATGGTCGCTCCTACACCACGCGCGAGATGCGCATCCTGCGGGCGCTGGGCCGGCAAGCGGCGTTGGCCGTCCAAAACGCGCGCCTCGTGCGTCGCCTGGAGCGTCAGCGGGATAATTTGGAGGACGAGGTCAGGCGCCGCATCAAAGTGATGGAAAGTGATCGCAACCGCCTCAACGCGATTTTACAAAATATGGCCGATGCGTTACTCGTCGTCGATGCGGAGGGGCGGATCTTAGTCACCAATCCAGCTTTTGAGGCATTGGTGCGTCGTTCATCGAACGCCTTGATCGGGCATCAATTGGAGGATATCTGGCATTTTCCAGAACTGATTGCGGTCATCGAGAGGGCGTTGGCGCGGCCCGGTGAGGTCTTAATGCGAACGCTCCCGATCCAAGATTTGGTGTTGAATCGTCTGACGGAGACGCAAGCTCGCCAAACGGAGCGGATGATTCGACTCTCCGTGACGGCGATGCACGGCAGTGATAATGTGATCTGCATTCTGCGAGATGTCACAAAAGAGGTGGAAGTCGATCAGATGAAGTCCAAATTTATCTCCACCGTCTCGCACGAACTGCGCACGCCGCTGACCTCGATCTTGGGCTTTGCGAAGCTCACCCATCGGACGTTCGTGCGCTCCATCGCGCCGTTGATCTCCAAGGATCAGTTGGCCCATCGCGCGGTGGAGCGCATCAGCCACAACCTGGAGATTATGGTCGCCGAGGGGGATCGCTTGACCACGTTGATCAACGACGTGCTGGATATCGCGTCGTTGGACGCCGGCACGATCCGCTGGAACGATCAGCCCTACGAGATATCGCTGTTGATTCGTCGCGTCGTGGAGGAGTTGAGCGCCGAGGCGGAGAAGAAGGGCTTGCCGCTGCGCATCGAAGTCGAGCGAGATCTGCCAACGTTGGAGGGTGATCCGCGTCGCATCGAGCAGGTGATGTGGAATTTGCTCTCCAACGCGATCAAATTCACCAAGGCGGGGCAGGTGACGATCTCCGCGCGCGCCCTGGCGGCGGAGGAACTGATCCACAAATGGCGCGTGCCGCAGGGCGGCGGCGTGCTGGTCTCCGTAGCGGACACCGGCATGGGCATCTCCGAGGAGGAGATGGGCCAACTCTTCCAGCGCTTTCAGCAGGGCGGCGACGCGCTCCGCAACAAGCCCAAGGGGACCGGGCTGGGCTTAGCCATCTGTCGCGAGATTGTCAATCATTATCAGGGCGAGATCTGGGCGGAATCGGAGATAGACGAAGGCACGACCTTCTTCTTCACCCTGCCGATCTCGCTGAGCGGCGATACGTCGGCGGAGAAGGAAGCGCAGGTTTTCCTGCCGCCGCATGCCGATGCGATGTCCGCTCCGCTCGTCTTGATCGCGGAGAACGATCCGGAGGTGCGCCAACACTTCGCCCAGCATCTCGTGGAGGAGGGGGGGTATCGGGTGGTGACCCTCTCCGTCGGCTCTGATGTGATGAATCAGGCGCGTCAACAGTGCCCGGCGGCCATCGTCTTGGCCATTCGATTGCCGAGGCTCTCCGGCGTGGAGGTTTTACGACTGCTCAAATCTGACCTGGCGACGGTTTCCGTCCCCGTGGTGATGATCGCGGCCACCGACCACCGCGCCACGTGCATGCGCCTGGGCGCATCGGCCTATCTCTTCAAGCCCGTAGCGGCGGATACCCTGCGAGAAACAATCGAACAGTTATTGTGAATCTGTTATAATGTTTGTGGCGTAAGATAAAGTAGGATGTGGAGGAATTATGTCCAAGATGTCAATCCGACGGTTGTTAAATCGACGCGC
The DNA here is from genome assembly GCA_964468735.1 of uncultured Anaerolineales bacterium. Lineage (GTDB taxonomy): Bacteria > Chloroflexota > Anaerolineae > B4-G1 > SLSP01 > JAAAOZ01. The sequence goes on along the minus strand of CAYXVS010000011.1, from coordinate 18,327 downwards.
TGCGACCGATTATCTCGATCGCTTCACCAAGTTGATCCCGAACGTGCGCTTGGCTTTGATCGAGCACAGTGGTCGCGCCGTGGTCGATATCGGTGCGGCGGAAGCGGCGCCGCCTGTCTCGGACGTGGCGTGGGATCACGTTCAGCCGCTGGAGGTAGAGGGGCAACATGTGGGGCGCTTGGTCGCAGCGGGCGAAGGTCTGTCTGATCCCCAGGCGGATGCGGCGTTGGATATTTTGCATCAGAGCCTGGTGATGATGATGAAGCGCGCGTTTGAAAGTCGCACGTTGGCGCAGGAGACGCTGGAGCGCTATCGCGAGATCAATCTCCTCTATAACATCGGCGAGACGATCAGCGCGTCTCTAGATCCCGACGTTATTCCGAACTTGGTCCTGGCCGAGGCCGCGCGTGTCATTCACGCGGATGGCGGCGTCGTGCTGTTGCTCTCCTACGCGCTCGATCCTGAGGTTCGTGAGGATATCGAGGCGCTGGAGGAGCAGATCTATCAACTCTCCGTCGAATCGGACTTCGGCGATAAGGGATTTACCAACATCATGCACACGGCGACGCTATCGTTGATGGTAGAGGCGCTTGCGTCCGGTGATGCTTATATCTGGGCGGCGGATCAATTCGATTACAAGACGGATCTGGTCGGATCGGTGCTCGTGGCCCCCCTCAAGGCCCGCGAGCGCATCCTGGGCTTTGTGTTGTTGGGGCGCGATCCGCAGGAGCCGATCTTCACCGCCGATGACGTCAAATTGCTGACGGCGTTGGCTGCGCAGGCGGCCGTCGCGGTGGAGAATGCCCGGCTCTTCGCCGACGTGATCAATCAGCGCGATGCCATCGCGGCGATGAACAACTATATGGACAACATCTTCGCCAGTATCGCCAGCGGCGTCATCACCATCAACGCCGAGGATCTGATCACGTTGATGAACAACGCCGCTGAGCAGATCTTAGGCGTGCCGGCGGAGGAGACGATGGGCAAACCCTACCTTGAGGCGCTGCCGGAGATGGGGCCGAACTTCGTCTCGCTGGTCGATGTCATCAAGCACAAGGATAAATCGGTGGTGGGCTATGAGATGGAGCCGGTGTTGCCGGATCGAGGGCAAGTTGTGCTGCGCTTAAACCTCAGCCCGTTGAAGGACAATCGAAAGCGCAACAACGGCGTCGCCATCGTGCTCGACGACCTGACCGAGCGGCGCCAATTGGAGGCGCAGATGCAGCAGATCCGTCAGACGTTCGAGCAGTATGTGGTGCCCCACGTCGTCGAGCAGCTGCTCTCCGATCCCACCAGCGTGCGGTTGGGCGGCGTGCGACGCGCCGTGACCATCCTCTTCGCCGATATTCGGGGCTTCACCTCGTTCAGCGAAAAGCTGCAACCGGAGGCCTCGGTCGAGGTGCTGAACCGCTATCTGACCTTGGCCTCGGAGGCTGTCCTAGCCGAGGAGGGGACGCTGGACAAATTCTTGGGCGATGGCGTGATGGCTATCTATAACGCGCCGCTGGCCCAGCCGGATCACGCGCTGCGCGCGGTGCGCTCGGCGTTGGCCGTTCAGAAAGCCGTGAGAGAGATGCACAACGAGCTGCCGCCGGCGAATTGTCTGCATTTCGGCGTGGGCATCACCTCCGGCCTCGCGGTTGTGGGCAGCATCGGCTCGACCAAAATCCGGAATTACACCGCGATTGGCGATACGGTGAATTTGGCCTCCCGCCTCCAAGCGCAGGCCGAGCCGGGGCAGGTGCTGGTGGATAAGGCCGCCTATGAGTACGTCAAGGATCACATCATCGCCCGCGAGCTGGGCTACGTGCAGGTCAAGGGACACAGTGAACCGGATCTGGTCTTTGAGGTCGTGGGCTTGGAGGATCTGTAATGATTAAATTGAATGTAAGGAGAAATAAATGGATAGGCAGTTAAATTACATAGAGATTCATAACTTTCGTTCATTAGCGAATGTACGAGTTAAGACCCATGATCTCAATATCCTGTTCGGTCCGAATGGCTCTGGAAAATCGACGTTTCTGGACACACTCTGGTTTATTCGCGATTGCGCTATTCGAGGCGTCGATGAGGCTTCATCCTATCGGGATCACGGCATTGGCGCGCTCTGGGATCGGGCGGCTAGGGATGCCAACTTATCCATCAAGCTTGAGACCGAGGTGGCTGAGTATGAAGTGACCTTTGGCTATTCTTCTGGTAGGATTGAGCCGTTTGTGGGAGAGAGCTTGTATTCACGGGAGCTTGATCGGCGTTTGATAGAACGGAAGATTGGTAGTGATAAGGCCAAGTTCTACCACAGAGATATGGAACAAGAGGTAACAGTTGAACTGCGCGAACCGGAGAAATTGGCTTTCACTCGTTATCTGGATCTAGAAAGATGGACACCAACGGCAGCCTATGAATTAGATAAATTGCTGCGCTTTGTGCATTTTTATCATTTGCGCGAGGCTGATTTATATGGCCTCAAGAAACATGGGTCAGAGTCCAATCACCACACATGGTTATGGGAGCGTTGTCAGAATCTCTGGTCGGTTTTGCGGAATCTCCACGACAGACGAGGGATGGATGATCGGTATGACACCATCTCGAATTTTATGCGGGAAAGTGTTCCAGCTTTTCAAGATTTGCTTATCGAGCAGACGGGGCCTAATTCAGTTTATGGAAGTTTCATAGAGAAAGGCCGGCGGCGTCCCATTCGGGCCTCCGGCGTATCGGATGGCCATCTTCAGATGCTGATTCTCTTGACGGCTTTGTTTTCGGAGGGCAGAGACCGGCCCTCTCTTATTCTGTTTGATGAGCCGGAAATATCCTTGCATCCCTATACCCTGTCTATTTTTGCCAAGGCGGTCAAGATGGCTGTCGAGGAATATGAGAGACAAGTCTTCATTGCCACACATTCGCCCGTTCTTATCAGTCAATTTGACCCGCAGGATATTCTTGCCGCAAAGATAGGCGAGGTAGGCCAAACTGTTATCGAAAGGGTTAGTGAGATCGAGGCAGTGCAGGATTTACTAGAACGATATGCAACCGGGTCGCTCTATATGGCTGAGATGATCGCGCCGCAAAGTACCATCACAATCAAAGAGGAACAGGATGTATGAGTGAGGCTGCTTGCCACTTTGTTCGATTTGGACTTATTGTCACGGGTGAGACCGAGCGCGAACATTTACCCAAGTTGTTCAAATCCTTGATGGCGACAGGGGTATGTCATTTCAAGGTCATTGGATTTATCGGCCAACGCGATCCCATTACCTCGTCTCGACGAAAGATAGAGATGGTCGGCAGCGGTAAACTGATCCCGGACAAGGATGCGACGGAGATTGGCTTCCCTTCCAGACATTATTTGATGTCCAAGAAGTGCAATTTGGTTGTATTGGTCGATGATCTGGAGCATCATCGCACAGAAGAAGCGCAACAAGTCTTTGATCGCTACCGACAGGCTCTCGATGCCGTGCTTCCCACCGAATTACAACCGAGAACCGCCGTTCACTTTCTGGTCAATATGTTGGAGGCGTATTATTTCGCCGATGCCGATGTTGTTAATGCAGCTTTGAACGTGAACCCGCCCCTGGAGGACTATCCAGAAGATGTCGAGACCATCCGCAACCCCAAGAGTGAACTCAAACAACTATATCCTGGCTTTGACGAGATTGAGGACGGCGGCAAAATACTTGAGCGCCTCGACATCGCGCGCATTTTATCGCGGCCTGAGACATGTGCTTGGCTTCGGACACTTCTCGCTTGGTGTTTAGAGGCATTGGAACAATACGCATCTTATGACATCTCGGATCTATCTGCGGCTTATCGTCTTCGCGAAGGTCTATTTAGCCCCGTGACATGCTCGCAGTTGGCCGTTTTTTGTACCGAGGAGAAAAGCGATACAACTTGAGACGCGCCCGACGCGACTTTGGATTATGAACTTCGTTTAGAAAGTAGTATGACGCAGATGGGAAATTATGGCGAATATAGGATATCGAGAGAAACCACTTCAATCTATCATTAATGTATTGTCGCCCACGCACAAGCCGCTGCGCGGGCAACGTCTCGCGCTGGCGCGCGCGGGATGGATTGTATTGGCGGTTTTGTCACTTTCCCTCTTTATCCTTGCCCTCCCACAGCGATTTACAGATCTATTGCAGGCCGGCGTGGACTATGCCGCCGCACTCTCGATTTTAGATCTTCCTATTACGTTTTATGCCCTCTACTTCCTTCTCCCCGATGTGGTCACGGTGATCGTCTTCACCTTAGTCGCCGCTGTCCTCTTCTGGCAGAAATCCAACGACGGTATGGTGCTCTTCGTCTCGATGACCGTTTTGCTGGTGGGGGTTATTTTCCCTCCCACGCTTGATGTATTGAGTGATCAGCCTTGGTTGTGGCGCCTGGTTCTCTTCATCCAGGGCCTGGGCGCCATGATGAGTTTAGCCTTCTTCTTTGTCTTCCCCGATGGGGCGTTTGTCCCGGCTTTCTCTCGCATCGCGGTGGCTCTCATCGCCGTGTGGACGCTGAGTTGGGGGCTGTTCCCCAATGCCTGGACCACGCCGCCGGCCGAGGGCGGGATAGGGTCAGAGTTATTCTTGTTGGGGCTGTATCTGATAGGGCTTGGCGCGCAATTCTACCGCTACTTCTATATCTCCGATGACGAGCATCAGCAGCGCACGCGCTGGCTGGTTTTAGGACTAACCGTGACGCTGATCGGCTGGGCGTTCTTCTCGATCTTGGGGTGGTTGACCCCCTGGGTGCCGTCTGGACTGCCCCGCTCAATTTATGGATTGATCTATCACATCGCATCGGGCTACTTCCCGCCGCTGGTGCTGCTGCTCGCGATGGGAATCTCGATTTTGCGCTACCGCCTGTGGGACATCGATCTCCTGATCAATCGGGGGTTGGTCTATTCGACGCTCACCACGCTGCTGGGAGGAATGTACCTGCTGGTGGTCTTCATCCTCACGATTGCGGTGCGGGCCGTCTTCAACACGGCGAACAACACACTGGTGGTCTTCGGGGCGACGTTGGTCATCGCGCTCTCCTTCAATCCCCTGCGGAAGCGCATCCAGGCTCTGATTGATCGGGCATTTTATCGCACCGAGGCGGACTATCAAGAGGTCATTCAGGCGATGAGCACGGAACTCGCCAGCAGCATCGACTTGGATCGCCTGAGCTATCTCCTGTGCGATGCGCTGCCAGAACAATTGCAGATCAACTGGGCGATGCTCTCCATTGTCAAACCGGAGAACGACTGCCTGGCGATGGTCAATCAGGATGAGAGTTGTTATCTGCCGTTGAATCATCCGTTGATTACTTATCTGGAGCGGACACGTTATCCGATTATGACGGTCAAGCCACCGCTGGATTTTCCGCCGTCGGCCCGGGCGATCCTGGAACAGCACGAGGTTAGGTTGTGCTTGCCCTTGATCGTGGGCGATGAATTGATCGGCCTCTATCAATTGGGCGCGAAGCTCTCCGGCGGGACCTATAGCCGGCAGGAGATTCAGTTGCTCTCGATGTTGGGGCAGCAGACGGCGGCCTCGGTGGAAAATGCCCGCCTCTATCGTCGCGTGCAGCGCTACAACTTGCGACTGGAGGAACAAGTTCACGCCCGCACCCAAGAGTTGGAGACCGCCTATCAGAATTTGGAGGAAGAACACGCCAAGTTAGATGTGGTCTTGCAGAACGTCGCGGATGCGCTCGTGGTGACCGATCTGGATGGATGCATCACGATGGTCAATCCGGCCTTCAAAAAATTGGCCTGTGACTCTTCGGCCTTGATAGGGCGGCAATTGCGTGAGGTTTTCCCCGATGAGACGTTGATCTCGGCGGTGCGGGCGGCCCGCGAAAGCGCCCCGTTGGTCATCACCGTGGATGCCACATGGGAGCAGCGCATCTATCGCGCCTCGGCATGCGCGCTGACGGGCGAATCCTATCTCATCGAGGGCGTGGTCACCGTCCTCCGAGATATTACGCGCGAGGTCGAGGTCGCTCAGATGAAGGACGAGTTCGTCTCGATGGTCTCGCACGAGCTGCGCACCCCGATGACGTCCGTGATCGGCTTCAGCAAGCTGATCCAAAAACAATTCCATCGGAATATCCAGCCCGCGCTGCCCGAGGACGATAAGCGGTCGCAGCGGGCATCCAAGCGCATCGCGGACAATTTGGACATCATCGTCAGCGAGGGGGATCGCCTGACGCGGCTCATCAACGATGTATTAGACGTCGCCAAGATGGAATCGGGGAAGCTTCAGTGGCAGATCGGGGAGGTTGATCTCTGTGACGTGCTCGAATCCAGCATCGCGGCGATCAACTCGCTGGCGCGACAGAAGCAACTGCCCGTCAAGATAGAGCTGGCGGAGGATCTCCCCGTGCTCTATGGCGATCACGACCGTTTGGTGCAGGTGGTGACCAACCTCCTCTCCAACGCGGTGAAGTTCACGGATGCGGGATGCATTACGGTGCGCGCGCGACAACTGGAGGCCGGCAGGGAGATCGCGCCGTGCGGCCGGCGCTTCCCCAAGGGCATCTGTGATGGCCCGCTGGAGCAGCCGATGGTGGCCATCAGCGTGATCGATACGGGCGTGGGGATCGCGCAGGAGGACACGCTCTACGTCTTCGAGAAGTTTCATCAGGTGGGCAACAAACAGGATGGCTCGCGACGGCCCGGCACCGGGCTGGGATTACCCATCTGCCGCCAAATTGTGGAGTTCCATGGCGGGAAGATCTGGGGCGAGAGCGAGCCGGGCAAGGGGGCGCGCTTCATCTTCACCCTGCCGCTCGATACGCCGGAGCAAGTCATCGAAGAGATGGCGCAGGGGGACAGGGCGTAGCATCATAACGGTCAGAGTTTAATCGAGGCTCATTGCGTTAGTAACGAAACAGCTCCCAAAAACACACGTTTTTGGGAGCTGTTATATTCTCGAACTGACCGTCGTCCTCTCACATCTCCAGATAGGCCCTCCACGCGGTGGGAATCTCGCCGGAGGCGACGAGGTAATTGCTGCGCGGCGTCTTCGGCTCCCAGCGGAGCTTCATGTTGGCCTCGTGCGGCGTGCGATCCGCCTTGCGCTGGTTGCAGTGCGCGCAGGCGCAGACGGTATTGCCCCACGTGTTCTTGCCCCCCCGGCTGACCGGCCAGATGTGATCGACGGTGAAGTCCTGCTTGGACAGGATGCGGCCATTCTGCCGGTCGCCGGGACGACGGCCACAGTAGGCGCAGGTGTATCGATCGCGCTTCAAGACGCCGACGCGATGCCAATGAGCGTTGCGGCGCGGTACATTGACGTACCGTCGCAGCCGGAGCACCGTGGGGATGGGAAAGACCCTGGACACGCTCTGGATCTCGATGGCGTCATCGCACGCGGCGACAACGCACTCTCGAAGCATCAACGACAGCGCGTGCTTCCAGGTGATCACATCCAACGGCTCATAGCTGGCGTTCAACAGCAAAACGCTGGCCATAACACTCACCTTCCTTCTGGCTGATAAAGACCCACGCTAAGATGTGGGATGGCTCATGCCCAATATCTAAAACAATTCAAAAATGGTTCAAATACGATTTGTAGACGCACTCCTCTGATATGATACTTGTTTAAGGTTAATATCAAATTAACATCATGTTTCGGATCGTTTAACGTTTCGTGAAGTATGACTCAGACTGTTTAGAAGATGGTATGTGCTGTTTAAATCTTAAAGTGCGAAAAGTGGGTTCTTATGACGGTTTCGAATGGAGAGATTTCCAACTTTCTCTATCCTGCCTAAATTGTAACGCAGTTTTGAAATTTTGCGAATCGCTTCCGTTAAACGGCCCGGAGGTAGCACGCCCATTGCTCCAATCCCTCCCGGGGCGCGAGGTAATAGCCGTTCTGTCGATAGAGCCGGACGACCTGCGGCAGGAGGCCCGTGGTGATCTCATAGTTGATCGTCTCCGCCCAGCCGGCGACCTCCTCCGGCGTGAGTTCTCCCTCGCCCTGGCGGCCGATGGCGACGACCTCATCGCCCACGCGGACGCCGGGGATGTGCGTCACATCGATCACGAATTGATCCATGCAGATGCGCCCGCGAATCGGCGCGCGCTGGCCATGGATCAGTACCGCGCCGCGATTCGAGATCAGCCGAGGGTAGCCATCGCCGTAGCCCAGCGAGACCAGCGCTGCAACCATTGGCTGTGGGGTGATGTAGGTGCGTCCGTAGCTGATGGCGCTGCCCGGCGCGAGTCTCCGCACGTGGATGACGGTGCTCTTGAGGGTGAGGGCGCGACGCAGCGGGAAGGGCGGCGCGCTGGCGGGCGTGGGCGCCATGCCGTAGATGAGCAGCCCCGGCCGCACCGCCGCCAGATGCGCCTCCGGCAGATTGACCAGGCCGGCGCTGTTGCAGACGTGCGGCATCGGAACGTAGAAGCCCTCATCCTCCAGCGCCGCGATCATCCGCGTGAATCGTCGCCACTGGCCGCGGGCGTGGGTCAGGTCGGCGGCGTCGGCGGTGGCGAAGTGGGAGAAGATCCCCTCGACGATCAGATTCGGCAGCGAGGAGAGGTAGTACATAAACGACATCGCCTTCTCCAGCGCCAGGCCGTAGCGGCTCATGCCTGTGTCGATCTTGACGTGGATGCGGATCGGACGGTCGGCGCGGGCCGAAAGCGCCTGCGCGGTCTCGCGATCCACCACTGTGGGCGTGATGTCGTTCGCCAGCACCAAATCGACGCCGGATCGGGGCGTGTGGCCCAACAGCAAAATCGGCGCGGTGATGCCGGCCTCGCGCAGGGCCACGCCGGCCTGGATGCGATGCACCGCCAGCCAGGCCGCGCCGGCATCCAAGGCCGTGCGGGCCACGGGCAACAGGCCGTGGCCATAGGCATTGGCCTTCACCGCCGCGATAATCTCCGTGTCTGCTCCGACGTGGGCCTTAATCGCCTGCACATTATGCGCAATCGCGTCCAAATCGATCTCGGCCCACGTTACAACGCCATCTGGAATCATAAACGTCACCACTCCTGCGAAAATAG
>CAYXVS010000011.1:0-9235 GCA_964468735.1 uncultured Anaerolineales bacterium | reverse complement strand
TCGTCGCGTGGATTATTTTGGTCCTCGGGCTGTTGGCTTCGACCGGGGCGTTGGTGCTGTTGTTGACCGGTGGCTTGCTAAGCGCCGATGATATGGGGCTGATTGGCCCTCGGATTGTCGCGCCGATGAGGCTGGGGATCCCGGCTTTTCTGGTCGGATTGTTGGTCACGCTGTTGAATTTCTGCACCTGGTACGCGGCGGGCGCGCTCATTTCGCTTTTCATCGCCATCGAGGAGAACACGCGCGCCACCGCCCGGTGGCTCGAATCGCAGCCGCAGGCCGCCACACCCACGCCGCCGGCCTATGATCCGGCGATGATGCAAACCCCGCCGCCGCCGTCGATTCGACAGGCGTAGGGCCGCAGACTGTACATCACATTTTTCTCGTAACGCGAACAGGGCACGGAACTCCGTGCCCTGTCGATTGTTATGCGATATGGATCGACGTTAGTCGCCTTCGTCCTCCGCTGCTGCCGCTTCTTCTTCTTTTATCAATGTTGCCATCGGAGCGTCCTGAGGCGTTCCCGCTGACTTGGATGCTTCCGGTATCTTTGAGGGCACGAGAATCATCTCGTCGCGCGCGGGGCCGACGCCGACAAAGGTGATGGGCGCGCCGATCAGCGCTTCGACGCGCTCCAAGTAGGCGCGCGCGCTCGTGGGCAGCGCGTCGCGCTCCCGCACCTCCCGGATGTCCGCCTCCCAGCCCGGCAACTCCTCGTAGATGGGGTGGGTGTTGGCCAGCACATCCATGCCCCACTCGGCGGGGAAGCGGGTGTAGCGCTCGCCCTCGCCCTCGTAGGCCACGGCGATCTTGAGCGAATCCAGCCCGCTGAGAACGTCCAACTTGGTCAGCGCGATCTCCGTCAGGCCATTGACCTGGACCGCGTGTCGGAGGATGGGCACATCCAACCAGCCGCAGCGCCGGGGGCGCCCCGTGGTCACGCCGAACTCATGGCCGACCTCGCGGAGGTGCTCGCCGACCTCATCCTCCAACTCGGTGGGGAACGGCCCGCCGCCGACGCGGGTGGTGTAGGCCTTGGCGACGCCCACCACGCGCGTGACCTCCTTCGGCCCAAAGCCCAGGCCCGTCAGCGCGCCGCCGCTGATGGGCGAGGAGCTGGTGACGTAGGGGTAGGAGCCGAAGGTCAGATCCAAGAGCATCCCCTGCGCGCCCTCGCACAGCACATCTTGTCCCTCGGCCAACGCGTCGCCCAAGAAGGCCGTGCCGTCAACCAAATAGGGCGCGAGCCGTTCTGCCGCCGCTCGCATCCCCTCGACGATAGGGCCAACTAAGCGCGGGTCCAGCCCGTAGAGGCGGATCAGCCGCTCGTTATGGATCTCCACCAGGTGGCGCACGGCCTGGGCGAAGGTCGCCGGATCGCGCATCTGACCGGCGCGCAGCCCGATGCGGCGCGCTTTATCCGCGTAGGTGGGGCCGATGCCGCGCTTGGTCGTGCCGATGGCCTGCTCGCCGCGCTTCGTCTCGGAGGCGCCGTCTAACTCCCGATGCGTCGGCAGGATGAGGTGGGCGCCGGCGGCGATCTTGAGCCGCTCCGGCGTCACCTCGATGCCGATCTCCGCCAGCGCGTCCAATTCCTCGATCAATCGTAAGGGATTGACGACCGTCCCCGCCCCGATCAGACAGACGACATCGGGATGGAGGATGCCGGATGGCACGAGGTGCAACCCCAACTCGTGTCCTTCCGCGACGACGGTGTGGCCGGCGTTATCGCCCCCGTTATAGCGAGCCACGATATCGGCCTGGGCGGCGAAATAATCGACGACGCGTCCTTTTCCCTCATCTCCCCACTGCGTTCCAACAACGATGGTAACTGGCATAGCAATTCCTCCTTCTAAATCGGTTACAAGTTGCAGGCTAAAAGTTACGTCGCTTCGGCCACTTGGTCGGAGGCTTCCAGCGGCAGGATGACGTAGAATCGGCTGCCGGGGCACGTCTCTTCGTCGCGACCGGGGCTTTCGGCCCAGATGCGTCCGCCGTGCGCCTCGATCAAGCCCTCGGCGATGGCCAAACCCAGCCCGGCGCCGCCGCCTTTGAAGCCCGTCTCGCTGCGCGAGTGGTGGAGAATGTCCTCGGTGCGGGCAAATTTGTGAAAGATCTGGGAGAGCATCGTCGGTTTGATGCCGATCCCCGTGTCGCTGAAGATCAGCTTCAGCACCGTGTCGCCGTCGAGCGTGAGCATCTCCCCGCTGACCGTGATGGTGCCGCCGTCGGGCGTGTATTTGATGGCGTTGCTGATCAGATGACTAAAGGCTTTGGTCAGGGCCTCTTCATCCGCCTCGATGCTGGGCAGGGTGGCTAAATTTTCAGTGACGAAGGTGAGTCGGCGCTCTTCCAGATCGGGTTCAAACTGGTTGTGGAGATCGGCGATCAGCGATGCAATCGAGAGCGAGGTGGGCCGCAGCATCAGCGAGCGGCTGTCGATAGTGGCCATATCCAACATCTTGTCGACAATCATCTGGAGATCGCGGGCGCTGGCGTTCAGATAGGTGATCATCTGCTTATAACGTGGATTCTCCATCAGGTCTGCGTTATGAAGCAGCAACTGACTGTATCCGCTCAGAATGGTCAACGGCGTGCGCAGCTCGTGCGAGGCCAGGTCGATGAAATGGGTCTTGGAGCGATCCAGGCTTTCCAGTTCTTCATAGGCGCGCTGCACCTCAGCGGTCCGCGCTTTGACTTTGGCCTCCAAGTCGCGATTTAGGTCGGTGATCTCCTCGTAAAGGCGGGCGTTCTCCAAAGCGATGGCTGCGTAGCCCGCGAAGGTGTTGGCGAAGGTGACCTCCTCATCCGTGTAGGGCGTGGGCGTCTCCCGCGCCAGCGAGAGCATGCCCAAAATCTCATCTTCGTGGACCAGCGGCACGCCGATCCAACTGAGCGCGGGCAGCAGGTCATCTAAGAAGTACCAATCCGTGCGCTGCAATACATTGGGCACCGTCAAGGGGCGTCGCGTCTGTCGAATCTCATCGAAGACATCGTCGGTTCGGATGGGTACGCGGCGCCCGATGGTATCGTGCCCTTCTGGGAAACCCCGCGCGGTGACAATTTCCAATGCCTCGTTCTCACATAACATCACCAGGCCGCGATTATAGGGGACGACGGCGTGCAACTGTTCTAAGATCAGAGTGAGTACCTCGCCCAAGTCCAGCGTGCGGGTGAGCGCCCGCCCGACATTATGCAGGGTCTCGGCTAACTGGCGGCGCGTCCTCTCCGCTTCATACAAGGCGATGTTTTGAATCGCGATGGCCGTCTGGTTCGCTAGCAATTGTAATAGATGTCGATCTTCATCAGGGAAAGCATCCTCGCGATCGCTCTGAATATCTAAGACGCCGAGCAAGTTATGGCCCAATTTCAGCGGGAGCGCTAACTCCGCGCGGTAGGGCCGGCGGAGCACAGTATCGAGGAAGCGCGAGGTGGTCGCGCCGGCGGTGTGATGTGCGATCTGGCGTTGCTTCGCCGCCCAGCCGACGATGCCATAGCCCATCGGGATGCGCGCGCCAAGCTGACGCTCGGCGTAGGTGGCGTGCCCCGCCTGCGCCCGCGCGACCAACTCATCGGTGTTCTCGTCCAGCAGAAAGATGCTGAGGTTGGTATATTGATAACGCTGTTGGATCTGTTCTGCGATTTTGGCGAGCAAGGCCTCGCGATCCAAGACGCCCGCGATCTGCCGTACAATTTGGATGACCGTATCTAGCTGCTCGGAGCAGTGGGCTAACGCTTTTCGTTGCTGATGGGCCTCCGCTTGGTTTAAAATCAAGCGCTCATTGATGCGGCGGCGCAGAAGGTGAATAAAGGCCCCAATGATGGTCGCGGCTAACATCCACACTCCCAATTCCTTCCATAGTGTTTCAGGGAGATTGGGTAGTCCAAACACGACCCAGCTTGCCCAAACGATCAGGCCGAAGATTGCAAACCAATACGTGGAGAGGAAAGCCATACCGGCTGTGGGGAGCAAAATAATCAGCCCGACCATACGCAACGGCTGATCGGTTAATCCTAAGTAGTGCAGGCTGTTGATCAATGCCAATCCACCCATGAGGACCAAGATGGGATCGACCCATTTGGGTTTCACAGAACGAAACTTGAGGACGGCAAATAATCCAAAGCAAACGAGGCAGGAAAGGCCGGCCAACACTCGCAAGGGGCGTGCAGCGTCCGCTGGCAGCGTGAAGCTGTGGACGATGGCCGCGATGAGGTAGTAGCTGGCGGATGCTAGGGCTATCCAGGGCAAAATCTCTAAGAGTATCTTTTCTATCTGCGATTGGATCTCAAGAGAGGGTGGGGAAAATAAATCCCAGCCTGTCTTAAGTAGTGATTTTTTGCGCGTGTTACTCATTTTGTGGAACCTCTTTGTAGATCCGCGACGGAAAAGCTTTCGGGTAGTAATTGTTCTATCGTGTGCTCGTGGTAACGGCCATCTAAGCTGGCGATGAAGACCGGCGAATTGGGAGCTGAGAATTCGCGAATCACCTGCCGACACGATCCGCACGGCGGGCCGGCATTGGCAGTCACGACGGCCACCGCCGTGATGGCGTGCGCGCCCTCCGAGATCGCTTTGGCGATCGCCACGCGCTCGGCGCACAACGTGAGAGGGAAAACGGCGTTCTCGACGTTGCAGCCGGTGAAGACACGCCCATCCTCGGTCAGGACGGCCGCCCCCACCTTGTAGTTGGAATACGGCGCATAGGCGCGCTCGCGGGCCGCAATCGCGGCGGCGATCAACTCCTCTGCGACGATGTCAGACCGCTCCATCTGGTACACTCCTTCAGGCGTCGTCAGACGCCTCGTCGGATGAGTCTTCTTCCTCTGGCTGCTCTGTCTTGCGAATGCGCGCCGGCACGCCGTAGGCGATGGCATGGGGCGGCAGATCGTGGGTCACGACCGATCCGGCGCCGATTTTCGCCCCGGCCCCGATATGCACCGGCGCGACTAGCATCGTGTCGGAGCCGATGAACGCGCCCTTGTCGATAACGGTCCGATGTTTGCGCTCGCCATCGTAATTGCACGTGATCGTCCCCGCGCCGATGTTGACCGCCTCGCCGATCTCGGCGTCGCCCAAGTAGCTGAAGTGGCCCATCTTAGCGCCCGGCCCCAGCGTGCTGTTCTTCATCTCGCCGAAGTTGCCCATGTGCGCGCCCTCGCACATCCGTGCGCCCTTGCGCAGATGCCCAAAGGGGCCGATGTCGGTGTCATCCTCCATCACGGCGTGCTCCAGCACCGAGGCCCACACCCGACAGCGCTGGCCGAGTGTGCACTGCTCGATGATCGTGTTCGGCCCGATCTCGCAGTCCTCGCCGACGGTCGTCGCGCCGCGCAGATGTGTGTTGGCGTGGATGACCGTATCCCGCCCGATGGTCACCTCCGGGCCGATGGTGATGGTCGCCGGGTCCATCAGCGTCACGCCGCTGAGCATCCACGCGCGGTTGATGCGCTGGCGCAGCACCGCCTCGGCGGCGGCCAGATCCACGCGCGTGTTGATGCCCAACGTCTCGGCGGGATTGGCGGCGGTCACGCTGACGATGGGCCGGCGGGCGCGGGAGGCCATCCCGATGAGATCGGTGAGGTATAATTCGCCCTTGTTGGCGCTCGGCTTGAGCTGGGGCAGATGCTCCCACAGAAAATTGGCGTCGAAGACATAGACGCCGACGTTCAACTCGCGTATTTCCCGCTCGCGAGGAGAGGCCTCCACTTCCTCGACGATGCTCAACACGTGATTGTCCGCATCCCGTAAGATCCGTCCAAAGCCGCGCGGATTCTCTCGGATGACCGTCAGCAGCCCGATGGCAGCCTTGGTTTCGGCCTGCCGATGGACCAGCTCGCGCAGCGTCTCCAATTGGAGCAGCGGCATATCGCCGTAGAGCACCAACACCTGATCGCAGTGCCCCTCTAACATCTCGCGCGTCTGGAGCACGGCGTGGCCGGTGCCTAAGCGTTCCGTCTGGCGCACATAACGCGCGCGCTCCTTTGCCCACTCGCGAATTTCGTCCTCGGTCTCTGGCCCCACGACCAGCACGGGCGGTTCCGGCGCCAACTCAGCGGCCAGATCCAAGGTATAGCCCAACATCGGGCGCTCGCCCACCGGATGGAGCACCTTGGAGGTCTTAGATTTGAAGCGCGTGCTTTTGCCCGCAGCTAAGGCGATAACGGCTAACGTCATAGAAATCTCCTTTATCTATGTATACGGGTTATGCCTTTGAGGGGGTTGGTTGTGGCGTCCCCGAATTTAGTTACTCCCTATCAGACGCCCTTTCAGCAGAAGATGGTGTATATGGGGAGGTCTGTTTTCTTAGAATGGCCTGGCTCTTCGGGAATTCACCGGGTGCACCGGAAAAATCCAAAAGACCCAACGACCTTAGCCTCTGCATTATAGCATAGACCAACGTTAAAACAATTGCAAGAATCGCTCAAAGTGCAGGTGGCGGGATGCCTTTGCGGCGATTCGGGAGAGTTTGATATTCGTTTGAACGCTTCCTTGGATTTTATTGACTAAACCGCAAAACACGCTATACTCATTTCCGCGATGGATGAGCCGTTTGGATTTCCTCTGTATTCTGAAATCCTGTGAGATGACGTCGGACGACTTCGATTGATACTGCGTTGTATTATGATGATACTGTGGAACTTCAATGGATGATACCCTAATAGGGCGCAAAATAGGGTCCTTTGAAATTTTGGAGAAGATCGGTCAAGGGGGCATGGCCGAGGTTTACAAAGGACGCCAACCGGCTCTCCGTCGGATGGTGGCGATCAAGCTCCTAGGGCGCTCTTTACAAGCGGATGCCTCACTCACCGAGCGCTTTCAACGGGAAGCGCAGGCAGTCGCTGCGTTGCGACACCCTAATATCGTCCAGGTGCACGATTTTGGCGTCTTCAAAGGCGGCCATTACCTGGTGATGGAGTACATCGAGGGGCGCGATCTGCGGCAGATGATGGACGAGCGCTTCGAGAAGGGCGAGACCTTCTCCCCAGACGAGATTCTCCCCCTGTTGTCCCAAGTCGCCGCCGCCCTCGATTATGCGCACGGCAAGGGCATCATTCACCGCGATATCAAGCCGGGCAATATTCTGGTCGCCTCCGAAGGGCAAGCTATCCTCAGTGACTTTGGGCTGGTGATGCTCCAAAATCGCGTCAGCCAGGTCACGGAAGGCCACACTTTCGGCACGCCGGAGTACATCGCGCCGGAGCAGGCGATGGATTCGCGCGCGGCCGTGCCTCAATCCGATATTTACGCGCTCGGCGGCATCCTCTATGAGATGGTCACCGGGCGCTTGCTCTTCGAGGCGGACACAGCCATCAGCCTGGCGCTGATGCACATCAATGAAGAGGTTACGCCCCCGCGGAAGTACAACCCCGAATTGCCCCAGGCTGTGGAGGAGGTCATTATGCGCGCGCTATCGAAGGAGCCGGCGCGACGCTATGCCACGGCCAGTGAGATGATCGAGGCGCTGCGCCGCGCCTGGCACGATCAGCCCCAGGAATCTGCGGCAGGCGCGCCGCCTCCGCCGCCCAGCGAGGGTCAAGGCGCTGAGGATGGCCGCTTTGGCTTCGGGCGCCAATCTTGGATGTGGGCCGTGTTGGGTGTGGTGCTGGTGGGACTCGTTGTCCTGGGGTATGCATTGTTGAGCGGAGGCGCGCTCCCCTTTATCGGCGCGTTGGCTGCGCCCACGGAGACGCCCACATCGACGCCGACGCTGGCGCCGACCGCCACCGCTACCTCGACCTCAGTGCCGGCCACGGCGACGCCAACTCCCACTCCAACATCGGCGCTCATCTCCGCCGCGAGCGCCGCGCCGACTTCAACGCCGTCGCCGATGCCATCCCCAACCCCTACGCCCGCACCGACGGAGACGCCCTCCCCCACGCCGACGCCCACGTTGGCCCCCGGTCAGGCGCTGACGCGCACCGTCGATGGCATGGTGATGCACTACATCCCCGGCGGCGAGTTCTTGATGGGCGCGCCAGAGGAGGACGACGAGGCTTATCCAGATGAGACGCCGCAGCACGCCGTCGCCTTAGACCCCTTCTGGATCGACGAGACGGAGGTCACCGTTGATCAGTACAAGATGTGCGTCGAGGCTGGGGCGTGCGAGGCGCCCTACACCCGCACGCAGTACGATAATCCGGCCAGGAGTGACCATCCGATGACCTACATCAGTTGGGATCAGGCCGCCAATTACTGCGCGTGGATCGCCGAAGCGACGGGATGGGACGCGGGTTTGCCCACCGAGGCGCAATGGGAGTTCGCTGCCTCCTGGGAGGTCGAGACCCAGTCGAAGCGCCGCTATCCCTGGGGCGATGAATTAGACAGAGCGCGCGTGCATCTGGGAAGCACAACCGCGCCGGTCGGCAGCTACCTGGAGGGCGCCAGCCCTTACGGCGTATTGGATCTCGCCGGCAACGTCTGGGAATGGGTGGCTGATTGGTACGACCGCGATTATTATGAGCGGGCCGCTTTCCCCTCTAATCCCACCGGGCCGGAAAGCGGGATCTACAAGGTCTTCCGAGGCGGCGCTTACGATTCGATCTCCAACTTCACCACGCAACTGCGCACCACCTACCGCGAGGTGGGCGCGCCAGATGGCACGACGGATCGTCCCGCCAAGGGGCCGAACCTGGGGTTCCGCTGCGCCGTCAACGGCGAGCGGTTGCCCTAGGCCGTTCCCTCTTCCTCTTCCTCTTCCTCTTCTGTTCCCACTCCCGCTCCAAGCAGATCGATAGCTCTCCGTTCCGCGCACTCGTTTAGTCTTGAGGTGCAACGCACTTTTAAGACCTGTCGCTTTGCCAGGCATCTACTGCATAATTTAAGTGCGTTGACCCTTGGTCTGTTCACAAAAATGAACCGAAATTTCAAGGAGCTAAAGAATCAAATGGGCAAAGTTAGAAGATTGGTGTTAGACACCCTGAAACCACATGATCCGTCGATTGTGGAGATGGCTAAGATCATCAGCGACATCGAAGGTGTTGGCGCGGTCAATGTCAGCATTTACGAGATGGATCGCAAGGTCGAAAATGCCAAGATCACCATCGAGGGCGATGACGTTCCCTATCTTGAGATTCAGACGATGATCGAGGAGTTGGGGGGGGCGATTCACTCCGTGGATGAGGTCGTAGCCGGTAAGATTATCATTGATGACGCCGTGACGCTTCAAGATTGACGTCGCAGGGTCTTTTGGATCTCGCCGGACAACTCCCCAGATAGCCCTAAAAGCAGCAAAGA
>CAYXVS010000010.1:16703-28853 GCA_964468735.1 uncultured Anaerolineales bacterium | reverse complement strand
CATATAGACGGGCAAATCCACCGGCCCACGTCGATAGCGCAGGAGATCGCCTAAGGCCAGCAAGTAATTGGTGCGCGCCGCGATGACGCTGAGAGGATTCAGATCGAAGCCTACGATGTTGTCTAGGGCCGCTTCGAGTACGTTGGAGGGGGCAATCAGATGGTCAGCGGCATATTGGCGTAGATGCCGCAACGCTAAGGTGAGGAATGTGCCACTGCCACATCCAGGATCAATGAGACGTTTGTCGGGATCGCCCTTGTAACCTACCTGACTTAACAAGCGCTCGGCTAGCCAATCGGGCGTATAGTACTCCCCCAAATCGTGCCGGAGCTTGCGGGGCACCAAATAATGGTAAAGTTTCTTCAGGAGGTCGCGGGTGTACTCCGGCTCCAGCGTGCTGGTGGCCGGCTCAAAGTCAGCGAGGGTTTGAGCTAAGGTTCGGATGCCATCGGCCAACGTGGTATTCCAAACATCTAAATACCAACCGAAAAAATCACCTTCTAAGAAGTTGTTGATCCCCAGCAAGGCAAAAGTGCCGCCATTCTCCAAGTTTGTCAACTCGCGATGTAGTCGTTTTCCCGACATGGTTGGCAGTGCCGTGATAAATGACCCTATGAGCGCGCCGCCTTGCAAAGAGGCTAACTCGACCGCCAGGAACTTCATCAGCAGGGCGTAGTAGGTATGGATGGAGAAGAACAGCGGCTTGAGTTTAGCATCGGGTACGGCGCGATAGAGTGCCGCGAGTTCGGGTGCATCCTCCTGAGCTTGACCCAATTCCTCGCCATAGACGATGCCAAAAATGTGATCCCATTCGGAGAAAAGCGCCGCCACACGGGGATGTTCGCGATGGGTTTGCAGGGCGGTGTAAAACAGGTTGACCAGATTGGGCGCAATCTCTCCCTGGGGGCCGAAATCCGCGGCCAGCGCTTGGGGCGTGAGCGGCTTGCGCGAGAGAGAACGCAGATAAAGCAGGAGGAGTTCGATGCTTTCACGGCCTATGGGGACGGGGCCAACGATTTGAAAGCCGCCCTCATATTTCTCAGCTCTCTCAGCTTTGTCTATTTTCAGGAAGCTCGTCTGAGTGCCTGGCAGCGCAGCTAGAGGCGATTCTCGTTCTCGGCCTGTGGCGGAATAGCGCAGGAAAAGTATCTGCTGGCCGTCCAAGCCAACGCCGATCATCTTTTCTAAGGCTTCAGATGGCTTCGTTCGACTTCCCGCACGCTGGGCGAGATCGGTCAAATAGCGGGCGATCTGTTCAGATAGCTCATCCGCATAACCTTTGCCTGCAATGCGCCCCGGTCGTTTATATTCGATCACTACATGGCCATACACGGCATCCGCAGCACCGCTTAGGGTGGTCTTCTCATATTCTGGCATCGTCGTCAAGCCCAAGGCGTGCAGGGTATCACTGAGCGCGCGCTCGACACCAACGCGCAACTCTTCTTCATTGTGTGCTTGTTGAGCCACTTGGTGGATCGCTTTCGCTAATGCTTCGGCGACTATCGAATTATTAGACCCCATATAGCTTTTTCCCCTCTGATGACGTTCTGAAATTTAGCCCTAAATTTTCTGTTGATATTTCAACTCAAGGGTAGTGTACAATAATTTCTCATTACCTACAAATCAGTAATTGAATGCTTGCTTCCCCCGCGCATCCCTCAATCCGCACGAAAAACAGGTGCGATTTTATCATCCCATGGTAGAATGTAGGGCAATCTGCGGGCGCTCGACGTCTTAGCAGATTATGAGCCGTAGATCTTACTCCATGTTCAATCCAAGGAGGTGATGTTTATCGCGCGGTGCGGATGCGTCCTGAGTGTCACACATCTAATCTAATCCAATCCAAACAGAGACAGGAGGTTTTAAACGATGGCTATTCGGTATCGAATCGAGGAGAACAATCTCAAACCGGGGACCTTCTACGCGCGGGTGATCGCGGGCGATGCGCGCGATTTGGACGCGATGATCCCCAACATTGTGGCCAAGACGGCGTTGAGCGGCACGGATGTGAAGGCCGTGATCAACGCGCTGGTGGACGAGGTGATCGCTGCCCTGGCGGTGGGACAGACGGCCAAGGTCGATGGGTTGGTGAGCTTCAGCCTGAGCCTCAGCGGAAGCTTCGAGACCAACGATGTGAGCATCACGCGAGAGATGGCCCGCCTCAACGTGCTGGCCCGCGAGGATCACGCGCTGGAATCGGCGGTCGCGGCGCAGGCCTCCTACACGCGGCAGGTCACGCCGATCAAAGCGCCGACCATCAGCAGCGTTTTCGACGTGGCAACCGGGATCTACGATAGCTACACCGCGCCCGGCATCCTGCGCCTCAAGGGCGAAAATCTCAAATTCAACCCGGAGAACGCCGATGAGGGCGTCTTCCTGAACGACGGCGCGACGGAGACGCGCTTGACGGTCTACTCGGTCACAGGGGATCGGCAGGTCGATGCGATGCTGCCCCCCGGCCTGAGCGGCGATCTGACGGTGACGGTGCGCGCGCGATACACGGAGGACGGCGACCTGCGCGGAAGCAGCTACCAGCGCCCCATCAGCCCCGCATAAGCAACTCTATCTCACATATCGCAGCGCCTCGACCCCTCACATGGCAGCCATGTGGGGGGTCATGTGTTACCGGGGTGAGGAGGTAGGTGGCTGCCGGTTGGGGGGTAAAGTGGCTGCCAGTTGAGGGGTAGGGTGGCTGCCAGTTGAGGGGTAAGGTGGCTGCCGGTTGGGGGGTAATCCCGCATGCTCCTTGGCCCTGGGGGGCAAACATCGGGGCGGGGTTAGACCTGACGGGTTTCCAAAACCCGTCAGGTCTGACCGAGGATGGTGGGGTTACCTACCTTCTTCTGGGGATGGTGGTAGTGCAGGGATGCCTTGGCTCAGATGGCCGCGGAGCCTGTCTTGAATCTCATTCAAAGCCGGGCGTTGGTCCATTCGACTCTACCGTTCGGCGCGCTCTTCCTCGGCGAGCGGCAGCGTGAACCAGAAGGTGCTCCCCTGCCCGACCTCGCTCTCCACACCGACGCTCCCGCCCAACTTCTCGACGATGCGCCGCGCGATGGACAATCCCAGGCCGTGGCCCTCGGCCCGCTCTGTATCTAAGCGCGTGAACTGAGAGAACAGCTTGGACTGCTGCTCCGCCGTCAGACCGGGGCCGTTATCCCGCACCCAGAAGCACGCCATCGGGCCGTCGCCATCGCTATTCTGGGCGCGCGGGACTCTCTCCGCGCCGAGCTTCACGCGCGTCGGCGTGCCGCCATACTTGATCGCGTTGCTGATGTAGTTGGCCCACACCTCCTCGACCCAGGGGCCATATCCTGTGGCTGGGGGCCATGCCTGCGGCTTGATGAGCTTGGCGTCCGACGCGGCGATGCGGTCGCTCAGGCGCGCCAGCGCTTCATCCACAATCGCGGCCATATCCAGCGGCTTAGTCTCGATGTCGGTTACCTGGCGGACGTTGGCTAACAACAGCAGGGCATCGATGATGTCAGCCATCTTGCGCCCGGCTTGTACGATAGCATCTAACCATTTGCGGACTTCTTCCTCCGGCAGATTCGTGAAGTGTTTGCACAGCGCGTGACCGCGCCCCACAACGCCGGTGAGAGGATTCTTGAGGTCGTGGGCGACGGTGTGCGCGAACGCATCCAGATCCGCATTGCGGGCCTCAAGCTCCTTCGTGCGCCGCCGCAGCGCCTCCTCCATCTCCTTCCGCTCCGTGATATCTCGCAGGACGATCAATCGCCCGGTGGGATGCCCGCGCCGGTCGATCAACGGGGAGATCCGCAGATCGTAATAGCTCGTGCCCGATGCCTGCTCAATGGCGATGTCGGTCCGCGCGTTCATCGTGTTCTGGAATCGTTCTACCAAGGTGCCCCAAGGCTCCAGGATATGCGCTGCCGGTTGGCCGATGATGCTCCCCTCTGACGCTTCTAACAACGCCTGCGCGGCCGGGTTAAGGTCAATGATCCGATCCTTCATATCCAAGGTCAACACCGCATCACTCATCCCTTCGATGACGGCGTCGCGGGCCACGGGCTTTAGCTCGAACAGATGGTAGCGTATCATGCCGATGGCAAAGGCGATGGCGCCAAACGCAAAGCTGAGCGAGGTGTAATCCTTCTTTAACCCGGGGATCAGATCAAAGATATAGATGAGGTTGGCCATGATGGGGCTGAGCGCGCCGATGACTAACCAGATGGACTGCCGGCGGTATAACTGGAACGAGGTGAAATATCGCTTGCCGATCAGAAACGCGCCCAAGAAGACCAGCGCATAGCTATAGACAATGTGCATCCAGAACCACCAGCCGTAGGCATCGACCTGCATAGCCAGCAAGCGGTCGATGGCGAGAAAATGATAACGTTGCCAGATCAGGTGATGGCTGGGGTTAGTTTGCGCCAGCAACGCCGTGGTCAGTGGGATGGCGCAGAACCACACAAAGCGCTGGGGTGCGAGCCAATCCTGTTGATCGGCATAGAGGAGCGCGAAGCCCAACCACGCGACCGGTGTGCTGACGATGAAGAAGTAGCTGAACTTAGCCCAAAAGACCGTCAGGCTCTCTGAGGTACTCACCAACTCCAACGTGTTGAAGACGAGCCATCCCGAAACGGCGGTGATCAGCCACTTCAACGCGGTCGTCGCCGGCGTGGGGTAGGCGCGCCATGCGTAGATGATCACCCCGGTTGAGATAATGGCCGACAGTGGGGCGAAAATGATAAAGAGTGTGTATTGGAGGTCCCCAACCATCAATATCTCCGCATTTGGATCTGGCCGGATGGATTAAGACGTTGGCTCATTGCTGCCGTTTCCCTCTGAATCATGCATGAATAACGAATCGTTTTTGTCCATTGCTTAAGTTACTGTAAGTATAGGCGCATTTTGCGAAAATACCAACTGCCGTTTTCGGTGTCTTTCGTTTGTCTGATGGTGGCGAATTTTGACTGATGACTCAATGAAGCTCAATAGCGTGTTCAAGGCAAACGAGGTTGGGGTTGATGTGGGCGATAAGTCGCTTAGCGCGCAACCTCGCGCCTCTCGGATACATCGGAACTGCTTTGTTTGTCCGGTGGCATTTTTGGCTCCACTGCAAAAAGCTAAAGGGGCTCGCAAAGCCGCTAAGGAAAAACAAGGTAATGGTTAATTTTCGTGATTAGAGACGATGATCTTATGAATAAAATTAAATCAAACCTTAAAAATCTTGGCGACTTTGCGTCTTGGCGTGAGATTGTTCCCTTCTTTCAGGAGAGTCATTTTTCTTTTGACCTTTGAAGGAATCTAAGTTATACTACGAGAGTTCCAAATCTCAAAACCTTCCATGGCCGCCGATCTTACTCACCCCTACTTATCTTTAGGATCTGTGTGGATTTGGAACGGCCTAACCGGGTGATATTTAGTGAATTCCTCTATCATATCGGCGCTTGTGATCGACGGGACAGAAAATGACCTATCCGTTATCCATAACACGACTAAATTTATCCTGCCGCTGCCATCATCCCATTCGAGGCCCCTCTTGTCCTGTCCCCGTCACAATACCAAGCCCCGACGATGAAAAACCTGTTCGAGAAAGCCTTCTCCATCAAGAAGAGCGCGCAAATCACGCGGAGAAGCTTGGTCGGGCGTTGGGTTATGGGAATTCGAAGCAGATCGACCGGGAAAATTGCGCTCGTTGCGCCAGGGCGTCCTTAGCCAAACTCAAGGCAAACGAAGTTGGGGTTGATGCGTGCTCCAAATCGCTTGGCGTGAAATCTTGTGCATCTCCAGCCCTTGGAACTGCTTCGTTTGCCCGCTATTCGGCTCGTCTTACTGGGGACGATGAACTTATATCGTGGATCATTTGATTTGAAGGTCAGCGTTGCATCGCGCTGACCCTCTTTGTGTTTATTTTGTCTCGTGAACAGTTGTGGCGTGCTTAGGCCGTTCCAAGAAAATAAGTCTCCCAAAAACGGGGTGTTTTCCGAGGGAAAAGCATCAGGTTGGGGAGGTTTTAATTTCTGGAACCACCTTAGTTATCAGGATTGATTTTGGAAGGAGTGTCAAGGAGAGTCTATGAATAAACAGCTTCGGCAGCAAGTGGATGAAGTGATCGGTCACTACGGGACTGATAGAGAGGCCCTGGTCGAGATCCTGCGAGATTTGAACCAAGATGCCGGGTTCCTGACCCGCGAGCAGTTGGATCTGATCGCGCAGCGGCTTGATCTGCCTCAAAGTGATGTGTTCAGCGTGGCGAGCTTCTACAGCATGATCAGCGTGGAGCCGCTGGGCCAACACGTGATCCGCCTGTGCGAGGATGCGCCGTGTCACGCGGCGGGCGGTCGCGAGGTCTGGGAGGCGCTGGAAAAAGAGATCGGCGTGCCGTTCGGCGAGACGACGCCCGATGGCAAGTGGTCGCTGCTGACCACCAGTTGCATCGGCGCGTGCGCCGTGGGGCCGGTCATGATGATCGATGATGAGATTTACGGCAATTTGACGCCGGAAAAGGTCCGCGAGATTTTGGCCCAATACGACGGCGAAGATGAAGGAGATGTCGAGGATATGGGAGGTGCTGAATGATTCGTTCGCGTGTATTGGTTTCTGGAGACCCACTCAGCCTCTCCCGAGGGGCCGAGGAAACTAAGCTGGCCATCGAGGCGGAATTATCGTATTATGGCTTGACGGACGAGGTGCAGGTTGGATATTTGAGCACGGTGGATCGCACGGATGTGCTGCCGCTGGTGCTCGTCTATCCCGAAAGCGTGATGTACGGCCCCGTCTCACCGGACGATGCCGCCTATCTCGTCGAAGAGCACCTCTATAAGGGGCGCGTCGTCGAGCACCTGAAGGCGCCCGTTGATGTGTTGACCGGCGAGATCGCGCGCGTGCCCACGGGCGGGAGGCCGTCTGGGCGCGGCTTGACCGTGACGCAGAAGCGTGTGGTGCTCAAGCGCGCCGGCGCCATCGATCCCCATGAGATCGAGGAATACATCGCCGAGGATGGCTATTTCGCGCTGGGGCAGGCGGTCACCGAGATGACGCCGGAAGAGGTGCTGGAGACCGTGCGCGACTCGAAGTTGCAGGGGCGCGGCGGCGCCGGCTTCCCCACCGGGGTGAAGTGGTCGTTCGTCGTCAGCCAGCCGGGCGAGCGCTACATCGTCTGCAACGCCGATGAGTCCGAGCCGGGCACCTTCAAGGATCGGCTCATCTTGGAGGGCGATCCCCACGCCGTGCTGGAGGGGATGGCGCTGGCCGGGTACGCCGTCGGCGCGCACGAGGGCTGGATCTACATCCGGGGCGAGTACGCCCTGGCGAAGGAGCGCCTGGCGTGCGCCGTCGAGCAGGCCGAGGAGCTGGGTTTGTTGGGCGATAACATCATGGATTCGGATTTCTCGTTCCATATTCACGTCCACGCGGGCGCCGGCGCGTACATCTGCGGCGAGGAGACGGCGCTGCTGGAGAGCATGGAAGGCAAGCGCGGCATGCCGCGCATCCGTCCGCCCTATCCCACCATCGCCGGGTTCCGCAACAAACCCACCGTGGTCAACAACGTCGAGACGCTGGCGAACGTGCCGCCCATCATCCTCAACGGGGCGGATTGGTTCCGCTCGATTGGGACGGAGCGCAGCCCGGGCACCAAGGTCTACACGATGTTGGGCGACGTGAACGTCACCGGCCTGGTGGAGACGCCGATGGGCACCTCGCTGCGCGAGATCATCGACATCTACGGCGGCGGCGTCAAGGGCGATAAGGCCTTCAAATGCGCCCAGACGGGCGGCGCTTCGGGCAGCATCATCCCGCCGGAGATGTTGGATGTGCCGATGGACTTCGCGAGCATGCAGGAGAAGGGCGCATCGCTGGGCAGCGGCGCGCTGCTGGTCTGTGACGAGGATACGTGCATCGTCGATCTGGCCTACGTGCTGCTGCGCTTCTTCCGCGTCGAATCGTGCGGGAAGTGCACGCCCTGTCGCGTCGGGACGGCCCAGATGTTAGAGGCGTTGGAGCGCCTGCGCTCCGGTTACGGGCAGCAGGTTGATCTCGACCGCTTGGAGGAGATCGCCGAGTACACCAAGGCCGCGTCCTTCTGCGGCTTGGGACAGGCGGCGCCCGTGCCCATCATCACCGGGCTGCGGTACTTCCGCGATGAGTTCGAGGCCCACGCGCGCGGCGAATGTCCCGCCGGCGTCTGCAAAATGGAAAAATAAGCGAGTCGAAGCGCGACTTGCTTTGAATGAGATCGATATTTTTAGAGATGCTCCGGCCCATACACTGAAGGGCATTTGGAGCGTCGCGTTCGGATTTATGCAACATGCAATGTGTAAGATGGAAATCTAGGAGGCAAGGCGACTAATGAGTAAGGTGCAACTAACAATCAATGGTAAATCAGTGACGGCGGAAAGCGACCAGACGGTGTTGGAAGCGGCGGAAGGCGCCGGGGTCGACATTCCGGTGCTCTGCCATCACCCATCGCTCTCGGAGTGGGGCGCGTGCCGCATGTGTCTGGTCGAGGTGGACGGGATGCGCGGGCTGCAAACGGCCTGCACATGCCCGGTATCCGATGGTATGGACGTGCGGACCGAGACCGAAGAGGTCGTCAATATCCGCAAGTTTATCTTGGAATTACTCTTCTCCGAGCGGAATCACTACTGCATGTACTGCCAGATGAGCGGCGACTGCGAGTTGCAGGATGCCGCCTATCTCTATGGCCTCGATCACTTCACCTACCCGCGTCCTTACGAGAAACTAGAGGTGGACGCCAGCCGCAAGTACTTCATCATGGACCCCAACCGCTGTATTCTCTGCTCCCGCTGTATCCGCGCGTGCTCGGAGATCGCGGCGAATCACACCCTGGGCCTGCGGGATCGCGGCGCGGAATCGAGGATCATCGCGGATCTCGACGTGCCCTTCGGGGATTCGAGCTGTATCGAGTGCGGCACCTGCTTGCAGGTCTGCCCCACCGGCGCGCTGATCGACGCTCGCAGCGCCTACGGCGGCCGCGAGCAGGATGATGTGACGCACACGCAGACGACCTGTCTACAATGCAGCGTTGGCTGCACGTTGGATGTGGTCACGCGCTACAGCCGCTTGCTGCGCGTCGATGGCGTCTGGGATTCCGATCCCAACGGCGGGCTGCTCTGCGTCGAAGGGCGCTTCAAGCCGCTCTACGATAATCGCAAGCGCATCGCCAAGCCGATGGTCCGCAAGGACGGCAAGCTGGTGGAATCAAGCTGGGACGAGGCGTTGGATCTGGTCGCCGAGAAGCTCTCGGCGGATGAGGTCCTGGGCGTGGCGTCCACGGCGACGAGCAACGAGGCGCTCAAGGCCTTTGGCAAGCTCTTCAAGAAGCTGGATGCCAAAGCCGGGCGCTTGGAGCCGGCGGCTCCGAAGCTGGGCTACGGCGCACCCGCCACGATTGGCGATGTCCTGGACGCCGACTTCATCGTCGTCGCCGGGGCTGACCCCCTGAACTATCAGCCTGTGATCGGCTACTTCATCAAGCGCCAGCTCGATAACGACGTCCCCGTCGCCGTGATCGGCGAGACGGACAACGAGCTGAGCGAGCGGGCAATGATGACGGTCGGCTACGGCGGGGCGGCCAAGGTCGCGGAGGAAGCGGCCAAATACACCAAGCCGGTGGTCGTCTACAGCGTCGGGCTGAAGCCCGAGGCCATCGCGGGTCTGGAATCCTTGGCGGAGAAGGCGCTCTTCTTGGCGCTGGAGCCGGGTCGGAACGTCAAGGGCGCGAGCGCGGCCGGCTTGTTGCCGTTGCCATTGGATGAAATGCCGGACGCCGATGTGGTATACTACCTGATGGCGGAGCAGCCCGTCGATGAGACGGTGATCTCCAAGCTCAACGGCGCCTTCACCATCGCGCAGGCCGCGTATCGTTCGCCGCTGGTGGAACAAGCCGATGTCGTGCTGCCCACCCCCATCTGGAGTGAGCGCGCGGGCCACGTGACCAACCTGGAGGGCAAGGTATTCCCGCTGCACTCCGTGTTGGAGATGCCGGAGGGCGTTCGCGACGATGCCGAGGTGTTGGCGGCGCTGGCAGCGAAGTTAGCGTAGCGGATCGCATAGTTCAAGCGAGAGAGGTAGCTTATGGGAAAAATTACAGTAGCATCACAATGGTTAGAGGCCTGTGCCGGATGTCACATGTCCTTTTTGGATATCGATGAGCGGATCGTGGAACTGCTGAAGCACGTGGAACTCAGCGCTACGCCTATCACCGATCTGAAGCATCCGCCGGAAGAGGGCGTGACTGTGGGTATCCTGACGGGCGGGATCGGCAATGAGGAAGAGTTGAAGGAAGCGAAGATTATGCGGGAGCGGTCAGAGATCCTGATCGCGATGGGCGATTGCGCCGTTATGGGCGGCATCTGCACGATGCGCAATTTCTTCGATACAGAGGATGTGCTGCGCCGGGGCTACGTCGAGACGGAGAGCACCGTGGATGGCGAAATTCCAGAGCACGAAGACCTGACGCCCTTGACCGACAAGGTGATGGGCGTGGGCGATGTCGTCCCGGTCGATATTTACATCCCCGGTTGTCCCCCCAGCGCCGATGCGATTTGGTATGTCTTATCAGAATTGTTGGAAGGCCGTATGCCCAAGTTGGAGGGCAAGGTCTTGAAGTACGGAATGGACGGTTAACACGGTTAATACGGTGAATAATGTAGCAATCAACCGATGGGGGTAGAAAATACTATGGCACAAAAGATTACGATTTCTCCAGTGACGCGGATCGAGGGTCATGCCAAGATCACGATTCATCTGGATGACGACGGAAAAGTGAAGGAATCCTTCTTTCACGTGGAGCAATTTCGCGGCTTTGAGAAGTTCAGCGAGGGGCGGATGTTCTACGAGATGCCCCAGATCACGCCCCGGACGTGCGGCATTTGTCCGGTGAGTCACCACTTAGCTTCGACCAAGGCCTGCGACAGGATCGCCAGCACGGAGCCGACGCCCACCGCGCACAAGCTGCGCGAGCTGATGCACATGGGGCAGATCATTCAATCGCACGGCATGCACTTCTTCGAGCTGGCCGGTCCGGATTTCATCCTGGGCTTCGACGCCGACCCCAAGATTCGGCACGTGGGCGGCGTGATCGAGGCCAACCCGGCGTTGGCCGTCAAGGCGGTGCAGTTGCGCGCCTTTGGGCAGAAGATTATCCAGAAGTTAGGCGAGCGCCGCGTGCATCCTATCTTTGGCGTGCCCGGCGGCGTGACCAAGCCGCTGCTGCCCGAGGATCGCGAGTGGATTCTCAGCGAGATCGATAAGCACATCGCCACCACGCAGACCGGCATCCAAATCTTCAAGGATTGGGCGATGCAAAACCAGCAGGTGGTCGATGAGTTCGCCGTCTTCCCCTCGGCCTATATGGGCCTGGTGCAGGAGGATGGCGCGCTGGAGCTGTATCACGGCACCCTGCGGATGGTGGATCAAGATGGCGAGCTATTAGAGGAATTCAATCCCTGCGATTACTTGGAGTACATCGGCGAGCACGTCAACCCCTACACCTACCTCAAGGCGCCGTTCTACAAGAAGCGCGGCTATCCTGAGGGCGTCTATCGCGTGGGGCCGCTGGGACGTTTGAACGCGGCCAGCCACATCAGCACGCCCATCGCGCAGAGCGAGATGCGCTTGTGGAAATCGATCAACGGCGGCAAGCCGGTCGAGGGCACGCTCTACTTCCACTATGCCCGCCTGATCGAGACCATCTACGCGCTGGAGCGCGCTCGCGAGTTGATGGACGAGCCGGACATCCTGAGCAATGACGTTGTAAATCCCCAAGGGGAGATCTCCGGAGAGGGCGTCGGATGCCTTGAGGCGCCACGCGGCACGCTCTTCCATCACTACTGGACCAACCCGCACGGCGTTATCGAGCGGGCGAATATGATCGTCGCAACCGGGCACAATGCCTGGTCGATGAACCACTCGGTCAACATGGTCGCCAAGCGCTATGTCGACGGCAACAACCTCACTGAGGGGATGCTCAACCGCGTCGAGGCCGCCATCCGCGCCCACGACCCCTGCCTCTCCTGCTCCACCCACGCGATGGGCCAGATGCCCTTCCACATCGAACTCGTCAGCCCGGGGGGCGAGGTCTTAGACACGATCCATCGCGACTGACGCCAACCCAATTACATTCTGACCTCCCGCAGATGATTCTGCGGGAGGTTTTTT
>CAYXVS010000010.1:0-16603 GCA_964468735.1 uncultured Anaerolineales bacterium | reverse complement strand
AGATCGGAATGTTATTCTGGCTCAGCGAATTGCCAATTCGCCATCGTCGCGCAATTCGCAATTCTTAATTCCTAATTCGCAATTCCGACAGGGAGGGATGCCATGCGAAACCTGATGCCGCACTTCATCGTGGAGCAGTTTGCCCAGGGCGCCACCCAGGGACGCTTCTCGGCAGCGGCGATGTTCGTGGATGTCTTCGGCTTCACGCAGATCACCGAGGCGCTGATGCAATATCAGAAGGACGGCGCCGAGATCCTCACCGATGCGCTCAACCGCGTCTTTGGGCCGCTGGTGACGCGCGTCTACGAGCGCGGCGGCATGATCACGACCTTCGCGGGCGATGCGTTTACGGCGGTCTTCCCACTGGAGAACGAAGCCGAAGATGCGTCTGACGTCGCCCTCCGCCTGGCGCTGATGGCCTTCGATATTCAAGAGTTCTTCGCGCAGCACGGCGAGTTGACGACGAAGTACGGCGAGTTCACCTTGGGTATCAAAGTGGGCCTGGGCCTGGGCGAGGCGTCCTGGGGCATCGTGGGCGAGGAGGGGCGCTACACCTACTTCTTCCGAGGCCCCGCCATTGATGCGGCGACGGGAGCCGAGCATCACGCTGGCCAGGGCGACATCGTCGCCAGCGCCTCGATCTGGCCCCATCTCGCCGCCGTGACGCGGGCCGAAGCGCGCGCCGGCCATCACATCCTGCGGGAGATCGCGCCCCCGGATCGCGTTGCTCTCGATGCGCCGGCCAGCGCCCCGCCCGCGCAGGATCGGCAGACGCTGACGCCCTTCGTCTTGGACGCGGCCTTGGATATGGTCGCCAGCGGCGCGCGCGCGGAGTTCCGTCAGGTGGCTAACGTCTTCATCTCTTTCGATTTACCTGAGTCGCCCGCGCAAGCCGAGACGACGCTCAACGACTTTGTCTCTCAGGTGATGTCCACCGCGCTGGAATACGGCGGCTACTTCAATAAGTTGGATTTCGGCGATAAAGGCGCGGTGATGCTGATCCTCTTCGGCGCGCCGGTGGGGCACGAGAACGACGTCGAGCGCGCGGCCAACTTTCTGCTGACCCTGCGCGATCTGACCACGGACGCGGCCTTTGCCGACCTGCGCTGGCGCGCTGGCCTGAGCTACGGGATGGTCTATGCGGGCATCTTGGGCGGCGAGGCGCGCTGCGAGTACACCGCCATCGCCAATGTCGTCAACTTCGCCTCCCGGCTGATGTCGCGCGCGCAATGGGGACAAATCCTCGTGTCGGAGGCGGGGACGAACTTGCCCAACATCGACGTCGTCCACATCGGCGATTTCAAGTACAAGGGCTTCGCCGCGCCGCGCCCCACCTACCAACTGCTGCAACGCGCGATCCACACCGAGGGCTTCTTCGAGCAACCTCTTGTGGGACGCGGGCGCGAGTTGCAACACCTGCTCGCCGCAGCCGAACCGCTCTTCGCGGGACAGTGCGCGGGCGCGGCCTACATCTACGGCGAGGCTGGCATCGGAAAATCGCATCTGGCCTATGTGCTGCGTCAAGAGTTGCAGCGTCATCACCCGATAAAGACCTTCCTCGGCCAGACCGATCAAATCCTGCGCCAGGCGTTTAATCCCTTCACCTACTTCTTCAAGCGCTACTTTGATCAATCTCCAGAAGCATCCTCTGATGAAAACAAGGCGCGCTTCACCGCCCGGCTGGATCGCCTGATCGCGCGCCTGCGCTCGCTCTCTGGGGATGAAGTGACCGGCTCGCAAGCGCCTCACGCCTTAGCAGAGGAATTAGATCGCACGAGATCGGTCTTGGGCGCGCTGTTGGGATTGTACTGGCCCAATTCGCTGTACGAGAGCTTAGACAGCAACCTCCGCTATCAGAACACCCTGATGGCGATCAAGAGCCTGCTGCTGGCGGAAAGTTGCTTCCAACCGATCTTGTTGAAGATCGAGGACCTCCAGTGGTTGGATGAAGCGTCCTCCGAGGCGCTGACCGTGCTCTTCCGCAATCTGCCCCAAGCGCCGATCTTCGTCGTCGTGACCTCGCGCTATCAGGATGACGGCGGTAAGCCCACGTTGGCGTTCCCGGCGACGGCGTCCGTGACCTCGGTCGATCTCAATGTCTTAGCGGCGGCGAATTTGCGTCATCTGGCCGAAGTTCTGTTAGGCGGCCCCGTCAGCGATGATCTGGT
Organism: uncultured Anaerolineales bacterium; assembly: GCA_964468735.1. Taxonomy (GTDB): domain Bacteria; phylum Chloroflexota; class Anaerolineae; order B4-G1; family SLSP01; genus JAAAOZ01. The sequence continues at coordinate 14,435 of CAYXVS010000010.1, read as the reverse complement.
CGAGCTATTGGCGCAGCGCACGCAGGCCAACCCGTTTTTCGCCCAGCAGTTCTTGTACTACTTCCGCGAGAACGACCTGTTGACGCGCACATCCCAGGGAGCGTGGACGATGAAGGCGCAGATCCCGGCGGACATGCCCACGACGATCAACGCGATTCTTATCGCCCGCATTGATCGCCTATCGCAGGAGGTGAAGGATGTCGTCAAGGCCGCGGCTATTTTGGGCCGGGAGTTCGATGATCGCGTTCTGGCGCAGATGTTGGCCTCGGATGTGAGTTCCGAGGTGCAAACTGCCGAACAGGAGCAGATTTGGTCGCCGGTGAGTTGATGGTCTGGAGGGTTGGGTAAAGGGAAGAGACGATGCACTATCTATTCAAGCACGTGCTGCTGCGCGATGTGGCCTATGATATTCAGATGCGCTCGCGATTACGCGAGCTGCATCGCCGCGCCGCTGAGGCCATCGAGACGCTCTACGCGGACGATCTGGCCCCGTACTACGCCGACCTGGCCTATCACTACGGGCAGGCCGAGCTTGATGAGCAGGAGCGCCGCTACGCTTTCCTGGCCGGCAAGCAGGCCGCATCGGAGTATGCTAACGAGGCGGCGGTGCGCCTCCTCTCCCGCGCCCTAGAACTGACGCCCCAATCGGATCGCGAAGGGCAATATCAGATCTTGAATGTGCGCGAGCGGGTGTACGACCTGCAAGGCTATCGCGAGCAACAGCGGCGGGATCTCCAGATGCTTCTGGTCTTCGCCCGGGGCGAGAACAAGGCCAAAATGATCCTGCGCCAGGCACAGTACGCTGAGAAGGTTGGTAATTACACCGACGCCGTTTCGTTCGCGCAGCGGGCGGCGCAACTGGCGCAGCGATACGAGAACGTCCGGCTGGAGGCCACGGCCCATCTGCGCTGGGGCGCTGCGATCTGGCGCCAGGGGCGATACGAGAACGCCAGTCCACACTTTGAGAAAGCGCGGGATTTGGCGCGTCGCCACGATTTATCTGATATTGAGGCGCGCAGCTTGCACAACATCGGCGTCGTCCACTCGGCGCAGGGGCGATTAGATGAGGCGATGGCTTGTTACCAGGATGCGCTCTCTCGTTACCGGACGATTCAATACAAAAAGGGAGAGGGCGCGGCGCTGAACAATATCTCCATTACCCTGCTCAAACAAGGGGAGTACGTGAAAGCGCGGTATTATAGCGAGCAGGCAAGGCAATTGAAAGAGTTGATTGGCGATCACATCGGCGCGGGGATTGCCTACGCGACTTTAGGGGAGATCGCGCAGCATTTGGGGCAATATGACGAGGCGTTGGCCTATCACCAGCGCGCTCTTCAAATCAGCCAATTGACAGCCGATTCGCCGGGTGAGAGTGAGACGCATATTGGCTTAGCCCATTTGTATCATCTGATGGGCGCAGAGAGGCGAGCGGAGGAGCACGTACAGCAGGGGATGACCATCGCGCGGGCGTTGCAGGATACCAATCTGGAGGCGGAAGCTCAATTGTGTTGGGGACATATTTACGTGGGCGCGGAGAAGCTCGCCGAGGCCCAGGCCGCCTATATCCGCGCTTGGGAACTACGAGAGGACTTGCATCAACCTTATCGGGCCATCGAAGCGCGGGCGGGCCTGACCTACGTCGCGTTGACGCGGGAAGATTGGGCCGCTGCGTATCCCCACGTTGAGGCTATGCTCTCTTACGTGGCGGCGCACCCAAGCTTGGATGGCATCGCGGAGCCGTGTTGGGTCTACATGGCCTGCTATCGCGTCCTGGCGGCGACGCAGGATGCGCGCGCGCCGGAGGTCTTGGCGCAGGCCTATGACTATGTGCAGACGAAGGCCGCGAAAATCGAGGACGACGCGCTGCGGCGCTCGTTCTTGGAAAACGTGGCGGTGCATCGCGAACTGCTCGCGGCGTATCAGCGCCACACTCGAAAAGTAATCCTCGCGAAGGGAGGAGACAACGATGAAGCATAACCCCTATGTCGGCCCACGGCCTTACGAGCGCCAGGATCGCCAGAACTTTTACGGACGGGATCTCGAAACGCGGGAGCTGCTCTCGCTGATCCTCTCGGCGCGCGAGGTGCTCTTCTACGCCGAATCCGGCGCCGGCAAGACCTCCCTCCTCAACGCGAAGATCATCCCCGAACTGGAGCAGGAGACCTTCGATGTGCTGCCCGTGGCGCGTGTGGGCAATGCGCCGCCCCCGCATCTGGCCCCAGAGGAGATTGAGAACCTCTTTGTTTTCAGCGTACTGCTTTCCTTAGCGCCAGAGACGCCACCCGAAGCGTTGTGTCAACACACGTTGTTCTCCTATCTGGAAAGCATCAGCGATCCTGAGAGTGACCGCCTGCCGCTGCCCATCTTGATCTTAGATCAATTTGAGGAGCTGTTCACCACCCACCGCGACCGCTGGCAGGATGCGCGCGACTTCTTCTTGCAGGTGCGCGCGGCCCTGGACGAACTGCCGCAACTCGGCGTCATCTTCGTGATGCGCGAGGATTACGTCGCCTCGATGGACGCCTACGCGCCGCTGCTGCCCCATCGGCTCCGCGCGCGCTTTCGGATGAAGCGCTTAGGCACGCGCGGGGCGCTGCAAGCGGTCAAGCGTCCGGCACAGAATGCGGGATGCGTCTTTGGGCCGGGCGTGGCGGAGCGCCTGGTCGATGATCTCCGGCAGATCAAGGTCGCGGCTACCGCCGAGGCGGGCGCTGGGGATGGCGCGGGTGAGGAGGTCATCCTCGGCCCGGAGGTGGAGCCGGTGCAACTCCAGGTGATCTGCCAGCGCCTCTGGGAAAACTTGCCGGAGCAGGAGGATCAGGCAATCCAGTGGGAGGAGGTGGAGGAGTACGGCGACATCGACCGCGCCCTGATGGATTTCTACGAGGATGCGGTGCGCGCCGCCGTCGAAAAGAGCGCCGTCCACGAGCGCGAGGTGCGCCGCTGGTTCGGCCAGCAGTTGATCACCTCGATGGGCACGCGGGGACTGGCGATGCGCGGCGCGGAGACGACTGCGCGCCTGCCTAATGCGGCGGTGGACGTCTTGGATGATAAGCACATCATCCGGGCGGATATGCGCGCCGGCGCGCGCTGGTACGAGTTGGTCCACGACCGGCTTATCGATCCCATCCTCCAGTCGAATCAAGCGTGGGATGCGAAGCGCGAAACGCCCCTCCGCGTGGTCGCACGGCGTTGGCAGGAGACGAACAACGACAATTTGCTTTACCAGGACGCGATGCTGGTGGATGCTATTGCGTGGCTCAAGGATCATCCCGACGAGACCGAGGACTACGAGCGCGAGTTCATCGCGGCCAGCGAGACCAAAGAGAAACATGAAGCGCGGATTCGCGGCCTCAAAATGCTGGCCGCCGGAATCGGCGTGGCGACGTTGATCATCGTCACCTTCTTGGGCTGGATGGCCGCGCGCAGCAGCTTGATCGCGCAGATCAGCGACACCGCCTCGCGCTCGCAGCAAGTGCTGGAAAGCGACCGTCTGGCGAGCATCCGGCTGGCGCGCGAGGGGGCGCGGGAAAAATCCATCTTCGAGGCGCTGCGATTGGCCTTCTCCCAACCTCTCTTTGAGGAGGTGAAAACCGCCAAGGCCGAGATCGCGCTCCGCCGGGCGCTGCTGGATTACTACCCTGTCGAGATCTATCATCATCCCTATGCGCAGGTGTACGACGCGACCTACAGCGCGCGCGGGCGCTACATCTACGCGCTCTCGCCGGATGATGGCATCTGGACGTGGGATACGGCGATGCAGCGCGACCGCATCATCTCCTGGCCGCAGCGAGGGGGGATCTGGGCGCTGGCCGCGCATCCGGCGGCCTTTCGGCTGGCCGTGGGCGGCGACGCCACCGAGACCGACGCGGCCCAATTGGTGACGGCTGGCAGTACGGGGCGGGCGTCTAATCTCGGCATTTGGGATGAGGAAAGCCAAGCGTGGCGACAATGGCTGTACGTGCCGCGTCAGGCCAATCTGTACAGCTTGACGTTCGATCCGACAGGCCATTATCTCATCGGCGGCGGACGCTACAGAGAGCAAAGCGATGATGGCACAACAGCCCAAGGGGGCGTCGTCTATCTCTGGCAAGCTAGCGAGATCAACCCGGAGATATTGCATACCACGCCGGCGCTGACGTTGACCACGGGCGCGACCGAGCGCGTCAACGAGATCGCCTATGGTGAAATCTCCACACAGCGCTACATCGCCGCCGCCTCCGATGACGCAGTTGTCTATATATGGAAACTCTTAGATGGTGAGAGTACCCAACAACAAATCGAAGCGACGCTATATATGACGCTCACGGGCCACACCGGCCCGGTCAACGCCGTCGCCTTTAGCCCCATCGAGCCGATCTTGGCCTCCGCCTCGCAGGATCGGACCATCCGCTTCTGGCATCTCGATACCGGACAGGCCGTGCACACGTTGGTGGGACACACCGCCGGCGTGACGACCATCGCCTACAGCTCAGATGGCACGCACCTGGTCTCCGGCTCGCGCGACCTGACCGTGCGCCTGTGGAACGTCGCGACCCGCGCGGCCAACGCCCTCACCGTGCTCTCCGGCCCGGAAAACGTCGTGCTGCGCGTGGGTTTCAGCCCCGATGATCGCTACATCATCGCGGGGGCGGGTGACAAGAGCGTGCGCCTCTGGGATCGGAATTTCCTGAAGGATCAGCGACTCTCCACGCTGACCGGACAGACCCGGATACGCAACATCGATTTCAATCCCCAGGGGAAATTCTTGGCCTCCGGCGATGACAGGGGCGTCGCGCAAATCTGGTCACTGGCCAGCGGTGAGGTGATCAACACGATGCGCTCGTTTGGCAGCACGCTGTGGGACGTGACCTACAGCCACGATGGGCAACAACTCGTCACCTGTTCCGAGGATGGCAAGGTGCGAGTGTGGGAGGCGGCGACCGGCGATCTGATCAAGGTGTTGGCTGGCCACATGCGCGATGTCAACGTCTCCGCCTTCAGTCCTGATGGCGCTTACCTGGCCACCGGCTCGGATGATCAGACCGTGATCCTCTGGGCTACCGAGAGTTGGCGGCAGGCGCAGGTGCTCTCGTTGCCCGGCTATCCGGGCCGCGTGTATACCTTAGATTACAGTCCCGACGGGCGCTTTATCGCCACGGGTCACACTGATCACAACATCCGCCTCTGGGAGCTGGCGCCCACCGACGACGAGGGATCCTTAGAACTGACCGACGTCGTGACCTTGAGCGGTCACACCGAGGCGCTCTTTCGCGTGGCCTTCAGTCCAGATGGACGGTACTTGGCCTCCGCCTCGTGGGACAACACCGCGCGTCTCTGGGATACAGAGACGCTGACCACCGTGCACACGTTGGAACACGGCAGCTTCGTCTACAGCGTTGCCTTCGATCCGACGGGGCGCTATCTGGCCACCGGATCGCGCGATGCGATGGTGCGCCTCTGGGATCTCTCCAATCTATCCAGGGGGCCGCGCCAGGCGCCGGAGTTGATCGGCGTCTATCCCGGCCACAACGATCTGGTGTGGGATGTGGCCTTCAGCCCCGATGGGGCTTATCTGGCGAGCAGTTCATGGGATCAGACCATCCGCCGCTATCTGGTCAACTTCGAGGATGTATGGGCGCTCTCCGACATCTATTTGGAGGGGGAAGCATCCAAGCCGCCGGAGTGAGAATTTGATTGGAGAGAAGAGATTATGAAGAAGGAAATTATAGAAATTGAGGATGAACTGCGCTCAGAGTATGATCTATCTCAATTACTTAAAGATGGTACACGGGGCAAGTATACCGCGCAATATCAAGAAGGTGGCAATTTGGTTTTGCTGGATCCCGATGTGGCAGCTGCTTTTAAGACATCTGAGGCCGTAAATGACGCTCTGCGGTTAGTGATGTCAATTTCTCAGATACCCGCATTAAAATAATCTTCAAGAACTTAAGGCTCAAGTTGTGCACAAAAAAGCGCCCCCTCGACGAGGGGGCGCTTTGCATTTGATGCGACTGAAGTGGAACGACGTTACGCCAATTCAACCACGGCGCCGGCGTCTTCCAGCTTCGCCCTCGCGTCTTCGGCGGCTTCCTTGCCCACGGCTTCCAGGATGGAGGTCGGCGCGCTCTCGACCTTGTCCTTGGCTTCCTTGAGGCCCAAGGTGGTCATCTGGCGCACGGCCTTGATGACGTTGATCTTCTTGGGGCCGACCTCTTTGAGGACGACGTCGAACTCGGTCTGTTCCTCTTCCGGCTCGGCCTCAGCGCCAGGCGCTGCGCCCATCATTGCCACGGGAGCGGCGGCGCTCACACCTAGCTTGTCCTCGAGCATGCCCACCAATTCCGAAGCTTCCATCAATGAAAGCTGACTAATTTCTTCAACTAACTTCTCTAGATCTGCCATTTTACACTCCTGTTTAACTTAGTATTTATTGGATTACTTTTAAAACGCGGATTTCATCCAGATGGAATGCTTTACGCTGCGGCCTCGGCGGACGCGCCGCCTTCTTCCATCTTATCCACATACGCCTGCACGACGTTCATAATCTGGCGGACGCCACTCGCCACGGCCCCCGTGATTTGTGTCGCCGGGGCGTTGATCGAGCGCAGCACCTGTGCCATAAGTTCGTCGCGCCCAGGTAGATCCGCAATCGATAGGGTCTCCTCTGGAGAGAGATACTTTCCCTCTAAGAATCCGCCCTTGATCTCGAACGCGCCTTCTTCGGCCTCTTTCGCGAAGTCGCGGAAAAGTTTTGCCAGCGGTGGTACATCCTCGTGACAGAATGCCGTTACGACTGGGCCGCTGAACAGCCCCTCAGGGGGCGCGATATCAGCGTTCTGCAAGACTATGCTCATCAGCGTGTTCTTGACGACGAAAATTTCTCCGTCATTGTCCAAAGCCTCACCGCGTAACTCTTCCATCTGGGGAACCGATAGGCCTAAGTAATTCGCAAACACCATCCCATTACTACGTTCCAATTGTTCCCGATACGTTTCGACTAGTTCTTCTTTACGAGAACGTGAAATAGCCAAGTCTCTTCACCTCCTTACTTAGTTCACTTATGATTTTGGGCTTAATGATTCGTCTATTGGATGCCATAAAAAAAGTCCTTGCATCGGCCGACGCAAGGACTCCTAGACTCGCTAAGGATGATAACTCTCCGTGAAGATAAGCCACGAGGGAGTATCATCTTCGTCCTACCTAGGCGGGAAATTAAGTGTGTACATTTATGCGGGGCATTTTGCACACACACCTGCTGTCTTCGGCAGACTAAATGTTACGTATTCGATTGTTATCGTGCTGAATTTGGTATTTAAATTGTCAGACCGTTGTCGCGATCTCACCGGGTTCCATCGCCAGCGCTTCGAAGCGCTCCATGCGAATACCAGGCCCCATCGTCGGGGCGATGGTGATGCGGCGCACGTAAACGTTCTTGTTCACACTGGCCGGACGTGCGCGACGAAGGGTGTCCATCACCGTCGCCAAGTTCTCCATTAGATCGTCAACGGGGAAGCTGACTTTGCCGATGGGGCAGTGAATATTGCCGGAGCGATCCAGGCGATATTCCACGCGCCCTGCTTTGGCCTCTTCTACCGCTTCCCCAAGATCCTCTGGGGGGACGACGGTGCCCGTCTTCGGGCTGGGCATCAAGCCACGCGGCCCCAAGAAGCGCCCCAGACGACCCACTTTGGACATCATCTGCGGCACCGCGATGGCCACGTCGAAGTCCGTCCAGCCATCCATGATCTTCTGGAAGCCCTCATCGGTGTTGATGATGTGATCTGCGCCGGCATCGCGCGCTTCTTGTTCGCCTTCACCGGCGGCGAAGACCACCACGCGGACTTCCTTTCCCAAGCCTTTGGGCAACTTGATCATCCCACGAATGTGCTCGTCAGCGCGGCGGGGATTCAGCCCGGTGCGGACGTGCAGTTCAACTGTACCATCAAACGAGGTGTAGCTGACCTCTCTTACCAATTCGAGCGCCTCTCGAGGGCTGTACTCTCGGTCGCGATCTACCTTTTGATATGCTTCTAGGTATTTCTTACTTCCTTTAGTCATTAAATAATCTCCTTGTGGTGATAGCGGGCGCAGCGCCCTCCCACTTCAAAACCTGATCCTGCTAGAAATTAGTCCCTGATCAAAATGCCCATGCTGCGGGCCGTCCCGGCGACCTGCCGTTCGGCGGCCTCGATGTCGTGCGCGTTCAAGTCCTTCATCTTGGTCTCGGCGATCTCGCGCAACTGATCGTGGGTGATCTTCCCGACCTTATCCCGATTTGGCTCCGAGGACCCCTTGGGCACCCCGGCGGCCTTGCGCAACAGATCCGCCGTGGGCGGCGTCTTCAGGATAAACGTGAAGGACGAGTCGTGATAGATCGTGATCTCGGCCGGGATGATGTTCCCCGCCATGTGGGCTGTCTTCGCATTGTATTGCTTGCAGAATCCCATCAAGTTGATGCCGTGCTGGGCTAGCGCCGGCCCAATTGGGGGGGCGGGATTTGCCTTGCCCGCCGGAATCTGCAACTTCACAACCGCTTTGATTTTCTTCGCCATCTACTACACTCCCTTATCTGTTTTACTTCTGTCCGTCCTCGCCCGTATTTAAATCGATTAGAATCGAATGGTTTAACGGACGGCAAGACGGTGATTAACTTGCATAGTTCCAGGATTCGAATCCCCCAAACCTGATGCTTTTTCCTAAGAAAACCGCTCATTTCTGAGAGATCTATTTTCTTGGAACGGCTTATGCATCCTCGACTTGCAAGAAGTCAAGCTCAACAGGGGTCTCGCGTCCGAAGAAGGAGACCAACACCCGCACTTTCGCGCGCGCTTCGTCGATGTCATCCACAACGCCGATGAAGTCAGCGAATGGCCCCTCGGTGATGCGCACCTTCTGTCCCAATTTGAAGGTCGCTCGCACCTGCGGCGCCGCCGCTTCCATCTTGCGCAGAATGCCCTGTACCGCGTCCGAGCGCAAGGGGGTGGGGCGATTCCCACCGCCAACGAACCCGGTCACGCCGGGGGTATTGCGCACCACGTACCAGGAATCGTCCGTCATATTCATCTGGACCATAATGTAGCCCGGATAGAGACAGCGCTCGACGTTGCGTCGCTTGCCGCCTTTGATCTCGATCTCTTCTATGGTGGGGATCACGACCTGATAAATATAGTCTTGCATCCCCATCGACTCGATCCGTAATTCCAGGTTATGCTTGACCTTGTGTTCATACCCGGAGTAACAGTGCAGGACGTACCACCCCCGTTCTTCGCCAGAGGGCTCTTCGACCTCTTGCTCAAATGGGTCGGGTAAAACGCCCAGCAACTCCTCTTCGGTTAATTCCTCCGGCTCCTCTTCCGTGACCTCGGGTTCTTCCTCCGGCTCTGGTTCTGCCGGTTCCTCGAATAGGAAGGGGACTTCCTCTTCTTCCTCTTCCTCAACCCCAAACCGCGAAAAAATCTCCTCCGTCGATAATTCTACATTGGGGAGCGCGCCAGATTGATCCTCTGAGTCATGTGCTTCGTCAGAGGAGTCGGTAGGTTCGGAATCAGGCGTTAGATTCTGTTCTTCCTGTTCTTCCAGGTTCGACTGTTCTTCACTCATAAGAGGATTAAATCTTTTCGCCTTGATTGATCAGTACTGCCGTGCCAAGCAAGGCTGCGACGACTACGAGCCCTAAGATGATGAAGAGGATATTCTGCTCAATGATGCCACGGAGCAACCAACCAAAGAAAAAATCGACGGCCCCCAGGAAGATTGACATCAAAATGGACGCGATCAAGACCAACTTGGTCATCGTCCAGCCCTCTTCCAACGTGGGCCAACGCACCTTCCGTAACTCCGCTATGGTGTTCTGGAAATACCGAAGTATGGGGTTCTGATTCCGCGTTTTCTTTTTTGAGCTAGCCAATGTAGCCCTCCCTATGTCTCCTTACATTCTAAAGACACCGCCTCACTTATTAAAGGCGGTGTCTTTGTTCCCTACAAGGCAGGCGAGGCAGGAATTGAACCCGCAACCTACGGTTTTGGAGACCGTTGCTCTGCCAAATTGAGCTACTCGCCTGAGTTATGGCGGTTCCAGGTGATTTGGAACTCTTATGTATTTTTAAATACACCTGAGCCCACGATCAGACTTGAACTGATGACCCCATTCTTACCAAGAATGTGCTCTACCGACTGAGCTACGTGGGCTGGTAAGGTGGGCAGTGAGGGACTCGAACCCCCGAAGGCTTCCGCCAACTGATTTACAGTCAGTCTCCTTTGCCGCTCGGATCAACTGCCCTTCAAGCCGACGGTGGGGATCGAACCCACGACCCTCCACTTACAAGGCGGATGCTCTGCCGTCTGAGCTACGTCGGCGCATTCAGCATTATAACACACCCGCTTGATGGGTCAAGGTCAAAGGCTGCCTCCAAACCGTTCGCAGCCATAAGTATACACAACCCAAGAGAATTGTCAACCGAAAAAACAAGGGGACAAATGAAGCAGTTCTGAGGAGTCCAAGATACACGCGATTGCACGCTAAGCGATTTATCGTGCCCGTCAACCCCAGCTTCATTTGCCTTGAACTTGGCCAAGGACGCTCTGGAGCACCCGAAGCGATTTTCTCGGTCGATCTGCTTCGAATTCTCCAAGTAATAGCTTTACATCATTTGCGTTTCACGTTGTCTTCGATGCCTCAACTGGCAAATTCTGTATCTCGTTATACGATAGGGTTGTCACACGCTTATGAAATTAGCGGCAGGAGGCGCCAATGGGAAGCGAAGTGTATACGATGCTCACGTTACACGTTCGAGGCAAGGATGAGGGGGCGGGGGGCTACCCCGTCGCAGCAGAGGTCAATCAGGAGCAGGGTATTTTTAGCGGGGGGCTGTTTCAGCCGGATTTCGCGGCTTTGCGCGCGCTGGAGGATCAGCCGGAGCAGTACGGCTTGGAACTGTTCTACGCGCTCGTCGATGGCCCGATGCGGCGGGCGTATGACACGGCCAGCGGGTACGCCGAGGCGCAGACGGGCGGACGTCTCCGTCTGCGCCTGTGGATCGAGCACGAGGCCGCTGAGTTGCACGCGCTGGCCTGGGAGCGGATGCACTTTATGGCTCAGGGCAATCCCACGCCGTTATCTACTACGGGGGCGCGCCCTCTCTCCCGCTACATTGGTCTGGAGCAGGCGGCCCCGGCGCCGATCCGTGACTATCCCACCCGCATGCTCTTTGTCATCGCCAATCCCGATGATCTAGAGGCGTATCGTCTGGCCCCTCTTGATGTGGCTCAAGAGGTCGCCAGCCTTTACGATGCGATTGGACCGTTGCAGAAGGCCGGCCAGATTGAGCTATGGCTGATGCCGGGTCGGACAAAGCTCCCCGCTAACTTGCGCCGGCAGCTCGCAGAGGCCGGTGTTCACATTGTCCACGGCAACACCACGCTGAAGCGCCTCACGCAGACGCTATCATTCTCGGACTATCACATCCTGCACTTTCTCGGCCACGGCAGTTTCAGCAAGCGGCGCAAGACGGCGGCGCTGATGTTGGAGGATGACGCCGGCCACGTCCAGGTCGTCGAGGATGAGGCGTTCATCGATAAGTTGCCGACCGAATCGCTGCCGCACTTGATCTTCACGGCGTCGTGCGAGAGCGCCCGCCGCGATCCCGGCAACAATAATCCCTTTGTGGGGCTGGCGCCCAAGTTGGTGCGGGCCGGCGCGCCGTCCGTGATCGCGATGCAGGATTTTATCCCCATCACGGCGGCGCGGACGCTGAGCCAGGATTTCTACCGCCATCTGCTGGAGCATGGGAGTATCGACCGCGCGCTGGCGCAGGCGCGACGCGCGCTCTACGAGGCTCAGGACACGACGTGGGCGATCCCCACGCTCTTTATGCGGGCGCCGACGGGCCATCTCTTCACGCCGGACCCGATCCGCACGGCGCTGCGGGCGATGATTCACGCCGGCATCTTCAATCCCCTGCCGCCCGGTGAGGCGTATCTCCCCCTGGAGGTGCTGCATTTCTCCGATCAACTGACCTCTTTGGATCTCGCCAATTTGGCGGAGGAGCGGGCGCCCAGTCAGGAGATGATGGCCGCCGTCGCCGACATCTTCGCGGCCTCCTACGATGCGGAGGGCGGTGAGGAAACCGATAGCCGACCCCGACGTCCGCACGAGGTCAAGTTCGTCGGCTTGATCGGCGGCCCGGGGATGGGGAAGTCCTTTCAATTGCGGCGCGTCGGTCATCTGACGGCTCAGCGCTCGCTGACGACCGTCGGCAGGCCGACGATCCCCGTCTATATCGATCTCCGGGAACTTGAGCAGGCGCCGTGGATCAGCGCCGCTACGATCAGTAGTCTCATTTTGGACGCGCTTTCGCCTTTCTGGGAGGAGGGGAGCGCACTGCGCCCGGCTCAACTCCTGACCCAAGACGTTGGTTTGCGCCTGCGCATCTTAGTGGATGGCGGCGCGGGCCTGTTAGCCAATTTGCGGGATCGCGCGTGGCAGGCGTTAAATCAATTCGCGCAGAACAATCCGCAGCACGAATATATCATCACCCTCAGCGTCGAGAACTTCGATCTGCAGCGCTTGCGCCTCACCAGCGTGTTGATCATCCAGCCGTTGACACAGCGCAAGATTAAGGCGTACTTGACGCACAATTCGCAAAACGCCATTGGGCAGGCGCTCTACGCGGCTCTGAAGCGCGCGCAGCTCTTCGATTTGGCCGCGATGCCCTGGCTCCTGATGCGGATGCTGAGTCAGGCGCAACACGGGGAGTTCCCGCAATCCCACGTGCAGGTGCTGCGCTATCTGGTGGATGATGCGATTGCCGACATTGCGACTGATCGCGGGATGCGCACGCGGGCCGCGCAGACGCTTCACGCGCTGGCCTGGCGGATGCAATCGACGCACCGAGAGCAGTTGCCTATCGATGAGGCGTTTGAGATTATGGCGGAGGTGCGAGGGAATCGCGGTTACAATTTGGAGACGCTGTATCAGGAACTGCTCACGCACGATCTGCTGGATACCTCCGGCGATGAGGGGGTGAGCTTCAACCGGGATAACATCCGCGCCTATTGTTGTGCTCACGCCCTGTTGGCGCACCCGGAGCGCGCCCGCTGGGTTGGCGACATCACAGCGATGTTGGGCCGGCAGAGCTTGTATCAGTGGTGGCGGGAGCCGTTGGTGTGGCTGAGCGGGTTGATGGATGATCCTTCGCAATTGATTGGCCGGATTTTGCGCGGCGTCGCGTTGAGCGAGGGCGAATATGTCTTCTTGGCTGCGCAGTGCATCCAGGAGAGCAACCTGAACGACCCGCGCAAGCCAGTTTCAAAGACGCTGCGCAACTACATCATCAACACGCTGATCCTCCGGCTGGACAGCCAATTGGAGCTGAATGTCTTCCGCCGCGTGCGGGCCGTGGAGGCGCTGGGCCATCTCCGCGCCGAGGTCGCCCTGCCGCATCTCGTGCGTCTGATCACGGACAGAGTGCGTCAGACGGGGAACCGGTCGAAGTACGAGTACAGCAGTGTGCGCTTGGCCGGGATGTTGGCGCTCCGCGAGATCGTCGATCCGCCCTTTGATGCGCTTCTTGAATTTTCGCCGTGGCTGGTCGATTTGCTCTTTGCCTGGGAGGCGCGAGATCTGGAGATATTGCAGGTGTATCTGCTACACGATGAGGTGGATGGGCGGGAGATCGACGCCGGTCAACAGGCCCTGGCGGCTTTTATCCTGGCGCACATCCAGTCGCCGCGCGCGATTAATCTGCTGATTTCCACCTTCCTTACGCCCGGCCTGGATCAAATGACCTACCGCAACGTCTCCACCGCGCTGACGCTGTTGGGTCCGGGCCTGGTCACGGAGCGTGCGATCCTGCCGCTGATCGATCCAGAACTGGCCGCGGAGAGGATTGCCGCCGGGCAGCTCAGCGCGGAGCTGTGGGAGCATCGCGATAACTGGTACGGCAATCTCATCTACATGATCGGCAAGATTCGCACGCAGAACGAGCGGGCGCGCGCGTTTGTGCTGGCCACGTTAGAATCGCAATCGGACGTTGGGCTGATCGCGCTGGCGATTCAATCCCTGGGCTGGCTGTACGATACGAGTAGTAAAGAGCGCTTCGAGGCTATCGCGCTGGGGGATTTTGGCAGCCTGCAACTCGCGCTGATGTCCACGGCGACTGTCCATCAGCGCGAGCAAAAGGAGGAAATGGAGCGCTACGTGCAGCGCAAGGCGCTCGAGGCCCTCTACTACATCGGCGACCTGATGACCCTGGCGCGCTTACAGCATCGCCCCGCCGATTGGCCGTCGGAGTTGGAGAGTACGTTCTATCGCACCAGCGAGGCAATTCTGATGCGTCAGACGTCGCAGCGGGAGGGGGGCGGGTAGAGCCGTTCTACGTCGAATCGACACACAAACTCCGGGGCGCCCCGTGGTAGGTGATCACGACGTGCCCCGGAGTTGTTTGGACTAATGC
>CAYXVS010000009.1:28613-30384 GCA_964468735.1 uncultured Anaerolineales bacterium | reverse complement strand
GCGCGGCGCCAGCACGCGACGATTTATCCGCCGCAGGATCAAATCTTCGCCGCGCTGCACCTGACGCCCTTCGACGCCGTCAAGGTCGTGATCGTGGGGCAAGACCCCTATCACGGCGCGGGGCAGGCCAACGGCTTGGCCTTCGCCGTCTCCGAGGGGATCAAACCGCCGCCCTCGCTGCGCAACATCTTCAAGGAGGTCATCGCGGATGTCTACGACGGCAAGTCAGATGATGAGAATGAAAATGCGCCGGTCGCCGCCTCCGATCTCACGGCGTGGGCCGAGCAGGGCGTGTTGCTCCTCAACGCCACCCTCACCGTCCGCGCGGGCGAGGCCGGCTCCCACGCCGATCTGGGCTGGCAGGCGCTGACCGACGACATCATCCGCGCGCTGAGCGAACAGCGCGCGCACCTCGTCTTTATGTTGTGGGGCAAGTACGCCCAGGCCAAACGTTTGTTGATTGATGAGGGCCGTCATCTGATTTTAGCCGCGCCCCATCCCTCGCCGCTTTCGGCCTGGCGCGGCTTCTTCGGATGCCGCCACTTCTCCCAGGCCAACGAGTATTTAGCCGCCTACGGCCAGGAGCCGATCCGATGGTAGGTCGCTCCATTCGTCTCGTCTTAGGCAAGACGATAAGCGCGGCGCTGCGCGCCGCATGCCTCCTACTCCTCTTGGCGGGATGTCAGCCGTCCGCATCCGCACCCCAACCCCTGCGCATCGCCGTGCTGCCCATCTTGGACGCGCTGCCGCTCTACGTCGCCGAGGCCGAGGGCTACTTCGCCGAGCAGGGCGTCGCCGTCGAGTTCGTGCCCGTCGCCTCCGCCGCCGAGCGGGACCAGTTGCTCCAGGCGGGCCAGGTCGATGGCGTGATCACCGATCTGGTGGCGCTGGCGCTCTACAACCGCGACGAGCCGCGCGTCGCCGCCGTGCGCTACGCGATGACGCCCACCTCGGAGCACGCGCAATTCCGCATCTTAGCCGCGCCCAACTTGGGCATCACCACGCCGGATGAGCTGCACGGCGCCGCGATCGGCGTCTCCAAGGGCACCGTCGTCGAGTACGTCACCCAGCGCCTGCTGGCCGCCGAGGGCATCGCCGCCGAGGAGGTCGCGCTCGTGGCCGTGCCGAAGATCGCGGATCGCATGGCGCTGCTCACCGCCGGGGAGTTGACCGCCGCAACGCTGCCGGAGCCGCTGGCCTCGCTGGCGATGCAACAGGGCGCCGTGCCCGTGATCGACGACACGCTCTATCCCGGCGTCGATAGCAATTCAGCGGTCAAAGGTAGCTCTGCGGCCAGTTGCAGCGTCTACGCCTTCCGGCGGGCCACGTTAGAGGCGCAACCGGCGGCGGTCCGCGCCGTGATGGCCGCCGTCCAGCGCGCCAGCGCGGCGATCAACGCCGATCCGAGCCGCTGGCAGGATCTGCTCGTCGAAAAGAATCTGCTCCCCCAGCCGCTCGCGGGCGCCTTCCCCGTGCCCCACTATCCCGGCGACGAGGCGCCCACGCCGTCGCAGTTCCAGGACGTCGTGCGCTGGCTCCAGACCACCGGCGCCCTGACATCCGCGCCGACCTATGAATCGAGCATCACGACGGATTTTGTAGAGTGAGCATCAACCTTGCGAAGGTTACGCGATGTTGCGTCAATGTAGGTGCACTTGCTCCGACAAAGCTCCTGCGGCAGTGGCAATCCGTCTCAACCTTCGCAAGGGTTTCCTCATGATCACCCTGGATGACGTGACCTTCGGCTATGACCGAGCTGCGCCCCTCTTCG
>CAYXVS010000009.1:13223-28513 GCA_964468735.1 uncultured Anaerolineales bacterium | reverse complement strand
ATGATCACCCTGGATGACGTGACCTTCGGCTATGACCGAGCTGCGCCCCTCTTCGAGGCATTCTCCTGGCACGTCGCGCCGGGCGAGGTGTGGGCCGTGCTGGGGCCTTCGGGCTGCGGGAAGAGCACGCTGTTGCTGCTCCTGGCGGGATTGCTGCATCCGCAGGCGGGCGAGGTGCGGATCGCGGGCGAGCGCATCGCCCGGCCGCGCCCGCGCACGGGCTTGATCTTGCAGGAGTACGGCCTGCTCCCGTGGGCGACCGTCGAGGATAACGTGGCGCTGGGCCTGCGCATCCGCCGCTTCTACGGCCCGGACGGTCATCACGCCCCGCGCGACGCCGCCCTCCCGCGCGAGGAGATCGCCGCGCGCGTGGCCCACTGGCTGACCCGATTGGACATCGCGCCGTTGGCAAACCAGTACCCCGCGCAGATCTCCGGCGGACAGCGCCAGCGCGTGGCAATTGCCCGCACCTTAGCGCTGCATCCCGATCTCCTGCTGATGGATGAGCCGTTCGGCGCATTGGACGCGCCCACCCGCGAGCAACTGCAACACCTCACGCTCTCCCTCTGCGCCGAGGCCGGCCTGACCGTGGTCTTAGTCACCCACAACATCAACGAGGCCGCCTTCGTCGGCCAGAAGATCCTGCTACTAAGCGGGCCGCCCCATCGCGCCGCGACCGTTTTCGAGCATCCGCACCCCGCCGAGGCGGCGTACCGCGAGACCGCCGCCTATCGCGCGACCTGCACCCGCCTGCGCGAGGCGTTGGGCCAATCCATCGCAGACAAGCGGGCCGTGTAATGGATGCCGCGACCTCGGATTCCGAAGAGCGCATCCCCGCGCTGGCCTACGTGGGCGCGGCGTTGGCCGTACTCAGCGCGTGGGCCATCATCGCCCGGCTGATTAACCGCCCGCTGCTGCCGCCGCCGCTCGTCGTGCTGATCACCTTCGTCCGCGAACTGCCCGGCGAGTTGGGCCGCCACTTCTTCGTGAGCCTCTATCGCGTGGCGGCGAGCATCCTCCTGGCGATTCTCTTGGCCGCGCCCGCCGGCCTGATCCTGGGCCAGAGCCGCCGCCTCAATCGCCTCCTCGCGCCCCTGATCTACCTACTCTACCCGATCCCCAAGGTGGTGTTGGCGCCGGTGGTGCTGCTCTTTTTGGGCGTGGGCAATCTGCCGAAGATCGTTCTCATCACGATGATTTTGTTCTTCCAGGTGCTGGTGCTGGTGCGCGATGCCGCCGCCGCGATCCGCCCGGAGCTGTTGATCAGCGTGCGGAGTTTGGGCGCGGGCCGGCGCGCGCTCTTTCGATTCGTCTATCTGCCCGCGAGCGTGCCGGCCATCCTGACCGCCGTGCGGCAATCGATTGGCACCGCCGTCGCCGTGCTCTACGTGGCGGAGCTGTTCGCCACGCGCTACGGCCTGGGCTATTACATCTATCTGCAAGGCAGCACGCTCTTCGATTATCCCAAGATGTACGCCGGGATCGCAGCGATGAGTTTGTTGGGATTAGGGTTGACCTTCGCCGTGGATGGCCTGGCGCGGCGATTGTGTCCGTGGCAAGGGAGGAAGCAAGCCGTAAAGTAAATTCAAGGTAATTGTTCAGCTTTATGAGGAGATCAAGGTGCAACGCACTTGGACTTCAGTCATAGTTACGTCTGATGCAGTATATGCCTGATGATAGGCTCAAAAGTGCGTTGCACCTCACAAGACTAAAGAGTTACAATTCGAGTTCACTCAAACACTTATAGGAGGCTAATGATGCGTTGGATGCAAGTTTTGGATGCGGCGGCGTTGCCCGAAGGGGCGCGCGAGACGGTCAAAGTAGAGGATCACACCATTTTGCTGATCCATCACGAGGGCGAGATTCACGCCACGCTGAACGCCTGCCCACACATGCGGCTGCCGCTCAAGGGCGGGAAGATCACCTCGGAGAATGCGATTGTCTGCCCATTTCATCGCAGCGCCTTCGATCTGCACACGGGCGAGGTGAAAGAGTGGACGCCGTGGCCGCCGGGTGTGGGCAAGGTGCTCGGCGCGATCTCCAATGAGAAGCGGCTGCACGTGTTCCCCACCAAGATCGAGGATGGGAAAATCTGGATCGATCTGGAGGGCTGATGGTGGATCGCTCACTGCGGGAGTTTGTGGAGCTACTGGAAGCGCGCGATGAACTCGTGCGCGTGACTGCGCCGGTCTCGGCGGCGCTGGAGATCACCGAGATTGTGGATCGGGTGAGCAAGGGGCCGGCGGAGCGCAACAAGGCGTTGCTCTTCGAGCAGGTGAAAGGGTACGATGTGCCGGTGCTGATCAATATGTTCGGCTCGGCGCAGCGGATGGCGTGGGCGCTCCACGTCGATGCGTTGGAGTCGCTGCGCCACAACTTGGCCGCGTTGATCGATCTGCGCCCGCCCAAGAAGGTCATCCCCACACTGCGACGGGGCTTCGGCCTGCTGGACGCGCTGCGCGCCGCCGGGATCAAACCGCGCCGGGTCTCGCGCCGCCAGGCGCCGGTGCAGGAGATCGTCGAAACGGCGCGACCCTCGCTGGACTTCCTGCCCATCCTCACCTGCTGGCCCGAGGATGGCGGGCCGTTCATCACGCTGCCGCAGGTCGTCACGCGCCATCCGCAGACCGGCGCGCGCAACGTGGGGATGTATCGCCTCCAGAAGATCGATGCGCGCACGCTGGTGGTGCACTGGCAGCGCCACAAGGGCGGCGCGGAGCACGAACGCGCGGCTCGTGAACGAGCCGATGCTGACGTGATCCCCGCCGCCGTGGTGCTGGGCGGCGATCCCGCCTGCATCTGGAGCGCATCCGCGCCGCTCCCCCCTGATATCGACGAGTACTTGTTAGCCGGCTGGCTGCGCGGGCGCGCGGCGCCGTTCGTGCCGTGCGTCACCCAGCCGCTGGAGGTTCCCGCCAACGCCGACGTCGTCATCGAGGGCTACGTCGATCCCAACGATCAGCGTCCAGAAGGGCCGTTTGGAGATCACACCGGCTACTACACGCCCGTCGAGCACTTCCCCGCCTTCCACGTCACCGCGATCACGCGCCGGCGCGCTCCCATCTACCCGGCCACCGTCGTCGGCGTCCCGCCGATGGAGGATTACTGGATGGGCAAGGCCACCGAGCGGCTTTTCCTACCGCTGGCGCAGCTCTTCCTGCCGGAGATCGTCGATTGGGCGATGCCCGCGCCGGGCGTCTTCCATAACCTGGTGCTCGTCAGCATCGAAAAGCGCTTCCCCGGCCACGCGCGCAAGGTGATGCACGGCCTGTGGGGCCTGGCGCTGCTGAGCCTGGCGAAGGGCATCGTCGTGGTGGATGCGTGGGTCGATGTCCACAATCCGACCGAGGCGGCGTGGCAGGCGCTGGGCAACGTCGATTGGGCGCGCGACGTCGTGATCACCCAGGGGCCGGTCGATCAGTTGGATCACGCCAGCGCGCGGCCCACCTTCGGCGGAAAAATCGGCATCGACGCGACGGCCAAGTGGCCGGAGGAGGGTCACGCTCGCGCCTGGCCGGAGGTCGCGCGGATGTCGCCGGAGGTCAAATCGCGGGTGGATGCGCTTTGGGAGGAACTGAGGCTATAAGAAAAGTACAAGGAGACTTCAAATAATCTACTCTTACACATAAGTTCTTGCGCACTTTAAAAGTATAAAAGGTGAAGTATAATGTGGATAAGGCAAGCATAGATCTCCCAGAGGAGGTTGATTTCATAATGACTACCGTCGTTCAGGTGTCCAATCCCAAAGGTTATCGTGGACTATACAGATTTCATAAGTACTGGGGAAAAAAGCCTTTTGAACCCATTGCTTTTATTATCGAGACCCTAACTAACCAAGATGAAGTAGTTCTCGATCCATTTGTAGGTTCAGGGATAGCCGCCAGAGAAGCAGCTCGGATTGGACGACGCTTCATAGGTATTGATCTGAACCCCATTGCCGTTCAGCTTTCTAAATTTTTGGTTTCCCCACCTACCGTAGATGTCGTCAGACAGGGCCTGAAAAAAATCGAGAAACAAGTTCGTGAAGATATTGAAGAATCATATACCAGAACAGATAAGAACATGGTCCCAATGGATTATTTATGGGATACCAAAATAGATCGCAGGCTGGTTGCTACACATTACCTATGGGACAATGGAACACTTCGAGAGATATGGAGAGCAAAGCGTGGAAGCAAACGAAACGTATATGAGCCAACAAATCACGATATACGTCAGTTCAAGAAATATGAGAACTATCAACCCCGACACATTCGCCTGCCAAAGTTCTTTGATAATTCCAGAATCAATACTTCTACAGACCTACACTTGAACGATCTCTTCACAGGGCGTGCCCTTCGAAACATTGATCTCCTAATCGAGGCAATTAGAGCACTGCCACTGAGTGTACAGCCTGTCTTCGAGCTTTGCCTAACCGCGTCCATAGGACAAATGAGCAATATGGTCTTTGCAATTACGGGACGGGGAAAGACTGAAGGCAAGGAATCCGAGAAGATTGAGGTTGGCAGTTGGGTAATTGGTTATTGGCGCCCGGAACTTCACTTTGAGATAAACGTTTGGTCTCGCTTTTACATCCGTTCCAACCGACTGATAAAAGCTCTTGAAAAATCACCTTTCTCCCTTCCTCGACACCAACTTACAGATGATCCTATACAGGTTCTCTATGATGATGCTCGGGTGGCTATTGTCCGCGCCGACGCTTTCGCCACTCTGAATCAACTTGACGCTAACTGCATTGACTTGATCTTGACCGATCCCCCTCATGGAGATCGCGTACCTTATCTTGAACTCAGTGAGATGTGGAATGCAATTTTGGGTAATCACGTGGATTTTGAGCAGGAAGTTGTGGTATCTAACGCTGCAGATCGACACAAAGGGTTAGATCAATACAGCACTGATATGAAGATGTTTCTCAACATCGCTGCAAATTTACTCAAGAAAGGTGGCTTCCTTGTTATACTGTTCAACGCTGGAAAGTCGGAGGATTGGCAATATTTTTATTCCTTTACTCACCAAGAATCTTCTAAAAGCTCGCTTGAGTATCTCGGACACTTCCCGGTTCCCTACTCTGCCAGATCCGTTGTTCAAGACAGCAGGCAGGGCAGTCTCAAGGATGACTTTGCAATGGTCTTTCGGAAACCAGGAGCAGATGACGCAACGTATGACCGAGTTCGAAATCTTCAGTCATTAGATGGTTGGTCTAATACATTCCCAACAGGAAAGGATGGATAAATGCGCCTCGATTTTGACATAGCAGAGCAGATGTTCAAAGAGGATAAAATCACAGTTCTCAGTCAAACCCAGGATGGACTACGATACCTCAAAATCAGATCTCTATCCCGTAAAAAATATCTTAAGCGGCTTGTTGAAGTGGCTGAGTTAGACATAGATGATTATCGTGTCAAAGTTATGTTCAGGGGTCTTTATGAGAAACAGGTTCCGATAGAATTGATTGATAAGCTTATAGAGGAAATCTACGAAGAGCAAAGGGCTAAGCGAAGAGCATTTGAAGATGAATTGGTTCATAGTTTGTATCAACTCCATGTTTTTGACTGGGGTGGCATCTATCGTGGGGGGCTAGAGCGAACCATTGTCAACAATTATGTGAAGAGGATCTGGCGCTACGAAACTTTATGCCAAAAAATTGATGAGGAACTTCATGACAGTCTAAGAGGTTATGTTCTTTGTTCCTGGTATAACAATTGGACTTCAATCATTATCGAAGACGTGTTTCGCGATCATCCTAACGTACTCCCTGCGGTTGGAAGAGTAAAGAGTATTGATTTCTTCATCAATGACGTTCCTTTTGATCTGAAGGTAACTTATTTACCTATACAGTACGTGGGTGAGAAAAGAAGAGAGGATGGATTACATCATGAGCACACTGCTCTCAAACATTTAGCGGATGATCTTGGTATCTTTTACGATAAAAGTTTGTCAGGCTCTCAATTTTTAAGGGACCTCTGGCAAAAATTATCAGATCATCCTTCTGCTAAAGCCGCTCAGGGCCTACGAGAGTTGAAGGATTTCCGAGACGCACTATTGGGAAACGCTCTACAAGACCCATCAGAACTCATACAGTGGTTGTATGAAAATCAGG
Organism: uncultured Anaerolineales bacterium; assembly: GCA_964468735.1. Classification (GTDB taxonomy): domain Bacteria; phylum Chloroflexota; class Anaerolineae; order B4-G1; family SLSP01; genus JAAAOZ01. The sequence continues at coordinate 22,413 of CAYXVS010000009.1, read as the reverse complement.
GCCGCCGTCGGTTTGACGCTGCAAATCGGTTGTTCTTGATTCTCATCAACAGATCGAGCTATTTTGATTCTTGGAAGCTTAAACGCGCACGACCGCTCCTAGTCGAGCGCATATCCTCCTATCTGGATACAGCAGACCAAAACCCCGGCAACATGATCGATTTCGAATATGAAGGTCAAAACTATGAAGCTTTATCGGAAGCTATCATCATAGTGCGCGATTAAAGACTCAATTATCCCGATGTCGCCGGAGGTCAAATCGCGCGTGGATGCGCTCTGGAAATCGCTGGCATTGTAGCAAGAGGATGTTATAATTCCCCGTGGGGATGTTTGACAAATTCTTCAACCCATCTATAATTACTCAGCAGCCGGTCCCCGGAGGGCCGGCTCCTTATTGTGTAACGGGGAGGAACAAGTGTACGCAGTCATAAAATCAGGAGCACATCAATACAAGGCATCTGTTGGCGACGAGCTAGTTATAGAACGTCTGCCAGAACAATCCGTAGGCGCGGAGATCGAGATTGGTGAGATCTACCTGCTGGCCGATGACGATGGAATTCAGGTTGGACAACCCACTATCCCTGGCGCGAAGGTCCGCGCGACCATCGTGGATGAATTCCGAGGGCCGAAGATTCGCATCTTCAAATACTCGCCTAAGAAACGTTATCGTCGTCGCATGGGACATCGCCAGACCTATATGCGCCTGCGCGTTGATGAAATCGAGAAGGGAGCGTAGGTTATGGCACGCAAGAAAGCAACTGGCACTAATGGACGCGACAGTAATGCGAAGCGTCGAGGGGTCAAAAAGTACGCGGGTGAGTACGTGAATCCGGGCCACATTTTGGTTCGTCAGGTCGGGATGCGCATCAAGCCCGGTGAGAATGTAGGCATGGGTAAAGATTACACGCTCTTCTCTTTAGTCGAGGGCGTCGTGGACTACGACATTACCCACGGGCGCAAGCGTGTGAACGTTCGTCCAGAGGGAGGCGCATAAGGATGAGAGAAGACATTCACCCGAAATGGTATCCAGAAGCAAAGGTTAGATGCGCGTGCGGCAATTCTTGGACGGTCGGCGCGACGGTCCCAGAGATCCGCACGGATGTTTGTTCGCAATGTCACCCATTCTTCACCGGCGAGCAACGCATCGTCGATACTGAGGGACAGGTCGACCGCTTCATGCGCCGCCTGCGGGCGCGCGAGGAAGCGATGGCGGAGGCCGAGGAGCGCGAGAAGAAGCGCACCTCACCGGCTATGCCCATCACCGACTTAGAGCTGGACACCCGACTCGAAAATATCCTATCCGACGAGGGCCTAGAGAAGGTCGCGGATGTGTTAGCGCTGCTTGAAGAAGAGGGCGACGAGAAGCTTATCGACAGCATCCGGGGCTTGGGCCTCAAACGGCTGGCCGATTTGAAGAAGAGCCTGCACGCCAAGGGCTTCGAACTTCCCAGCGATGAAGCTGAGGAAGCCGAAGCACCAGCGAGCGCTTAATCGCAACGTGACAAGGACGTTTCAGAAGTAAACTCGTCCAAATTTGGGAGCTTTGTTTTTCTGAACGACCTTCAAGGCAGGGGAATTTCTCCCCTGCCTTTTTTATTTTCAGGATAAGGAGTAAAATCAAGATATGTGCAGACGGATTCGCAACGGGCGGATTGAGGTTATTTGTGGCAGCATGTTCAGCGGCAAGACGGAGGAGTTGATCCGCCGCCTGCGCCGCGCCCAGATCGCACGACAGAATGTGCAGGTCTTCAAGCCGGCGTTAGACCATCGCTATGCCAAGAGCGCCATCGCGTCGCACAACGGTCTGCAAGCGAAGGCCATCCCGGTGAGCGATGCGGATGAGTTGCGCCAGCGCGTCGATCCCGATGTGGACGTCGTCGCCATCGACGAGGTGCAGTTTTTTAATACGGAGATCGTCGCGGCGTGCAACGAGCTGGCCAACGAGGGCATCCGGGTCATCTGTGCGGGCTTGGATATGGATTTCCGGGGCGAGCCGTTCGGCCCGATCCCCGAACTGTTAGCCGTCGCCGAGCGCGTGGAGAAGCTCCAGGCGATTTGCATCGTCTGCGGCGCGGCGGCCAGTCGCTCGCAGCGCCTCATCGATGGGGAGCCGGCCTACTACAATGATCCCATCGTATTGGTCGGCGCCAGCGAGGTTTACGAGGCCCGCTGCCGCGATCATCACGAGGTGCCCCGGCGGCCCACAAAAGAGTAGGTCAGAATGGTATTCCGACCTCCAACCCGGCAGATTACCAATCCAACCCACCTCTATTCTATACGAGGAGGCGTCCAAATGAGTGAGACGAACGAGCAGAAGAAGCTGGACTTACCCGATTCCATCGACTATGTGTTATTAGATGAAGCGACCATTCAAGCGCAGGTGCGCCAGATGGCCGAGGAGATCAGCGCTGATTATGAGGGCATTCACAATGAGGATTTTCTCCTCATCGGCGTCCTCAAGGGATCGTTTATCTTCCTGGCCGATCTCTCGCGCCGACTGACCGTCCCGCACCGCGTTGATTTCATCGCGCTCTCCAGCTACGCCGACAAGGCGGAGAGCACCGGGGCCGTGCGGATGATTATGGACACGCGCGCCGACGTCGCCGGACGACATATCCTCATCGTCGAGGATATTTTGGACACCGGCTACACACTCCGGTACCTCTACCGCCTTTTCGAAGCGCGCCAACCTGCCTCCCTCCGCACCGCTGTCCTGCTGACGAAACCTGACCGCCGGAAGGTCGACGCGCCCATCGACTACTTGGGCTTCGAGATCCCCAATGTGTGGGTCGTGGGCTACGGCCTGGACTACGCCGACCGTTTCCGCACGCTGCCGTACATCGCGGCGCTGAAGCCGCGCGTCTATTCGTAACGTCACAGACAGTTTTTCATAACCCTTGCGAAGGTTACGGACGGTGCTTCTTTATCCAACGTTATCCGCGATGGGCGCAGGTGTCTTAGGCTTGAAGGGCCTTCGCAACCTTCGCAAGGGTAGCCAAGTCAACAAGGAGGTTGTAATGTCTTCATTATTCAATGATATTGAGAAGGTCTTGGTCACAGAGGAAGAGATTCAGGCCCGCACTGCCGAGATCGGGCAGGAATTGAACGACATCTACACCGATGAGGATCTGCCGATTTTGGTGTGCATCCTCAAGGGCGCGTTTATGTTCCTGGCCGATCTGACCCGGCATCTCACCTTCCGGCACGAGCTGGAATTTATGGAAATCTCCAGCTACGGCGACGACACAAAGACCAGCGGGGTGGTCCGCATCCTGTTAGATCTGGAGGTTCCCATCGAGGGACGCACTGTGCTCATCGTTGAGGATATCGTGGACTCCGGCAACACGATCCATTATCTTAAGCGTCACTTCGCGGCCAGCGATCCCGCCGAAATGAAGGTGATCACGCTGTTAGATAAGCCCAGCCGCCGCAAGGTCGAGGTGACGCCGGACTTCATAGGCTTCACGGTGCCAGATGAGTTCGTGATGGGCTACGGACTGGATTATGCTCAGCAATATCGCAACGTTCCCTATGTTGGCGTCCTCAAACCAGAGGTCTATCAAGAAAATACTGAGGAAGACTAGGGCCGCATACGTGATCCAGTTGCCGGATGCTTGCCTCAGTGAATGCGATAAGAGAGTCATACGATGGAACAACTGCGCTCCCTAGGCACTAATGTGGCCTTAGCGGCCGGACTGATCCTGCTGACGCTGGGTCTCATCCTGAGCATGCCGCGCCTCACTGAGTACGTCGCCAGCCGACGCTATCCGTTACCGCGCGCGACGACCGTCCCGGCAATCGCTACGGCCAAAACTATGGACATGGTCACAGCCACCGCAACGCCGACGCTCCCATCCGCCCGAACGCCAACACCACCTCTACCTTTAGGCATGCCCACCCGCACGCCCTCACCATCCACGCCAACCAAGGCTCCCACACCCACACCGACGGCGAGGCTGACGGGCACCGCCCCGATATGGCTTCGCATCCCCGCGATCTCTTTAGACGCGCCGGTGATGCCCATCGGCCACATCACAATCGACGTCGATGGGGAGGTGCAATCGATGTGGAATGTGCCAGATTGGCGCGCCGTCGGATGGCACGAAACGTCAGCTTTGATCGGCGCGCCGGGCAACACGGTCCTCAACGGCCACAACACAACCCACGGCGAGGTCTTCCGCGATCTCTACAAGGTGGAGGCGGGCGCTTTGCTGCTGGTTGACGGCGAGGTTGGTCAGACCTACGCTTATCGGGTGGCCGAGAAGATCGTCCTACCAGAGAATGGGCAACCGTTGGAGGTGCGGCGTCAAAACGCCCGCCACATCCAACCCACGGCGGACGAGCGGCTGACCTTGGTCACCTGCCATCCCTACGGCAGCCTGGCCAATCGCTTGTTGGTCATCGCATATCCGGCCCCTGAAACCGACGTATCTCAGACAGAAGATTGGACAGACAAAGGAGAGTGAGAAATGCTCAAAACCCTACTCCAGCGGATTCGTCGCAATCACGCTTTGGAGCACGCTACGATTAATTTACTGAGCGCGCAACATCCCCAAGCGCAACTCATCGGGCTATCCGGCCCGTGGGGCTTCGTGCTCTACACCTCGCTGACGACCGATGAGGTCGTCCCCGCCGTGATGGAGGCGCTCAAACGCCTCAAGCGTGGCGAGCGCCATCTCGGCATCCACGAGCGCTGCGGTACCAACCTGATCATCACGGCGACGCTCACGATGTTAGCGACGCTCATCGGCTATCGCAGGCCCAAAGAGGATGAAGGCCTGTTGCAACGGTTAGAGCCGATCCCCTATATGATTCTGCTCAACGTCGTGGCGCTGTTGGTCAGCCAGCCGCTGCGCTTGTGGGTGCAGGCCAACCTCACCACGGACGCGGATCTCTCCGATACCGAGGTCTCCGCTATTCTGACGACGCCCGCCCAGCCTGACGAGATGCATCGCATCCGGGTGCGAACGCGACCCTCACAGCAATCAACGCCCGCAACCGAATGATCTATCTGCTCCAGGGGGAGAATGAGCTAGAGCGGGAGGAGGCCGCACGCGAGATCATCGCAGCGGCGGGCATCCCGCAAGATTTGCGCGCGGTCAACACCGAGGTGCTGACGCCGCCGATCTCGGCCGCCGAGGTGCGCCGCGCGTGCAGCACGATCCCCTTTATGGGCGGCACGCGCGTGATCCTGGCGCGCAACGTGCTTCAGCAGAAGGATAAGGCCGCGATGAAGGCCATCGCCGCGTACCTGCCCGATGTGCCCGATTCGACCTGTCTCATCTTCTTGGAGGAAAAGCGCCTCTCCAAACGCCATGCTGTCCTCAAGGCCGCGAAAGAGCACCAGGCGAAGATCCGAAACTTCGCGCTGCCCAACGCCAAATCGCTGCCGGGCTGGATTCAGCGCCGGACGCAGCAGCGCGGGGGCAAGATCTCGCCGCGCGCGGCCGCACATCTGGCGCAGAATTTGGGCGCGAATCTTCGCCTGTTGGATCAGGAGATCCAGAAGCTGATGCTCTATCGCGCCTCTGGGGCGGATGGGGATGAGGCCAGCGTGATCACCCTCGAGGATGTGAAAACGATGGTGCCGTACATCCAGAGCGCGGATGTGATCTTCGATTTGGTGGACGCCCTGGGCCAACGGCGGCCGCGCAATGCTGCGCGCTACCTCCATCGGCTCCTGGACACCGGCTCGCATCCCTTGGCCATCTTCGGCATGATCGTGCGCCAGTTCCGGCTGTTGATCCAGGTGCGATGGCTGATGGATGAGGGGACGCGACACCACAAGGCCATCGCGTCCCGGCTGAAGTTGCATCCCTACGTCGCCAAGAAGGTCAGCGCGCAGGCCGTCTACTTCACGCCGGAGCAGTTGCGGGCCGCCTATCAATTGCTGATGGCGAGCGATCTCTCGATCAAGACGGGGCAACTCAAGCCGGAGGCGGCGCTAGATTTGTTGATCTCGCAACTAACAAGCTTGTAAACGGCACGGCACTTTATCTCGCGCCCTAATCTCACCACAGAGGCGCAGAGAACACAGAGATTTTTTGTTGTAATTGTTTAGGTGCAACGCACTTTTCGGCTTATCACTAGGCACATCCTGCATGAGGCTTGGGCTTTCCTTCCATTTAAGTGCGTTGCACCTTGCTCTGCTCATGTAACTAGAAAATTCACCATAACATCGCGATGATCGCCAAGTTTGCAACCTGCAACTTATAACTTGCAACTTTCAACCCGCAACTGATTCTCAAAGGAGTCACGCACGATGAAGCTTCCGTCCGATTTTCAGTTCAGCCAGGCCAGCCTCCAGGCCTTTGTCGATTGCCCGCAGCGCTTCTACCTGCGCTATGTGCAGGGCCTGGTCTGGCCGGCGGTGGAGGCGGAGCCGGTCGAGGTGCACGAGCGGCGCATGGAGCTGGGCCAGCACTTCCATCGGATGGTGCATCAGCACCTCGTGGGCGTGGACGCGGCCCGCATCGCTCAGATGGCGAACGAGCCAGAGCTAGAGCAATGGTGGCGCAACTATCAGAGCTATCAGCCGGCCACCGCGCTCCTCCCCAAAAGCGACGAGAACCAAGCGTCCCACGAGACCTTTCCAGAAGTGACGCTGAGCGCAGCACTGGCCGGTTATCGGCTCTTGGCGAAATATGATCTCATCGCCATTCGGGCCGGGGAGCAAGAAGCTGATCGACTGGCCGTGATCTTCGATTGGAAGACCTCGCGTCACCGGCCCCGGCGCGAGACGTTAGCCGCGACGTTGCAGACCCGCGTCTATCGCTATCTGCTGGTGCGGGCCGGCGGCTATCTGAACGACAACGTCGCCGTCCGCGCGGATCAGGTGGAGATGATCTACTGGTTCGCGGAGTTCCCCGAATCGCCGGAGCGCTTTCCCTACGACGCGGCGCAATATCAGGCGGATGAGGCCTATCTCCAGGGCCTGATCCAGCGCATCGAGGCGTTGCCTTCGGAGGCCATCCAGATGACGGACGACGTCCGCACCTGCCGCTACTGCCCCTACCGCTCCTACTGCGATCGCGGCCAGCGCGCGGGCGAGTTGTCCGAACTGGACGCGGAGCTTGAGCTGGCAACGGAGGAGGTCGAGACCGAGGCGCTCTTCGATTTCGACTTCGAGCAGATCGCGGAGATCGAGTTCTAGCGCGAACTGGACAAAACCGCGTAGCTCCCCTACAATTTTCTTATGAAAAAAATCGTCCAAATCGGCCTTTTGACCCTAAACGTTATCTTAGTAATTGTGCTGGTTGTGTTGGGTGTTAAGATCGGGCAGGGGCTTTGGCAGCCGGTGATGTCCGCGCCGCCCGCGCCCGTGGTCGTCACGCCGACGCGGTCCCCCACGGCGAGCGCGACGCCCACGCCAAAGCCGACCTCCACCCGCACACCCGCCCCACCTCCCCCCACGTGGACGCCCACGCCCACACCGACCATCACCGACACGCCCACGCCTATCCCGCCCACGCCGACACCCTCCGCCACCGCGACGCTCATCCCCACGGCGTTGCCGCCGCATCGCCCCACCGCCGCGCCCATCGATCTCTCCGTCACGCCGCCCTACACCATCTCTTACCCGATCCCCACGCCGGTGGCCCGCCAGCACATCCCGGAGGATGCGATCACGGTCGTGCTCCTGGGCAGCGACCAGCGCCCGGATTGGCAGGACTGGCACACGGACGCCATCCAATACGTGGTCATCTACCCCGACGCGCCCTCCGTCGCGATGCTCTCCATCCCGCGCGATCTCTACGTCTACATCCCAGGGTTCTGGATGAATCGCATCAACTTCGCGGATATGTACGGGGAAAAATATAACTACGAGGGCGGCGGCCTGGGGCTACTGAACCAGACGCTGCTCTACAATTTGGGGATCACGGCGGATTACTACGTCAAGGTCAACTTCGATGGCCTCATCGGCATGGTCAACGCCATCGGCGGCATCGAGGCGCCCGTCCACTGCCGCCTGGAGGATTACTGGCCCTATCCCGATGAGAACGGCGTGTATCCCAGACTCACGCTGGAACCGGGCATCCATCATCTGGATGGGGAGTTAGCGCTGTGGTACTCCCGCTCGCGCAAGACGACGAGTGTCTTCTCCCGCGAGCGCCGCCAGCAGCAGGTGCTGGAGGCGATGTGGCATCAGGCCAAGCGGGCGAATCTGCTTGAGGCAGCACCGCAGCTCTACGAGGAGAAGAAGGATCTCTACCAGACGGACATGGGGTTGGGCAAGATCGTGCCCCTGGCCTTGACCGCCGCCCAACTTGAGCCGGCGAATGTCCGACGGTACAACATCGGGCCGGGCGAGGTCCGATCCTACGTGACGGATATGGGGGGCTACGTCTTCCTGCCGCAGGGAGAGGCAGTTGCCGAGGTTGTCTCGGCGGTGATCGCGAAGCCGGCGCCGCGTCGCGCCGCCCAGGCCGCGATCCACGTGGAAATTTGGAACGGCACGCCATACGCGGATTGGGATCGGCTGGCCGCCGACACGCTGGCTCACTACGGGTACGTGCCCGTCATCGGCACGCCGGATCGCCACGATTACACGGAGACCCAGATTATCTTCTTCTCCAGCACGCATAAGGGCAGCGGCCTGGAGCTAGTCCAAACGCTCTTTGACGTGCCTGCCCAGCACGTGATCTATCAGGAAGATCCCAACGCCTCGGTCAAGATGCGCCTCATCTTAGGGGCGGATCACAATCCTTGTCGCTAAGGCTCAGCAAAAGGAGACAAGCGCGCCGAAACCTTCCGGGAAGCTACAGAACTGACGTAACCGGCAATTTCAGCTTGATAAAATCCACTCATAGCTTCCCGGAAGGCAGAAAAACGCAAACGCCGCGCCCGTGGGCGCGGCGCGAGTTTAGATTTCCTACTTCGATGCTTCGGTGCGGCGTTAACCGCTATTCACAATCGTCCGGCCGGGCTTCGCGCATCTCCAAAATCTCGAAGACGTAGAAGACGCGATGGTAGGTGCCTAGCGGCCCAAATTGCCCCTTGTTCTTACTGACTTTCCCCTCGAAGCGCGCGTAGACCTTCTCGTAGGGCGAATCTGTGAGTTCCGCGTGGCGGCGACGGATCTCATCCTCGATATCCGTGTAGCGCTTGCCCTTGAGCCACCAGACTTCACGCTTGGGCGTGCACGGATCGAAGTTGCTGACCCCCGGATTCGCGCCAAAGCTGAGCAGCCC